>NZ_JACMOM010000044.1 GCF_014378035.1 Aeromicrobium sp. | reverse complement strand
TCGGGGCTGGTGTCGATGGAGTAGAAACGGACCTTCGCGTTGGGCGCCGCTCCGACGACACCGCCATTGCCCTGTCCGACGATGAGGGAGGTCATGGCGGTGCCGTGGTCATCGTCTCTGGCGGGAAGCGATGTCGCCTTCGTGAAGCTGCAGCCCTTGCCGAAGGAGATGTCTGCTCCCTGGAGTGTGGGGACGCTGGTGTCCAACGAGCCGTCCAGGACCGCGACCGTGACGCCCTTGCCGGTGGAGATCTTGTGGTTGGCACCCATTCTGAGGGTGTCGAACCAGTTCGATGGGTCGGCGGCTGCCGCGGCGCTCGGCAGCACCACTGCAGCGATGACAGCGATGCTGGGCAGCGCGCGACGGATGAGGTGCATCAGGGTCTGTTCTGCTCAGCCGAACGACAAATCAGAAGACCCATTGGCGCTCGGTGGCACCTCGGCACCAGGTTCTGCGGTGGATCCGCTGTCGACGGTCGAGGTGCCCTGGTCAGCGGGCACGCCCAGCTTCTCGGCGTACGTCTCCCGCGCCTGCTCGTTGGCAGTGACGGACTGCAGCGAGGTGTCGCCAAAGTTGCTGGCGAACTTGATCAGCCGAGCCTGGGTGTCTTCGTCGACGGTCTTCCAGCTGTTGACGTTGCCGCCAAGATTCGCCTGGAACGTGCGCAGGTCGGCGAGCACACCGTCGATCGTGCTGACGTAGACCTGATAGGCGGCGTCCTGCTGCTGTGCGACCTCGGCGGCCATGGGGAATGAGCTGAACGCGTGAAGAGGGGTGCGGTTGTGGCGGAACTCCGAGGTGGCGGACGTCGCAAGATTCTCGGCGTCGGTAAGTCCGCGGTTCTTGATCTCCTCGATGGCCTCGATGGCCACCTGGATTCCGGCAGACAAGCTCATGTCGCGTGATCTTCCTGTGTCAATGTGCGTTCGGTCGGGCGTGTGTGGTGTCGGATGTGTGTGGTGTCGGCCGGGCCGGATGCCGTGGCGTCCGGCCCGGGATCACCGAATCGGTGAGGTTCTAGCCCCAGCGCGAGGTGTTCGACGCCTCGGTGGCGCGGTAGTCGCCGTTGGACTGCTGGACGGCGGTGCCGATCTCGGTGAGGAGCAGCTTCATGTCGCGGATCGCTGCGTCCCACTTGGCCTTGGACACCTGGTAGGACTCCGAGGCCGAACCGGTCCAGTTGGCGCGGAGGTTCGACAGTTGCGACTCGAGCTCGTCGACGCGAGCCTCGATCTGGTTGGCCGAGCCCTGAATGTCGGAGGCGGCGGTTTCGAGGCCACCGAAGTTGACCTTGAGTTCTCCTGCGTTCATGCGTTTCTCCTGGTCTGCGAAGTGTGAGGGGTCTGCGAAGTGTGAGGTTTTCGTACCGGTGCATCGGCCTTGGTCAGCCGAGGCGACCGTTGAGCTTGGCGAACGTGGCCGACTGGGCATCGTCGGTGGCGTTGTAGACCTGCTCGGACTGGCGCAGGTTGGCCTCGAACTCGTTGAGCGCCGAGGTGATCTTGCGCGAGTCCTCGTCCCAACGGACCATGACCTGCTGGAACGCGGCGGCGCCGGCTCCCTTCCACATCGGCTGCAGCGAGGAGATCTTGCCGCGCAGGACGCTGAGCTGCTGGGTCAGGTCTCCGTGGGTTGTGGCGACCAGACCGGCGCTGTTGGTCAGTGCCTGGTCCTGTTTGGTGACTTCTGCGGCCATGGACGACCGGCCTCCTTGGATTCGTGCTCTCGGCGGAGGAATTCGTGTCCGCGTCGAGTCTTGACAATATGTCTCGAGGCTATCGGAATGCGTGCCGACATGACTAGCAAACGTAGTCACAAAGAACTATGAACGTGTGGTGTCGATCACGAGGGAGCGCGGCGCACGAGCTCGAACAGTCCTGTCGCAAGCGGCAACGCGGCCACGGCGGCGATGGCGGTGATCTCCTCGGCGAAGTCGGCGAGCCGTCCCCACCGGAGCGATCGCCAGCCACGGCCGACGGCAATTGCGGTGGCGACTCCGGCGGCAGCCGCGATGAGCGACACGATGACGATGAGACCAAGCCGGTCGGTGGAGAGCACCACGTCGGCGCCGAACACGATCGCCAGCACCGAGGCGGACAGACGAAGCGCTGCCCGGGGAGCAAGCGAACGCACGGTGCGTGCACCGAGGGCGAGTGCTGCGGCAGCCGACCCGACCATGATGCGTACACCCACCTCGGACGACCCACTGCCGGGATCGGCCATCAGCAGAGGGCCGAGCACGGCGAGGGCGAAGGCAGCGGCCACTGTGCCGGTGTCGACAAGCACGCGGCTGCGGACGGCAACGTCACGGACGCCGGCGGGGTCGACGACGCTGCGACTGCGCCGCCCCTTGGGCCGAGCATCGCGAGCCGACCACGCCGTCACGGCCAGCCGATCGATGTCGAGCAGAGCCTGGTCTGGGACGCTCAGGACGAGGGTCGGCAGCATGCGGGCAGCGAGCAGTGCGAAGGCGAAGAGCACCGCCCACATGGCGCGGTCGGAGGTGTCCAGAAGAAGGCACACCGAGGCGGTCAGTGCCGTGGCCCCGCCGGCGACCATCCAGATGAGCTGCTCGACGTGGCGCCGGCGGTTGAGCATCCGTGACACGGCGCCGAGGGCCACCGCGGAGAATCCGGCGGCTCCGACGGCGACCTGGAGCCCGCCGACGGCTTGCGTGTCGACCAGCGTGAACGTGGCTCCCGCGGCGAGAGCAGGGGCTGCCAGGGGCCAGGCAGAACCGTGGCGCCACGGCAGGGCGGCGACGAAGGCGCCGATGGTGAGGACAGCCAACGAGATGTTTCGCACCGTGCCGTTGTCGCCGGTGGCGGCCGCGACCCCGGCGGTGAGACCACTGATCGCGGCGAGCCCCACGGGCCACATCGTCGTCCGGCCTTGCGCCTGCTCGTGACCGCGGTGCTGCGCCGGGCCCCTGGGGTGGGTCTCGTGCTGTCGGAACGTGTAGATCAGCTCGCCGTGACGAAAGCCCAGGCGCTGAATGGGGACATGCGCGTCGAGCACTGTTCCGTCGGATGCGGTGAAGACCATGTCGTCGGCGACACCGACTCGGCCGGCATAGCGGCGACTGACCGTGCGAAGGTCGGCCCACACCGGGACGACGAGGTCGAGGGGGCCGTCCGGACCGACGATTGTCAGTCGGACCGTCGACCTGACGACGCTTTCGTACACGGAAGTCTCCCCCTGCTGAGAACGCCACTATCATGCACCACAGGAGCGGAACACGATTGTCGAAGCGGTGCTGCCGCCCGGGGGGATGACGAGTGACCAGGACGCTGAGGCGTGGCCAGAAGCTCGAGCCGCCCACGATGCCCACAGGCGAGATCGTCTTGCAGCCGCCCCCGGAGGTGCAGCCCCACGAGGGTGCGAGTGGCCCGCTGATGATGGCGTTGCCGATGCTCGCGAGTGTCGGCTCGATCGCCTTCGTGGCCTCCGGCAACGGCGCCAAGGGCCTCATCGCTGGCGGCATGTTCCTCGTCGCCACGCTCGGCTTCGTCGGTGTGAGCATCGACCGTCAGCGCAAGCAGCGGACGTCCAAGGTCGGCGGTGTCCGTCGGGAGTACCTGCAGTACCTGGCCGGCGTGCGTGCGACGGTGCGCGCCGCAGCCAAGCAGCAGCGCGACTCGTTGCTCTGGAACCATCCCGCGCCGCACTCGCTCCCGTCGTTCGCGGCCGAGGAGAGCCGGTTGTGGGAGCGCGGTTCGGAGCATGAGAGCCGGCTGCAGGTGCGTTACGGCACGTCGTCGCAACCGCTGGCGCTCGAGCTCGTTCCGCCCGAGTCGGCGCCCATCGACCAGCTCGACCCGGTGGCGGCATCGGCTCTGCACCGCCTGCTCGCGGTGCACCGCGTGCAGCCCGACCTACCGGCCGCCATCGATCTGCGCGCCTTCAGCCGAGTCGAGGTCACGGGTCGCGCAGAGCACTCACGCGCCCTGGCCCGTTCGATCATCTGCGAAGCATCGGCATTCCACGCTCCCGGCCAGCTCATCATTGCGGTGCTCTGCGACGAGCGTTACCTCGACGAGTGGGAGTGGCTCAAGTGGCTGCCCCACGCGCAGAGCCCCGTCGAGAGCGATGCCGTCGGTCCGAGCCGCATGCTCACCAGCTCGCTCGACGACCTTGCCGCGATGCTGCCCCAGGACATCTCCGAGCGTCCGCGGTTCGGGGCCGACCAACCCGCCGCCGTGCCCCACCTGTTGATCGTCATCGACGGCGCGCAGGTGCCGCCCGACAGTCATGTGCTGCCGCAGGAGGGCATCCACAGCGTCACGGTTCTCGACCTGCCCGAGCACTGGGACGAGCTGGACGACCCTGACCGGCTACGGCTCGAGCTCGGGGCGCAGCTCCTGCCCAACGGCATGGCCGACGTGACGGCGCAGCGGGTGCGTGAGGAGCCGCTGCGGAGCGCGGCTGACCAGCTCGACATCGCGACTGCCGAGGCGTTCGCCCGGCGCCTCGCCCCGCTGGGCACCACCGAGGGCGCCGCGGGCGACGAGACCCTGGCGGGCACCCCCGACCTCATCGAGCTGCTCGGCATCGGTTCCGTCCGCGACTTCGACCCCGACTCGGCGTGGGCCCACCGCCCAGCCCGCGACAAGCTGCGCGTACCGATCGGCGTCGAGGACAGCGGCGCTCCGGTCTATCTCGACATCAAGGAGTCGGCGCAGCAGGGCATGGGCCCTCACGGCCTCGTCATCGGCGCGACCGGCTCAGGCAAGTCCGAGCTGCTGCGCACCCTCGTGCTCGGTCTGGCGATGACGCACTCGGCCGAGGACCTCAACATGGTGCTGGTCGACTTCAAGGGTGGTGCGACGTTCGCCGGCCTGGCCGACATGCCGCACGTGTCGGCCGTCATCACCAACCTCGAGAACGAGCTCCCCCTCGTCGACCGCATGCAGGATGCGCTGTCCGGTGAAATGGTCCGCCGGCAGGAGCTTCTGCGCCGGGCAGGCAACTACGCGTCCATCCGCGACTACGAGAAGGCGCGTGCCGGCGGCGAGGACCTCGCGCCCATGCCGAGCCTGTTCATCGTGGTCGACGAGTTCTCCGAGATGCTGTCAGCCAAGCCGGAGTTCATCGACCTCTTCGTCGCAATCGGCCGACTGGGTCGTTCACTGGGGTTGCACCTCCTGCTCGCCTCACAGCGTCTGGAGGAGGGACGCCTCCGGGGCCTCGAGAGCCACCTCTCCTACCGCGTGGGTCTGCGGACGTTCAGCAGCAGCGAGTCGCGCACCGTGCTCGGTGTGCCCGACGCCTACGAGCTTCCGTCCGTCCCGGGTCTGGGCTATCTCAAACCCGACCAGGCGACGTTGCAGCGATTCAAGGGCGCCTACGTCTCGGGCCCGCCACCGCAGCAGGTCGCCACGCCCACGGGCGGCGGCGCCGCCCGCGCCCGGGCCATCCTGCCGTTCACCTCGCGCCACGTCATGCCGGCGGAGTCGTTCGCGCCCGAGGTCTTCGACACGCCACTTCCACAGGTGGTCGACGACGCGCGCTCGGTGCTCGACATCGCCGTCGACAGCATGACCGGTCGCGGTGTCCAGGCACACAAGGTCTGGCTGCCGCCGCTCGACGAGCCCGACACGCTCGATGCCCTGATGCCCGGCCTCCTGGTTGATCCCGAGCTGGGCCTCATCTCGCCGCAGTGGCACGCCCGCGGTGGGCTGGTCGTGCCCATCGGCATCGTCGATCGTCCGCGCGAGCAGCGCCGCGACGTGCTCGAGCTCAACCTCGCCGGCTCCGGCGGGCACGTGTCGGTCGTCGGTGGTCCCCGCAGCGGCAAGAGCACCTTGCTGCGCACCCTCGTGTCGAGCCTCGTGCTCTCCTCGACCCCGCGTGACTCGCAGTTCTACATCCTCGACTTCGGTGGTGGCACATTCGCCCCGATGGCCGATCTTCCGCACGTGTCGGGTGTCGCGACCCGGTCGGAGCCCGATGTGGTGCGCCGCATCGTGGCGGAGGTGCAGGGCGTCGTCGACCGTCGTGAGGCCTACTTCCGCAGCCAGGGCATCGACTCGATCGAGACCTACCGTTCGCGCCGCAACGACGGACGTGCTGACGACGGCTACGGCGACGTGTTCCTCGTCGTCGACGGGTGGGGCACGGTGCGCTCCGACTTCGAGGCGCTCGAGATGGAGCTGCAGGCGATGGCTCAGCGAGGCCTCACCTTCGGTGTGCACCTCATCGCGAGCGCCGCGCGCTGGGCCGACTTCCGTGCCGCGGTGCGTGACGTCTTCGGTACACGGCTCGAGCTGCGGCTCGGTGAGACCACCGACTCGGAGATCGACCGCAAGACCGCCGCGCTCGTGCCGGTCGGTCGACCCGGTCGCGGCCTCATCTCGTCCAAGCTGCACTTCCTCGCCGCGCTGCCACGCATCGACGGCAAGGCCGACGTCGACACCATCGGGCCCGGTGTCGAGGACCTCGTGCTGCGGGTCGACGAGGCCTGGACCGGCAAGCGCGGGCCCAAGCTGCGGTTGCTGCCCGAGCGCGTCGAGCTCGAGACCCTGCGCCGGCACGCCAACGTCGCGGCCGACGACCGGCGCATCTACCTCGCCATCGACGAGCGCGACCTCGCCCCGGTGTCGCTCGACGTCGAGGCGGAGCCGCACCTGCTGGTCTTCGGCGACAGCCGCTCGGGCAAGTCCACCCTGCTGCGGTCGTACCTGCGCGAGGTCATGCGCAGCCGCACCGCCGCCGAGGCGCA
This sequence comes from Aeromicrobium sp., assembly GCF_014378035.1. Lineage (GTDB taxonomy): Bacteria > Actinomycetota > Actinomycetes > Propionibacteriales > Nocardioidaceae > Aeromicrobium. The sequence continues at coordinate 796 of NZ_JACMOM010000044.1, read as the reverse complement.
GGTCATCATCGTCGACTACCGTCGCGCGCTGCTCGGCGAGGTGCCCGACGAGACGCTGCTGCACTACCTCACCAACGCGTCGCAGGCCGCGCCCGCGCTCGAGGAGCTGGCCGCCTACCTGCAGAAGAGGCTGCCCGGCCCGGACGTCACGCCCACCGAGCTGCGCAACCGGTCGTGGTGGTCGGGCGCTGACGTATTCCTCGTCGTCGACGACTACGACCTCGTCGCCACCCAGGCCGGCTCACCGCTGCTGCCGCTCGTGCCCCTGCTCACGCAGGCACGCGACGTCGGCCTGCACCTCGTGCTGTCCCGTCGCTCCGGCGGTGCCGCGCGGGCGCTCTACGAGCCGGTCATCCAGAGCCTTCGCGACCTCGCGATGCCGGGCCTCCTGCTGTCGGGCAGCCCCGACGAAGGGCCGCTGATCGGCACCACGAAGCCGCAGATCGGCGTGGCCGGTCGTGGCCGGCTCATCACCCGCGACCGCGGGGTCGAGGTCGTGCAGACCGCCTTCAGCGAGCCATCAGACTGACGTGGCCCGGGAATGTCTCCGGGTGGTCAGGACTCTGTAGGTGGTCCCGGACGTCGCACGGCGCGGTTCGCGATGTAGAAGTCGACGAACTCCCCGAAGCCCTGTGCTGAGATCTCGACAGCGAGTGCATCGACATCGAGGCCCGCGGCCGTCATGGCGCACCGCCGGGGATCATCATCGGGGCACCTTGAGGCAGGCGTACAGCCAGGAGCCGGGGTTGCGGCCCTCCGGGAGGAAGGGTGCCTCGTCGGGCAGTGCCTCGCCTTT
>NZ_JACMOM010000043.1 GCF_014378035.1 Aeromicrobium sp. | reverse complement strand
TCCAGGACGGTCGACAGGACACCGCCGCCCGCGAGCACGCCGCCGACTAGCGCACCCGAGACGCTGGTGATGCCGCCCATGTACGCAAGGGCCAACCAGGTGAGTCCCACAAAGACGTCGAAGGAGCCGAAGGAAACAGTGGTCTGCAGGTAGGCGATCATCACGCCTCCGATCGCTGCCACCGCCGACGCGATGCCGAACGCGAGCAGCTTGGTGGCGGCCACGTTGATGCCGATGGACGCCGCAGCTGCCTCGTTCGCTCGCAGGCTGAGGAAACGGAGCCCGGTGATGCCGATCCGCAGGTTGGTCACGGCCAGGCAGAGCAGGACCAATACGATGATGAGGAAGACCCCGAAGACGGGCCGAGGGAACTCACCCTGAGCGCGCACGCCCAGGTCCAACCCGAACAGGTTGGGGTTAGGGACCTTGCTGCCGAGCAGTCCGCCAGTGAAAGACGGGTTCTTGAACAGAAACTCTTGGACCGCGATCCCGCCGGCCAGCGTGACCACCGCCAGTTGGACACCACGCACACGTAGGGCGGGAAGTCCGACGAGCACGCCCACGGCCGTGGCCAGCGCGACGGCGAGGATCGGAGACAACGGGAACGGGATACCGAACTGGTCTGCGAACTTGCTCAGACCGAAGCCCGCGGTGCCTGCCATCGCAGCTTGAGCGAACGAGATCTGGCCCACGAAGCCAGTCAGTACGACAATCGACAACATGATGATGGTGATGACCATCGAGTTCATCAGAGCCAGCACCAGACCGGAGCTGAGTGTGAATAGCAGGACAAGCAACACGATTGGCCCGGCGATCGAGGTGATTAGCCGAGCAGTAGGACTTGCGGCCCGGGAGATGGGTAGTCGCGCCGAGCTGAATCCTCGGGCCGGCAGCCGGCGTCCACCGATCACCAGGACCGCGATGATGACCAGGAAGGGCAACCCTTGAGAGGCACCGGTCTTGGCGAACTCCGGGTACCAGCCGAAAGTCTGTAGATCGAGGATCCCCGACTGCGCCGCTCCGATGAGCAGACCCGCGACTGCGGTGATCGAGAACGACGTGAGCCGCCCGATCAACGCCGCACCGAGGGCAGGGACGATCAGCAGCGTCATCGTGATGGCGTCTACACCCGAGATCGGGACGAGCACGATTCCCGCGACGCAGGCGAGTGCGCTGGCGAGAGCCCAGTTCACGGCGGCAAGGCGATAGGGGTTGTAGCCCAGGATCATCGCCCCCCGTTCGTTGCCCGCTGAAGCGCGAGTAGCGAGCCCGAACCTGGTGAAGCGATAGACCAACGTCAGCACAATGGCGATGACGATTGTCAGGCCGGTGAGGAAGAACCTGTCGGTCGGGACGAAGTAAGTGCCGATGGACACTGACCCGGTCGGGAAGACCGGCGCGGTCGAGGTGTTGTTCGAACCGAACTGCAGGACCGCCGTGGCCTGCAAGCTCAGCAGCAGGCCAACGCTTGCCACAACGTTGGCCAGCATCGGGGCGGCACGAAGCGGCCGAAAGATCAGGTAGTACGAGAGCAGGCCCATGAGTAGCCCGACGACAAGGGTGTACACGATCGACACGACCAGTGAGGCGCTGTCTCCTATGCCGATCGAGAACGGCACGAACGGGAAGACTAGTTGCCCGGAATCGCGAATCTGGATGAACGTGTAGGCACCGAACATCGCGAAGGCGCCGTGAGCGAAGTTGATGACTCCCGACCCGCGGTAGGTGAGTACGAGGCCGAGGGCGATCAGCGCGTAGGCGGCTCCCGCAGCCAAGCCGAGAATCAGGATGATGACATGGTTCATGCGTCACCTCTCGTCATATAAATTCCTCGCACGAATTTGCTGTCAGAGGACACGCCGTTAGGCGAAACGGTGCCGGGCAGCGTCTTTGAAACGTTCTCCGACTGGAGAGCGGTCATCGCGGAACTCCAGACGTGACAGTGGGGTCCGACAGTCCGACAGTCCGACAGTCCGACCGTTCGGTCGGCGCCCCCGAGTATTGATCAAACAGAAATGAATGTCAAGTAACTCGGCGTGACATTACAGGAGTCAAAGTAAAGATCGACTAGCAGTGGTGATACGGAGATTTTGCATGAGACCTGCGGTCTTGCGCCAGGGACTGAACGCGAGAGGTCGGCGTCGGCGTTGGCGTCCGACTGGCCGGCCGATGGTGTAGTTTGGGTTTGCCTGATTCACGTGAGGTCCCCGTGGCGCTAGCAGTCTGATTGAACTTTATATCGTCTGTAGATACGAGCAGGCGGTACTTTCGATGAGAGGTGCAGAAAGTCGCTAAATCGAAGCCCCTCCCATCGGTGCAGGGACGCAAGCAACAAATCGTGGTCCAAGCGGCCGAGCTGTTCAACACGTACGGGTACCACGTCGCGTCGATGGAGGACATCGCTGCCGCCGTAGGAGTGGCCAAGCCGACGCTCTACCACTACTTCAAGAGCAAGAGCGACATTCTTTATGCGATCCACGATGAGTTCATCGATCTGATCATCGCCGAACACGACGCGCGCGTGGCGGCGCAACCGCATCTTCCTGCGGATCAGTGTCTGCTCGGCATAATGCAGGACATCCTGCATCTCATGCGGACGCACCGAGGGCACGTTCGTGTCTTCTTCGAGTGCCATCGTAGTTTGCGGGTCGACCAGCAGCTGGCCATCCGGGCCAAACGTGACGCCTACGCAGGCACGGTCATCAGACTGCTTGAGCAGGGCAACACTGAAGGTAAGTTCTCCTGTGATCCCGAGATCGTGACTCTCGCACTGTTCGGGATCTGCAATTGGGCCTACCAGTGGTACGACGCAAGCGGTGAGTTGTCGACCGCTGATCTCGCAGAGGAGTTCTGGCAGATCCTGCTGAGGGGTATCGCCGCCGCGCCAGGAGCCAGCACAGTCGTCACAATGCGGTTCCCAGGCACGCTGACCCGACCGGGACCCTAGTTGGACCAATCCCACGAACCTGAGCTGTCGGTGACGCCCCTTCAAGTCACCCGCTCGATCCAGCTATTCAGCCATGATTCTGAGAGTGTTTGAGAGGCCAGGCGTATGCCCATCATGGACCGGCTCGACCCGGAGCTCGCCGAAGTCGTTCTGCAGCTCCCTGTGCTGGATCTGACTGATCTTCCGGCCGCGCGTGAGGCGTTGGGGGAGTTCTATGCGCAGATCAACCGAGCCGGTATGAGTCCCTTGGTATCTTCGGCGGACCACATGGCGCCGGGTGCGCCGGGCCAGCCGGATGTGATGGTCCGGTTGTTCCGGCCGAAGGACGCCGAGGGGGTAGTGCCGTGTCTGTACTGGATCCAGGGCGGCGGGTATGTCCTGACGGCACCGGACCTGGATGATCAGTTCTGCGCCGACATCGCGGAACGACACAAGTGCGCAGTGGTATCGGTGAACTGGCGACGCGCCCCGGAGGCTCCCTTCCCGGCTCCCGCCGAGGACTGCTACGCCGGACTAGCCTGGACGATCCGCAACGCCTTAGACCTGGGCATCGACCCTTCACGCGTGGTCGTGGGCGGGGCGAGCTCGGGCGGTGGGTCGGCTGCTGGTCTCGCCTTGCTCGTACGTGACCGAGGTGAGCTCTCGATCGCCCACCAACTGTTGATCTACCCGATGCTGGACGACACGAACTCCACCCCGGCCAGCCACATGGTTACGGACCCGCAGGTGTGGAACCGCACGAGCAACGAGATCGGTTGGCGTAGTTACCTCGGCGAGGCCTACGGCACCGATGACGTATCCCCGTACGCTGCTCCGACCCGGATGCAGGATCTGTCCGAGTTGGCCCCCGCCACCGTCCTGACTGGCGAGCTTGACCTCTTTGTCGACGAGGACGTCCTTTACGCGCTCCGCCTGATGCAGGCCGGGGTCCCTACGGAACTGCACGTCTATCGCGCCGCGCATCACGGGTTCGACCGGATGGTCCCCAACGCCGAGGTGGCGCGACGGTTCATGGCCGACCGCGATGCCGCTCTGCGGCATGCCTTCACCGCAACGCAGTCGTAGCGGCCAAACACGGAAGTCGGGTGCTGGTCGCGATCGCGACCGACCGGGTGACCCGCCTCACCGACCTACATCGAGCCGGACGGCTCACTTACGAGCTCGTTACGTTGCGGCGCTGTGGACTGATCATCGTCGATCTACGCCGATCCCGGGACTATGTCTACTACTCCGGGCGGCTTGGGGTTTCGGGCACCCGGCCTGGGATCTCGAACCGGATTGATCGGCAGTGGTTGGCATCGTCCCGTTTCGCACGCGCCTATTCTGGTTTGTGCAACGGTGCTCCAGGACGGAGGCGAAGCCGTGTCGAGTTCAGCCGTTGCAGTCGTGGCGACGTTCCGGGGTGTGGCTCCCGCTGAGATCGTCCACGCCGATCGAGGCTGGCGCCTAGTGCTCGAGAGCGCGGTGCCGCGGAAGTAGCTGTGTCGCCAAGTCCATTGCCGTTTGGTCAAACCGCTGAGCAACAGGTTCGTGATCGCCGATCAGGGCCGCCCGAAGGGCGGCTCGGAGGTCGACACGGTTGAGGTCCGGAACCTCGGCAGCAAGACTGCCCACCGATTCCGGATCGAAGTCGTGGCCCATCAACGCATAGACGCTGCCAAGAACAGCACGGACCCGGTCGAGGTCTCCCCCGACTATGACGACCATGCTGAACATCCATGCATTGCGGTTTACCCGCTGGGCAGTCCCGACCACCTTGACTCGACCGCCGACGTTCACGCTGTGATTCCCGGGACAGAACTCACCCGGGACCGCGCCAGGGCGGGCGTCCACACCGAATGCTGACAACGTCGATGCGATACGGCGGCCGTATGTTTCGAAGCGTCCGCTGTGTGCTGCGACATCCCCTCGTTCCCGTCGGATGATGTCGATCACGAGCGACTCCACGCCGCAGGCGACAGCGCGGCCGCCCACGACACGAACTGCAGGAGCGAACCCGCTGCCTTCTGCCACACGGACAGCCTCTTCGAATGCGGGATTGTTGCGCTCACTGGTACTGAAAACGATGGCGTTACGCCTGGGTTGGTACATCCGGATCGCGTGATCGAAGACTCCCTGGCCGGCCTGGACTAGAAGTGCGTGGGACGCGGCCAATTCGATCGCCGGGCCACCGTCGACAGGTTCTTCGAAGACGAGCATTGCTGACACCCCTAGACGCTCAAGCAACTACCGCAGGCTCGTCAACCATGAGCGCGCGGTCGATCACGACCCTGGACCTACCACGACCTTGATCGAGCTCTCGCCGTCGAGCTGGTCGTCGAACGCGGCACCTAGTTCGTCCAGCGGCCGTCGGTGGGTGATCAGCGACGCCATGTCGACCCGCCCAGTGGCGATCAGTTCGAATGCGTTCTTCACATCGGCGACCGTGTAAGCGAAGCTGCCACATAGCCGCAGTTCCTTCTGCACGACCGTATTGATATCGATCTCGACCGGGCGACTGAACAGTCCGACGAACACCACGCTTCCGCCTGCCTTGGTGGCACGCAGGACCGCCGGTAGCAGCCCAACGGCGCCGGCGCATTCGATCACCACGTCCACGTCGGATGCTTCCTGGAACGGCGAGACGGTCGCGTGGGTCAGTGCAATCAACTCATCGGTGAGATTACCGTTGCTGCCATCCACGGTGGCCGAAGCTCCTGACTCGAGTGCTCGCTGCAGCCGCATCGTCGAACGGTCCACCGCGATGATCCCGGTGACACCTTGAGCCCGCAGCACCTGCACCACGCACTGACCGATGGCGCCCAAGCCGACCACTGCGACTGTCTGACCGGCGGTCGCGCCGCTGAGGGCGACCGCGCGCATCCCTACCGATAGTGGTTCCAGTAGGCACGCTTCCTCGAGTGTCACTCCCTCGGGGATGGCGAACACACGTCGGCCCACCTCGACGTCGTGGATGAGGATCTGCTCGGCGAAGGCCGTGCCTCCGCTGGCGGATGCGTCGGCGCAGAGATTAGTCCGCCCGGACAGGCATTGGGCGCACTGACCGCACGGCACGAACGGATTCACGGTCACGGCGTCGCCGAGGGCGAGCCCGTCGACCCCGGGGCCGATCGCGCGCACTCGGCCGGCGAACTCGTGGCCCATTCCCATGCCGTCGGAGATCCAGGCGCCTTCGGTGTAGGAATGCAGGTCGGACCCGCATATCCCACATACTGCGACGTCGAGCACGATGTCGCCCTGGCCAGCGACCGGGTCCGGCACGTCCTCTATAACGAGTGTGCGAATCCCTCGGTAGATACCGGCACGCATGTTTGACCTCCTACAGGACTAGAACGCGATGTTGTCGGGCGGCGCGTGACATCAGTCCGGGTGAACGATGCATCGGACCCGACGCCTTGGTCTCGACGGTCGGCTCGGTGGAAACCGCCCCCGTCGTGGAATCTGTCCCCACGACGGAGACGGTGTCTGTGTTGAGTCAGCTGAGCACCAGACGCAGGGGGCGTGACAGCAGGTCGTCGAGGGTCCGCAGGAACTCGGCGGCGGGCGCGCCGTCTACCGCGCGATGGTCGAACGTCAGGCTGAGGGTGACCTCGTGGGTGCGTTCAGGTCGCTCGCCCTCCCAGCGCACTCCGTCGCGCATCTGCCCCACGCCGAGGATCCCGACGTTGCCGAGATTGATCACTGGGGTAAAGAAGTCGACACCATAGGTGCCCAGCGACGTGACTGCGAAGGTCCCTCCCTCGAGCTGGTCCAGGGTGAGCTTGCCGCTGCGAGCGACGGTCGCCAGCCGGCGCGTCTCCTCAGTGATCTCCAGCAGGCTGAGCTGGTCGGCGAAGCGGATCACCGGGACGTAGAGCCCGTCCGGAACCGCCACCGCGAGGCCGACGTGGATGTCGCGCAGATGGCGGACCTCGCCGTCCGCGATGCTGGCATTCATCCCCGGATGAGTGACCAGCGCTTGCGCGACGGCCATGACGACGAAGTCGTTGATGCTCGGCACCAAGTCCCCATCCCGGCTCTCAGCCTTGAGCTGGGCCCGGAGTGCCACAACCGCGTCGAGAGCGACGTGGTAGCCATGGGTCAGCTGGGCAGACTCCTGCAGGCTGGCATGCATGCGGCTGGCGATGGCCCCGCGCATACCGGTGAGCGGTACAACCTTGGTGACCGCGTTCTGTCCAAACTTCGTCGGTGTCGAGCTAACCACTGCAATCTCACGATCGACCTGTGGATCGAAGGCGGCCAGGACATCGGCGCGCACGACGCTGCCGCCCGGTCCGGTACCGACGATGGTGGCGACCTCGACGCCCAGGCTGCGGGCGAGTTTGCGCAGAGGCGGCCTCAGGTCCATCGCGGTGACCCCACCGGCGGCGGCTGTGGAAATCACGGGGATGGATGCGGCAACGACGGGCGCCGGCTTCGCGGCGCCCTCCTCGACGTCCTCGGACACGATCCGGCCGCCGGGCCCGGTCCCGTGGACCGTGGTCAGGTCGATCTCGAGGTCGGCGGCGACCCGCTTGGCATTCGGCGAGGCCAGTAGGCGCCCGCCGGCCAAAGCCTTGGGGGCGGGCGGTGCGGCATCGGGCTCCGCGACCTCCAGCGGGGCGGGGGTGGGACCGTCGGTGGCCACGGGTGTGGCGCCCCCGTCCGGGACGGTCTCGCCCGGCTCGAGCAGCCAGGCGAGCAGCGCGCCGGGCGCCAGTGTGACTCCGGTGTCGATGGCGGCGTGGAACGAGCCCGCAGCCTCGGCCTCGATGTCGACGTCGACCTTGTCGGTCGCCACCGTTATGATCGGGTCGCCGACGGCAATCACCGTTCCGTTGCCGACCAGGACCTCGAGGATGGTGCCCTCGGTCATGGTCAGTCCAAGTTTGGGCAGCAGGACCTCGGTGGCCACCTTAGACCCGGGCCAGCAGGGCGTGGGCGCCGGACGCGATCCGGGCGGCGTCCGGGACATAGGCCGACTCGAGTACCGGCGAGAACGGCACGGGGGAGAATGGTGCACCCAGGCGCATCACGGGGGCGTCGAGGTAGTCGAAGGCCTCCTCCTGGATCTGCGAGGAGATCTCAGCGCCGATCCCGGCGAAAGTGACCGCCTCGTGCACGATCAGCACCCTGTTGGTGCGCTTGACCGAAGCCACGACCGCGGCCGTATCGAAGGGCTGAACGGTGCGCGGGTCGATGACCTCCGCCGAGATGCCGTCCGCGGCCAGGGTGTCGGCCGCCTTCTGGGCCTCCAGTGCCATCCGGCCGATCGCCACGATGGTGATGTCGCCACCCTCGCGCAGCGTCTTGGCCTGGCCGAGCGGGATCGCATAGATCTCCTCGGGCACGGGCCCCT
>NZ_JACMOM010000042.1 GCF_014378035.1 Aeromicrobium sp. | reverse complement strand
TCGGCTCTGCGCTCGTCGCGGTCGGGGTCGATGACCGTCAGGATCCGTTTCCCGGCGGCGGTGAGCTGGGTCGCATCGAGGTGGGCGGCCTCGACGAGCAACCGTTCTTCCGCATCAGCTCGCAGGGTGGGGTTGGTGGGGAGCTGGTCGATCGCCGCACAGATCACCCCGGCCTGGACGCCGGAGACGTGGCCGGCTTCCAGCGCGGCCAGGGTGGCCTCCCGCTCACCGACCAAGAGTTGGGCGTGGACCACGGCGCGGTGTGCGGCGCCACGGGTGATCCCGGCGGTGTGGGCGTACCACTCACCGGTCGAGGCCCACGCCAGCTTCTTGCGGGCCAGGTCACGTGTCGCGATCTCACCGAGCAACCGCGCCTGGAGCGCGGCGAGGTGCGCCTCGACCTCGATCAACGCACCCAGGCCCTCGACCAGGTCCGCGTCCGAGACCGCTGCCCACAATCGCCCACCCAGCGGGGCCAGCTGCGCATCAGCGCAACCGATCACCGCAGCCGGGGTGGAACTAACGGGGCAGAGCATCAGGGTGCCTTGCAGTCGAGCTGCGCCCGGGTATCTCTCCACGGGACTTATCAAGGACCTTGATGCAAGGCGTCACAGAATGACGAGCCCCGGCAGCACACCCGGAGGACTCCTGCATCGGTGCGACCTGAGCCGCGTGCTACATCTATTAGAACATGTGCCCAGTGGAACAGCAACCCATTCCACAGGGTCATTCGCGGTGGAAAGTCGGGCCCCAAACGCGCTGTCCGCGGCAGATGAGTGCGTTCCGATTTGCTCGGCTTGGGACTAGGGCCCGCCCGACGGTCGAGTTCCTCGACCATGCCGACTTGTTGAGTTTCACGCCCGACGTGGCAGGCCGAGTTCCTCTCGAAGGTTTTCGAGGGTCTCGCGGTCATCGGCCGTTCCCCCGTGCGGGGCCTGCAACCAGGTGGCACCGATGTTGACCTCGTCGAGCCGCCACTCAAGCGCGAACATATCGACCATCGTGTCGTTGCCGACGCCCACGGTTCGCAGGTCGCGCTCGGCGGGAGCCAGCATGAGGGACTCCCAGTCGACGAGGCGTAGGCCGTCCGAGGTCAGCAACTGATTGTGAATGCCTGGCTGGCCGTGCGTCGTGACCCACGGGCGAGAGCGGGCCACGTCAGCCAGCCGGTGGTACTCCGCTACCCAACCTTCGATCTCGTCCAGTCGTCCTGCAATCGCGGCCCGAGCCCGTTCGCCAAATGGACCAGCGCCCCACGGCCGCCTTACGGCGTCGGTGAGGCGATCGGCCAGGTCGGAATCGACGAGGGGAGCCCACCGGCGCAGACCCGGTGGCGGGGTTACGGCATGGAGGGAGTCGAGCATTGCAGTGGTTGCTACGACGTCGAGGATGGCTGGTCGAACGCCATCGAGCCACGGTGTGACGCTCAGTGCATGCCCCACGAGAGGCACCACCCATGGCTCGAGGTTCGCGTTCGCGAAAGCGAACCCAAGTGCCGCGGCGGCGCCGTAGGTCGCTCCCAGTGACGTGAGGTCGTGACGGAAGCCGAGGCCCTCGAGCGTCACGAACAGCCGGGGCTCGCCCCGCCATGACGCGCACCAGTGGTGACCACCGAAGCCGACTGGGAGGTAGGTAATCGCGTCCACGTCCACCTTCCACCATTCGCGGACTGCAGCGAGCACCGTCGTGTCGTCGACGACGTCAGGGCGTTCATACATGAGCGATCAGCGATTCAGCGATCAGCGAACTGCGAGCGGCGATCGATCGACAGGGGTACCGGGGCGAGGAAGGCCTTAGGCCAAAGTCCAACGTGCTGTCCGACATGGACGCCATCCCTTCACAGTCGCCTCATCTCTAGACACCACACAACCATGCCGATAGTCGAGTCGAGTGCGGTTCGAGCGTTCGGTCGACAGTCCGCTCATCGGCACGACATCGCACTGGCCATGATCGGGCGTTCTTTCAGTTCCGCTGCCCCCGCGGGTCGGCTCTCAGCGCACTCCTCGTAAGACCTGCTCTGCCACGGCGTGCACCGACAGGTGGCTGGTATCAGGGGCCGGCGAATCTGAGTGCGACTGTGCGCGTTGCTGCGCTTCAAAGGATTCCCTAGCGACGCGGTATGCGGCGGCGTCGTCAAGGTCACTCAGGGTGTCTCCGGCGAGACGGGCAGTGTTCCGACCCTTGCGCCGACCTCGGATTCGTGTTGTAAGCGCCGACTCAGTTGCGATGAGCCGAAACCACGTCAGACGAGTCTCGCGAAGAGCGGACCTGTAAATATCTGCTTGGTCGGCACTGTCTACGGGGCCGTTGAGTAGGAGCAGGTGCGCCCCCGCGGCAAAGTGGACGGGCCATAGGGCGGCGAGTGTTGCGGCTTGCAGTTCATGATTGACCGGCCCGCCATCGCGCCCGAGGAAGCCGATCTGGCGCAGGTCAATAAATGCTGTTCGTGTGCCGTGATCACGGAGGGTCATGAATGCGGTCCAAGCGACGCTCGACTTGCCGACGCCGGGGGTGCCGCCGATAAGAATGGCGTCTCCAGATGGCCTGATTCCCGGCTTCGGCTCCTGCTCGTCACCGGCCCCTCGTCGGTTGTCCTCGGTGTGTCGAGCAACTGTGGCTGCTGCGATTACCCTGCGAGCAATCTCGTTCGGTGGCACACCGGCCGCAACGACCACCGGAGTCTCCGAGTTCGCGGCTTCGTATGCCTGCACGTCTTCCAGGACCTCTTCCCATCCTGCGTTGTCAACGCCGCGTGCGTCCATCCGCGCTTTGAGTTCTGTCAGGTCAACGGTGAGGCGGACCATGGATAGTTGGAAGGGGGCCATGAGGTCGATGTAGAACGGCATGATGTCGGGGTTCAAGACTCCGGAGACGACCAGCCACTCGGCGCCTTGTCGCTCGTACTCACCGGCCACTGCTGCCAGCGCATAACCAGGCGAGGCGCTCCGCGTACGGGTCGTTGTCCGGTGCGGGGTAGACCATGCCGAGTTGATCGATATCGACGTATGCAGTCTCCGCGCCATCACGGCTGAGAGCGTTCAGTGCCTCCCATGCGGTTGTTGATTTCCCCACTCCGGGGGGTCCGAACAACCACAGAACGCGCATGCCGAGATGATCGGCCCAGCAGGACTCGTGTGCAACTGAGAATGCAGCCACGTCTTCAGACTGGGGCACGACAAAGGATCTCGTCCTTTGTCGACCGTCGCTGCCGCCATGCGCGAGGGCGGCCAGCGCGCCCGACTCTCGGCAGAGTGTCCTGCGGCTACCGGCGCGCCGCGTAGACCCGTCGTACGACGTCCTCGACGTCGGGCTCGTCGACGGTCAAGTCGAGCACCTCTACCTGCTCGGAGACCGCGGCGAGCACTCTGGCCGCGGTGGTGCGTTCGGGGTCGAAGGCCAGCCGCTGGCGCAGGCCGCCGCCCTCGCTGCCGAGGTGCTCGGTCTCATCGATCCCGACCAGGTCGCGTGTCGAGGTGGCCAGGTCGACCACGAGCACGCGGCGTGCCC
>NZ_JACMOM010000272.1 GCF_014378035.1 Aeromicrobium sp. | reverse complement strand
CGTCTCCTGGACTACCTTGAGCATGGGCGTACCTTCCCGAACCAGCGCGCCAACGCCGGTCCTGATCCGAACCTGATGTCTTGCAGATCATCCTCGGGAAGGTGCGCTCCTTCACGTCACCCGGCCAAGGGCCATCCACAGGCTCTGATCATTACTCATCTAACTCTGGCGAGGAGCTGTCCGACGCACGTGTGGATTCTTGTCGACGCTCCTCGAGAACTAGTACTTCAGCCGCAGTTATGTGGGAGGCGCCTTTGGTGGCGTAGTGGCATCGCCGGGCGCGGGCCTGGCGTAGTCGCAGCCAGGGTGACCAGTCGAGGACGGAATCAGTGGCTTGTTGTGCTGCCAGATGGGGCCAGCGAGCAGCCGCCCAACCTCGGGCACCGTCAGCGGGATCAGCTCCTCGACCGTGCGGGGCGCTCCCTTCCTGCGCCGGCCTCGGCGGTGGTGACGATGAGGAAGGCACGGGCCAGCATCGCCCCGTGATGTGTCGACACCAGCTGTCGTAGCGTCGGACTGGTACTGGTCCAGGCCGACCTGGCCCGTGGCGGTCCGGAAGGCTTCCTCAATCGCCCAGCGGGCGCCTGCCACGTGCATCAGCTCGCGAAGCGGGCGCATTTGGGGTCGTAGCGCAGGTAGTAGGCCAGGTCATCGGGATCGGTCAGGTTGCGTTTGACCAGCAGCCAGTAGCTGTCGTCGCTCTCCAGGAGCCGGATCGCAACTCCCCAGTGATATACGCGGGGTCCCCTGGAGTCGGCGCCGGGTGAGATCTTCCATGCCTGAGCCTGCAGCGTGGTGGCGAGGGCGTCGGCTCGGAGCTCGGCGACCTTGCTGGCTGCGCCGTTATCGATGGTGGCGATCACCCGCTGGTTGACTGGAACCGCAAGCACGTAGGGCATCTGACGTTGTTCGAGCATCATCCGGAGCTCGGAGTGTCGGTCGTAGACCCTGTCGCCGGAGACCCAGTCGGCCGGCGCCCCGGCGTCCAGGGACGGCCAAGCATCCGTATCGCCAGACCAACAGTTTTGGCTTGGCCTGACTCGCGCGGGGTTGGTTAGAGACTTCATCCTTTGGAAACGAGGATGGACATGCCGAAAGACACCACCGCGGGGAAGCCGACCACGCGTCGCTACAGCCCTGAAGAGAAGGCCGCTGCAGTGCGAATGGTCAGGACGGCGCGTGCCGACCTAGGTACCGAGCGCGGCACGATCCACCGCGTTGCGGCGTAGTTGGGGCAGGGCACGGAGTCGGTGAGGTCCTGGGTGCGCCAGGCCGACATGGACGAGGGCCGCGGGTGTCAGCAGCGCTGACGCCGTACAGGTGAGGATGCTCGAGCAGGAAAATCGTGAGCTCAAGCGGGCCAACGAGATACTCAAGCGATCCCACCAGTTTCTTCGGGGCGAAGCTTGACCGCCAACACAAGAAGTAGCCGCGTTCATCGAAGCCAACTGCGACGATGTGGTCGCCAAGCTCCTGGGGGTAGGGCTTCGGCATAACGCTGATTCTTCCAGCGAGGACGAACTTCACAGGTCAGGTGTCAACCAAAGTCGGGGCAGTCCCAGCTGAGGTCGGATCCGCGGGGGTCGCGCCAGCCACGGACCGAGCGACATGACTATCGCCAACCTCGCCGACCTCGGGATCGACGACGCCGACCACACCCCCAATAAGCCTGGCACGCACGCTCTTCAACGGTCTCGATGAGCGCTCCAATCTGTCGCGCTGAGGAAATAGAGTGCAGAGATACTTGACAATGACGGATTTGATCATTCATTATCCTTCGCATGGTGGAAATCGCCGAACTGGATCAATTGAACCGCCGTATCGTCATGGCGCTGCAGCTCAACGGCCGCGCGTCTTGGAAGCAGATCGCCCAGGCTCTGGAGGTGGCGGAGTCGACGGTGACGCGCCGCGGACAGCACCTGCTGGCAAGCCGGACGGTGGCGGTGACCGGAGTTCTCGACCACCTCCGTTGTGGTCTTGGCATTTCGGTGTATATGCGCTTTCGGACCCGACCGGGTCGGTCTCTCGCCGTGGCCCAGTCGGTCGCCTCGCTTTCGACCCCGCGGTTCGTGACGGTAATAACCGGCTCGTTCGACGTGGCGGCGGAGGTCGTGGTCAAGAGCCACCGAGACCTCACGACAGTCATCGGTCAACTCGAGAGTATCGGCGACGTCCTGGAATCCGAGTCGATGGTGGTGATCCGGAAGTTCACCGCCTTCGAGGAGTGGAACCCCGGAGGCTTCGCCGGGCGGGCGACCGATGTCCTGCGCAACAGCGGGACCGTCACCGACTACGCCCACCGCGACTGGGTCGAGCCCGAACGGCTGACTGAGCAGGAGTTCGCAATTGCCAAATTACTGGCCGAGGACGGCCGTTCGACCTACGCCACCATCGCGACGCGCGCCGGGGTAAGTGAGTCGACGGCTGCTCGCCGTGTCGAGTCCCTAGTCAAGCGGGGCTGCCTCCGGTTCCGCACAGTTTTCGAAGCCTCGGTGATCGGACTAGACGTGGAGTTCCTGCTGTGGCTGACCGTAAAGCCCGCTCACCTCGAGGAGGTCGGCGAAAAGCTAGGCAAGCATCCCTCGACGAGGTACGTCAGCGCTGCTACCGGCCGATACAACATGATCCTCCAGGGCGTGCTGCCCTCGTACGGCGACCTGTACCCCTACACGACACACGTCATTGGTGAGTTGCCGGGTGTGGTGTCTGCTGATCTCACCCTGCAGGTACAGACCCTCAAGCGCGCCTGGGTCCCCATCGACGCAGATGGTCGTCCCTCGAAGAAGGAGACTGAATGAGCAGCGAGCCCTGGCAATGGTCGGAGGAGACGTGGCGCGGCCACGTGGAACGTGTTCGCGCCGGCCGGGATCTGACCCCGGACCGGTGGCCCGGTGACGCACGCGTTGCCGTCGCCATCTCGTTCGACTCCGACCACGAGACGATCCCGCTTCGCGACGGCGAGACGAGCCCGGGGAAGCTCGCCCAGGGCGAGTACGGCGCCCGGGTCGCTGCCCCGAAAATTATGCGGCTGCTTCAGGAGTATGACGTCCCGGCCTCGTTCTTCATGCCGGCGGTCGCTGCCATGCTGCACCCCGAAGAGGTCGACCTGTACGTTGCTGGGGGCCATGAGATTGCGGTTCACGGATGGATCCACGAGCGAAATATGCTCCTGTCCCGGGCGGACGAGCTAGATCTCACGAGCCGTGCCGTTGACGTCCTGGAGAAGATGACTGGTACCCGTCCGACCGGGATCCGTACGCCTAGCTGGGACTTTTCAGACAGCACGCTGAGCATCATCGCCGAGCTGGGGTTCGTTTACGATTCCTCGCTCATGGCCGACGACCAGCCCTATGAGCTGCTCGCCGATGGCGAGCGGACAGGCATCGTGGAAATTCCGGTGGAGTGGATCCGCGACGACGCCCCTTATTTCATGATGGAGCGCTACGCGGGCCTGCGGCCGTACATGCCGCCTCGTTCGGCCCTGCAGATCTGGGTGGACGAGTTCGATGCTGCCCGGGCGGAGGGTGGCCTCTTCCAGTTGACTCTCCATCCCCACATCATCGGTCACCGCTCACGTCTTGTGGTGCTGCGCGCACTGCTCGACCACATCTGTCAGCACAGCGACGTTTGGCTCGCCACTCATGCTCAGATCGCCGATCTGCTGCGTCCGTCCCCCTACAACTCCTCAGGGGAGTCTGCATGACAACCACCAAGGCGGGGGCCCCCGTGACGCCCGACACCAAACTGAACCCCCGGCAGCGGAAGGCGATTATCGCCGGCTCGATCGGCAACGCCGTTGAGTGGGTCGATTGGGCCCTTTACGCGACTCTCGCGCCCATCTTCGCTGGACAATTTTTCGCCAACGAGGACCCGATCGTCAATCTGTTGGCGACCCTTGCCATCTTCGCCGTCGGTTTCGTGATGCGACCGATTGGTGGTGCGGTCATCGGTGCGTACGCGGATCGTCACGGTCGCAAGAAGGGCTTGACCCTCACGATCGGCATGATGGCCGGTGCCTCCATCCTCATTGGCATCACGCCAACCTACGGTGCGATTGGCGTGCTGGCCCCAATAATTCTGGTGCTCGCCAGACTGCTCCAGGGCTTCTCCGCGGGTGGTGAGTTCGGGTCGTCCTCTTCGTTCCTGGTCGAATCCGCGGCACCCGGACGCCGAGCCTTTGCCGGATCGTGGCAGCAGGTCTCGGTCGGCGCCGGCGTTCTCCTCGCATCCGGCACCAGTTACATCCTCACGTCACTGCTTAGCGAGGGCGCGATGGCCAGCTGGGGATGGCGCGTTGCCTTCATCCTCGGCGGACTCCTGGGTCTGATTGGGCTCTGGTTGAGGGTTTCGGTCGAAGAGACCGACAGCTTCACCCGCGCCAGCGACGAGGGCAGAACTGGCGTGAAGCACCCCGTACTTGGCGTGTTCCGTGACCACCCCAAGGCCGCGTTGCGGGTGGTCGGCATCACGATCGCCGGCACCCTGCTCTACTACATGTGGATGAGTTACATGCCCGGATACGCGAGCACCGTGATGGGCATCGACCTCAACGAGGCATTGCTTGCCAACATGATCGCGGCGGCGTACTTCATCTGCCTGCTCCCGTTCGTGGCGCTGCTCTCAGACAGGTTCGGTCGCAAGCCGACGATGTTCGGGTTCGCCTTCGGATTCCTCATCTTTGCATTCCCGGCGTTCGAACTCCTCGAGCACGGCACCTTCGGCACGCTCCTCCTGGTCGAGCTCATCGGGGTGACCTTCTTGGCCGGGTACTCCGCCAACTGTGCCGTGATCATGTCCGAGCAGTTCCCAGCGGAGGTCCGGGCGACCGGGATCGGAGTGCCATACGCCCTGGCGGTGGCGCTGTTCGGTGGTACCGCGCCCTATGTCACCACTTGGATGGCCAGCGCCGGATACCGCGACTTGACCTGGCTCTACGCCGCCGCCGCAGCCCTGATCGGTTGCGTGGTCTACGCGACCATGCCGGAGACGAAGGATAAGGAGTTCGTGTGACCCAGCGTCACGTGCTGGTCACCGGTGCCGCGGGCGGCATCGGCCTCGCCTGTGCCGAGTCGTTCGCGGCCGTTGGTGACCGGGTGACCGGTGTGGACGCTAGGTCCCGGGAACTGGAGCAGGCGATGACCGCCCTGGGCCTTCGCTACGGCGTGGAGACTCACGCCCTGATTGCGGACCTCGCAAGGCCTGGATGCGCCTCCGTGGTGCAGGAGGCCATCGCCACGGCTGGGCCCGTCCAGGTTCTTGTCAACGCCGCAGGCATCTACCCGGCGACGCCGCTCGCCGAGATGACCGCAGACGGGTGGGACCGCGTCCAGCACGTCAACGTGCGCGCGCCGGTGCTGCTGACCATCGCGGTCGCTCGGCAACACGTTCCCTGCTCGGTCGTCAACATCAGCTCCGGAGCAGCTACGCGGGCCAGACCTGGAGCCGCGCACTACTGCACCTCCAAGGCGGCGCTGGAGATGGCGACCAAGGCGTGCGCCGTGGAGCTGGCTTCCGCCGGAGTGCGGGTCAACGCGGTCGCCCCCGGCTTCGTCGAGGTCAACAGCCCGGTCAATCCGGTCACCGAGGACTACTCAGTCGCGGTGTCAAGGAACCCACTCGGCCGGGCGGGCAGCCCGACAGAGGTCGCCGCCGCAGTGTTCTGGCTGGCCAGCGATGGCGCCAGCTTCATCACCGGGGCGGTCCTGCGCGTGGACGGCGGCGCCACTGCCGGCACGACCGACCTGCCCACCCACTTTCCGACCACCACCACCCTGCAAACGCCCTGATCGAGGAGACACGTGAGTTCACCGCAACAGCACACCCCTTACACAGTGGTCGGCGCCGGCGCGATTGGCGGCACCCTTGCCCATCACTTGGCCAGCGCCGGACACCAGGTGACCGTGGTCGACGTCGACCGGGAGCACATCGCAGCAATCTCCGCCGGCGGGATCTCGCTGACCCGTGGCGAGGAGACTGTCTCGGTACCGGTGGTCGCGGCCTTCACGTCCCAACACGGGCCAGAGACCGTCGGGCGCGTCCTGCTGGCGGTCAAGGCCCAGGCCACCGAGGAGGCACTGGACTGGATCGTGCCCCGGATCGCCGATGACGGCTTCGTGGTGTCGTTGCAGAACGGACTGAACGAAGAGGTGATCGCGGCCCGAGTTGGCCGCGAGCGCACCGTCGGCGCGTTCGTGAACCTCTTTGCCGACGTCGTCGGTCCCGGTGTCATCCGCGACGGCGGGCTTGGCGCGCTGGTGGTGGGGGAGATGGACGCCGAGGTCTCCCCGCGCGTTGAGTCAGTGGTCGCCGATCTCCAGTGTTGGGGTCCCGCCCGTGCCACCGCCAACATCTCTGGCTACCTGTGGTCCAAGCTAGGGTTTGGCGCGATGCTGAGCGCCACCGCCCTGGCGGACGCGCCCATGGCCGACCTGATCGACCGACACCGAGAGCTGATGCACGGGCTGGCAGCCGAGGTATTCGAAGTCGCCGTCCGGCTCGGGATCGTCCTAGAGCCGTTCGACGGGTTCGACCCGACACCGTACGCAGGTTCCAACGACGCGGCCAGACACGCGGCCACCGACGGGCTGGTGGCTTGGCTCAGGACCCAATCCAAAGACCGCAGCGGAATCTGGCGCGACCTCGCCGTACGCCACCGGGCCACCGAAGTGCCCACCCATTACGGCCCCGTCTTGGAGGCCGCTGCCTCCGTCGGTGTAGACACCCCGCTGGTGCGGGGGATGCTGGAGCAGATCGGCAAGCTCGAAAATGGTGCGGCCATGTCCGAGGACCGGCTGTCCGTCCTCGAGGGCGGTCCGGCATGAGAGCGCTGCCCCCCGTCGCAGTAGTCGACGACGTGGGGGCCGAAAAAATGCACGCCTGGCTCCTAGAGCGGACCCACGATCTCGTCGCCGACCTGGTGGCGCTGGCTGAGCTGGAGACACCCAGCGACGACCTTGAGCTGCTGGCCCGGGGTGTGAAACACCTCGAGGAGTGGGTCATCGAGCGACTGGGAGAACCGACGGGCCGCGCAGCCCACATTTCGGAGAAGCATGGCCCGGTGCTGGTGCTCGACTACCCAGGCTCTGGCAGTTCCACCTTGGTCGGGCTCTGCCACTACGACACAGTCTTCGATGCGGGGACGTTACGGACGTGGCCAGTGCGCGTCGACGGCGACCATGTCTCCGGACCGGGCGTCTTCGACATGAAGGGCGGTATCGTCCAACTGGTTTGGGCGTTGCGGGTCCTCGCCGAACTGGGCGTGCCTCGACCACCGGTCCGGCTCGTGTTCAACGGTGACGAGGAGATCGGCAGCCCGTTCTCGAGGCCCCTCCTCGAGTCGGCCTGCGCGGACGCCGCTGCGGTGCTGGTGTTCGAGGCGAGTGCAGACGGCGCGGTCAAGACCGCCCGTAAGGGGGTAGGGCTTTTCAGCGTCACCGCTCACGGTGTCGAGTCCCACGCTGGTCTCGACCCACTGGCCGGTGCTAGCGCCATCGACGAGGTCGCCCGTGTCGTCACCACTCTGCACGACGCCGCGGACTTGAGCCTGGGCACCTCCATCAACGTCGGGACCCTCCATGGTGGCAGCCGCGCCAACGTGGTGGCAGGCTCCGCGCGCGCCAACCTCGACATCCGGGTGGCCAGCGACGAGGAGCGAGCTCGTGTTGACCGGCTACTCGCCTCGCTCGCGCCGCGCGACAACCGGGCGCGACTGGTCGTTACGGGAGGGTGGAACCGGCCCGTGATGCCGCGAACGGCTGGCATCGTTCACATGTACGAACTGGCCGGCGCAGTGGCGGCACGGCTGGGGATCGACCTGCTGGAGGCCTCTGTGGGCGGGGCCAGCGACGGGAACTTCGTCGCAGCAATGGGAATTCCTCTTCTCCACGGCCTGGGGGCCGTCGGCGGGGGGGCTCACGCGCGACACGAACACGTCAGCATCGCCGGAATGGTCGAGCGTTCCGCCCTGGCCGCAGGTCTCGTCGCAGCCTTCGCCCGCGCGCACTGACCTAGCTAGGTACGCGCGTTCGTCCTCATCGAGAGTGGGAAAGTTGTTGATGAGTGCTGAGAGGCGCACTGGCCGATCACGCTGCGGGATGTAACGATCGCTAACCGGATCTGGATGCCGCCGCTGCGTGTTGCTATCGCTCACTCGTAGCCGACCGCGCCGTGCCGAAGGTGGGGAAGCAACGCTGCCACTGCCGATTGTCGCGTTGGTGTTGCTGATGCATCCCGAGTGCGCCTGCTAGGTAGCCTCGTTGGGTCATCCGATAGTCGCAACTATCCACGCAATGGTGTCGGTGACGCTCGTACGTGGACGTCTACTAGCCGTTAACTCCGTCAAGATCGCACAGATGGATCTCGGTTCGCGCAAGCGAGGACAAGGCGTACGACGCTGTTCCAGCAGGTCAACGCCGGTTTGCGCCATTGAGAGCAACTTCGACCCAAACGCCTACTCAACTTCAAGGGGTCGCAGGCTCAAATCCTGTCAGCCCGACCGAAGCAGTCGCAGGTCAGAGGCCGTTTTCCGTTCAGGAAGGCGGCCTCTCGCCTTTACACGCCACGGTTGCACACCTATTCCGCACACCTTTTGCAACGATCGACGGGGTCATGGTTCGAGAGGCAGGGCGAAGTCCGGCCACAAGTAGGAGACCGAGCTCCGGGTCTTGACCGCGGCGTCGAAGACGGCGCGGAGGATCGTGTAGGCGTTGCGTCTGGTGGAGTCGCTGAGCCCTTTGCGGCGGAGCTCGGCCAGCCACCCGTCGACCGCGCTCGGCCGCACCCGGTGCATAGGCGTCGCGCCGAGCTGGCTGCCAATGATGTGGTGGCGGGCCACGGCCGCGTATACATCGTCTTCGTGCTCGTCTTGCGGTCCGAGTTCGCCAGAGTGGTCACGATCCACGTCTCGGCATACTGGTCGACCAGCTGCCGGGTGTCGCGGGCCGGCAGCTCCTTCTTCAGCCTGGCTCGGACCTCCTCGGCCTCCTGACGGGTCTCCTTGGCGGTCTTTCCGATGACCGTCGCGCGCCCGCGGACGCCGTCCGCATCGGTGTGGCGGATCTGGATCTGCCAGCGACCGTCCTTGCGCTGAACAGGTCGAGATCCTTCGCCGTTGGCGCGTCGGGTCGGTGTGGCCATGGACCAAGCGTATGACCGGTCGACCTCGGCGAACCCGATTGCCGACGAGCTGTGGACAAGCAGTCGCTTCCTTCGCGGCTCATCGGTGGGAGACTGTTAGCGAGGGCTCGACGATGCGAGAGGAGGCAGCCATGACAGGACCGCTGGTGATCGATCGCCACGCGATCGCGGCGCTCTGTCGCAAGTACGCCGTGCGGCGCCTCCTGCTGTTCGGCTCCGCGGGTACGGATCGTTTCGACGAAGCGACCAGCGACATCGACTTCCTGGTCGAGTTCGACGACGCACCTGTGAGTCGCTTCGATGCCTACTTCGGCCTCAAGGAAGACCTTGAGGACCTCTTCGGGCGCCCGGTCGACCTCGTCTCGGCGGCTGCCCTGGAGAACCCGTACTTCGCCAAGTCGGTCGCCAGCACCAGTCGAGAGTTGTATGCAGCATGAGGCGCCGGCGCTGATCTGGGACGCCAGACGAGCGGCGGGTCGCGTCGTTGAGTTCGTGGCGGGTCGGAGCTGGGACGACTACCAACAAGACGTCATGCTCCGCTCGGCGGTCGAGCGACAGTTCCAACATCATCGGCGAGGCGCTCAATCGGCTCAGCAAGGTCGATTCAGCCACGGCGGACCGGGTGCCGGACCTCGCCCGGTTCGTCGCCTTCCGCAACGTCCTGGTCCACGGCTATGCGCAGATCGACGACGCCTTGGTGTGGGAGGTCGCGTCCACCCGGGTACCGGAACTGACAACTGTGCTGGCTGGGCTTCTGGATTAGTCATCAGAGGTGTCCCCTGAACGAGGCATCACTAGCGCGAGCTGAACCAGCCGTCAGGTCGCCGCCCCCGGCGGGGTTCGCAGCCGCTCGAGCTCGTCGCTCACGCTGCTCCACTTCGCCTCGTCCAGCTCCCCGTCCTCGGCGTGTGCGCGGAGCTGGCTGCTCGAACATCCACATCAGCCAGCCCCCCGGCATGTTGTTCGCACCACGGATCAGCCCGACCTTGGTCGTGGGCGCGAGAGCCACTGCCCCGGTGCGGGGAAGCCGGCACACGGCGGAGACCGGCAACCCGGTCTACGCGCTGACGTCTGACGTCCTCCAGCATGGCGCGTGCCTGCGGCGCGATGCAGAGTTGAAGCGAGCAATTGGTCGGCCCCACCCGGCGTGCGCAGTACTCCGCTCGACGAGGAGGTGAGGGTCTGGGTCTCTGAGTCGTGCCTTGCGTCGCGACCCTGGTAGGCGGGGCGCGTCACAGCGCCCAGAAAGCCGCAGTCGGAGGCGCCGGGTCGTACGCGGACGGACCGAAGTCAATGGCGGAGAGGCGGACACTCGCTCGTCGCGCTGGTCTGGCGGCTCGGACAGGCGACGCTGATTCACGACCACCGCTGCTGGTGCGTGGTCGGCGTGCTCGAGGGTGAGGAGAACCAGGAGCGCCTCGACCTGGTGGTGCAGGGGAGCCGCAAGGCGCTGCTCCTCACTGGCAACGTGCGGCAGGCGGCAGGCTCGGTCTGCGCCCTGGTGCCGCCCCAGGAGAAGATCCACCGCGTGAGCAGCGCGGCCGGCGCCGGACTGACGGTGTCGCTGCACGTCTACGGCGCCGACTTCGCCAAGTGCGGCAGCAGCATGAACGAGGTCTTCGATGATGCGCTCGTGCAGACCGACGTGACCACAGCCGAGACCGGTGACCGGCTCTCCTGGCGCGAGCACCCCTGACGCCCACACTTGACGACTTCCGCCGGCTGATGTTGGGTGGAATTGGAGCCTCGGTGGACTCGGCCACCCGGGCACTCTCCCCGAGGTTGTGTCGTGACTCGTTCATCCCGCCCCTTCGTGACCGCTCTCGCTGCTGCTGGGTTGGTGGTCGCCGGACTCAGTACCCAGACCGGCCAGACCGCCAGCGGTGCCCCCGCTGCGGAGCGGCCCTACCAGCTCCAGAACGGTCGCTCGGCGCCCGTCAACAGCTATCGCGACGCCATTCGCGAGACGGTGTGGGTCACCGCCCCCGACTACGACGGCGACGGCGAGGCCGACCGGGTGGCTGCCGACATCATCCGGCCGGTCGAGGCCGAGCGAGCCGACGTCGACGTACCGGTCGTGATGGACGCCAGCCCCTACTACCTCAGCGTCGGCCGCGGCAACGAGGGCGAGTTCAAGTCGTACGCCGAGGACGGGACGCCCGAGAAGTTCCCGCTGTTCTACGACAACTACTTCGTGCCTCGCGGCTACGCCTTCGTCGCGGTCGACATGGCCGGCACCGGGCGCTCCACCGGTTGCGTCGACCAGGGCGGTGTCTCCGACGTCGGCTCGGTGGAGGCGGTCGTGAAGTGGCTCAACGGCAACGCGGAGGCGGTCGACGCCGAGGGCCAGCCGGTCACGGCCGACTGGACCAACGGGCGTACGGGCATGATCGGCAAGAGTTATGACGGCACGCTCGCCAACGGCGTCGCGGCGACCGGCGTCGAGGGCCTCGAGACGATCGTGCCTATCTCCGCGATCAGCTCCTGGTACGACTACGACCGCTCGCAGGGTCTGCCGTTCAGCTGGGACTACCCGACGGGTCTTTCGCGACGCGTTGCCGACAACCGCACCGAGCCGATCGACTGCACCGAGACCCTCGAGGGGATGGCGGCCGAGGACAGCGACGAGACCGGCGTCTACGACGAGTTCTGGGCCGAGCGCGACCACCGGCGGGGCCCGACGACGAACCTCGACAACGTCGAGGCGAGCGTCCTCGTCTACCACGGGCTTCAGGACACCAACGTCAAAACCCGCAACTTCTCGCGTTGGTGGGCCGGCCTCGGCCGCGAGGGCGTGACCCGCAAGATGTGGCTGACCCGCGTCGGCCACGTCGATCCCTTCGACACTGACCGCGAGCGCTGGGTCCGGACGCTGCACCGCTGGTTCGACAGCGAGCTGATGGGGATCGACAACGGCATCCTCGACGAGCCGGCCGTCGACGTGGAGGTGCGCCCTG
>NZ_JACMOM010000271.1 GCF_014378035.1 Aeromicrobium sp. | reverse complement strand
ACGCACTCCCGGAGGCCCAGCGCGACCGCTTCATGGCCCGCATCTCGATGGGCTACCCGTCGGCAGCCGCCGAGCTGGAGATGGTGCGAGGCCGCGAGGCGCACAACCCGTTCGACGAGCTCGTCGCGGTGGCCTCCATCGAAGACGTGCAGTCCATGATCGCCACGGCACGCGCCATCCACGTGTCGGAGTCGGTCGAGCAGTACGCCGTCAACATCGTCCAGGCGACGCGGGTCCACAGTGGGCTGCGCCTGGGCGCCAGCCCCCGTGCCACCTTGCAGCTCGTCCGCGCGGCCAAGGCTCGCGCGGCGGGCCAGGGCCGCGACTACGTCCTGCCCGACGACGTCGACACGCTCGTCCCGGTCGTCCTGCCGCACCGGCTCATCCCCATGCGGGGCTCCGCGACCGTCGAGGACGTGGTGCAGCGCATCGTTGCCGAAACCCCGGTGCCCACCGCCGCAGTCCACTCGAGCTGAGCTGAGAACCATGCCCAGGGACACCACGCAAAAGGCCAGTGCGGTTGCTCGTCTTCGCACTGCCGCCAGCTCGGTCGTGATGACCGGGCGCGGCATCGGGTTCCTCGTGGGTGCCGTCGTGAGCTTCGTGGCCGCACCGCTCCTGTCGTTGCCGGCGCTCCTGTACGTGACCGGTCTGCTGCTGGGTCTACTGATCTTCTCCACGGGATTCGTCTTTCTCGGGCACTCGCGAGTTGTCATCGAGCGTTCGTTCAGCCCGCAGGTCGTGGCGCCGGGGTTGAGTGCGAAAGCGACGCTGCGCGTCACCAACCTCTCGGTCCTGCCTTGCTCGGGGGCGAGTTGGGAGGACCATCTCCCGCAGGGCATCTCCGGTGACGCGGCCGGACTCCTCCCGCCCCTCGGAGGCAGCCACAGCTCCACCTCGCGATCTTCCTTCTCGTACGGGCTGCAGGGCCTTCGCCGAGGCCGTCACCTTGTCGGCCCTCTTCGCATCGACGTCCTCGACCCGTTCGGGTTGGCGTCTCGCCGGCACGCGTTCGGATCTGCGGAACCGCTGACAGTCCTGCCCAAAATCGTCGAGCTCCCGGCGATCGCCCCGCGAGGCGAGAGCGACGACGGGGTCACCCGGCCTGCACCGCAGCACGTCGGCGTCGGCGACGACGACATCATCGCCCGCAGCTACCTGCCCGGTGACGCCATGAACCGGCTGCACTGGAAGGCCACCGCCCACCGTGGAGAACTCATGGTGCGCCAGGTGGAGCAGCAGATCAATCCGCGCGCGGCGGTCTTCCTCGAGTGCCACCCCGACAGCCAGGGCACCGCCCGTGACCGCAAGGGTCAGTGGGAGCATTCCGCTTCGCTCGAGTGGGGCATCGTCGCCGCGGCGTCGATCATGTCGCATCTCGTCCGGGCGGGCTACGTCGTCGCGTTGCAGTCCAACGCCCTGTCGCCCGACCGCCACATCGCCGACGGACACGACACCGTCGAGGACGCCATGGTCGACCTTGCCGTCCTCGAGCCGGACGCCAACGACCACGACCGCATCGTGGCACCCGAACGTGCGTCCTTCGTCGTCCTCGGCCACCTCACGGCCGATCGCGCACGCCACTGGACGAGCGTGGTGGCAGCGTCGCGGGCGGTGCTGGCATTCGTCGCGGCGGGCAGTCGTCCCGAGGCGCTCGAGGTGCTCGAAGCCGCCCAGTGGCGAGTTGTGATCTACCGGCCCACCGACGACGTCGCAGAGCTGTGGAGCGAGTTCGACGGGGTGCGCGCCGATGTGGCGAGCTGAGAAGTCCACGCGCCGAGCCGCCCGGCGCACAACCCGGAGCACATGGTTCGACCACGGCATCATTGCGCTGGCGTTCGCGATCCTGCTGTCGGGCTCCCGCACCGTCATCGAGGGCAGCGACTGGTGGATCACGACGCTGCTCGTGGCAATTCTCTCGGGCCTGACCTGCGCCGTGCTTCGTGGCCTTGGCGTCCGCTGGGTCGTGCCGATCGCCGTCGTGGGGGAGTTCTTTGCGCTGATCTGGATCTTCGTGCCGACAACCCTGCTGGTGTTCCTGCCGACGCCCGACACCTTCAGGACCTTGTCGAGCCTCGTCTCATCGGCCCAGAACATCGTCGCCGACGAGCAGGCGCCGGTTGCCGCGGCCAAACCCATCGTGTTGATGATTGCTGCGTCGTTCGGCCTGCTGGTCATCGTGGCCGACGCGCTGCTGGAGCGTCAGCGGGCGGCATTGACGGTGGGCGTGCTCCTTGTCGCCGTGTTCGTGACGCCATCGCTCATCTCGGGCACCACGCCATCGGGGTGGCTGTTCGTCAGCGTCGCGGCCCTGTGGCTCCTGATCCTCAGGACCAGGACGTCGTCAGCCGACCAGACAGCCATGCGCGACCGGGTGCCGGCGATGGCGCTCGGCGCTGCCGCGCTCGCTGCCGCCGTGGCGTTCCCCGTCGTGTCTCCAGACATCAGCGCCGTCGCTGCGTCGTGGGGCAAACCACCGTCCGCGGTCTTCGGCAGTGGCATCAACCCGATGCTCAAGCTCGGCCAAAACCTTCGACGCACCTCGCCCGTGACCGCGCTCACCTACTCGACGAGCCTCGACAGTCCGCCCTATCTCAAGGTCGCGACACTGCGCAACTTCACTGGCAAGACGTGGCGGCCGAGCAAGGCCAACGGTTTCGTCACCTCCGAGGGTGAGATGGGCGTCAACCGCAACATCAAGGTTGACCGGGCCAGGACGACGATCACCATCAAGCAGCTGCGCAGCTCGATGCTGCCGGTGCCCTACCCGGCTCTGTCCGACGTCTCGGGTCTCAAGGGGTCGTGGCAGTGGCAGCGGCTCGGCATGACCCTCGAGTCCCGGACCGACGGCTCCCGTGGGCAGAAGTACACGGTGTCGAGCCTGGACATTCGGCCGACCGCGACGCAGATGCGACAGCTGACGACCAATGTGGGGCTGCCGCTGCGTCCGTATGTCGAGCTGCCGGCCGCGATGCCCGCCATCATCGGCGACACCGCGCGCAAGGTCACGGCCGGCGCCACCAACGACTACGACAGAGCCATCGCGCTGCAGTCCTACCTGCGCGACGGCGACTTCACCTACTCCGAGACCGCGCCCGTCGCGGACGGCTATGACGGCAACGGCGTCGCCGTCATCGCCAAGTTCCTCAAGGCCAAGGCTGGCTACTGCGTGCACTTCTCGTCGGCCATGGCGGTCATGGCGCGCTCGGTCGGCATTCCCTCGCGCATTGCTGTCGGCTACGCGCCGGGCGCCTTTCTCCGCATCACCGGTGGGCGGGCCGAGTACGAGGCGACGTCAGAGGGCCTTCACGCGTGGACCGGGCTCTACTTCGCGGGAGGCGGCTGGACGAAGTTCGAGCCGACGCCGGGCGTGGGCACGGCGACGCGCTTCGACGAGCCCAGCTCTGGTTCCGCCAATACCGACTCGGGTGGCGCGACGACCAGTGACCGGCAGCAGACGCCGCGCGACGCGAAGCGTCTCGACAGCGTCGCGCCGGTCAAGACACCCAGCACGTCCCAGACGGCTCCGCGCACGGCACTCATCACGATCGGTGGGATCTTGGTCCTGGGTGCGGCTCCCGGCCTGCTCCGCGCGGCGCGTCGCAGGTGGAGGTTTCGCCGCGGCCGCTCGTCGCCCGATCCGCTGTGGCGCGAGCTCGAGGACTCTGCCCGCGACCTCGGGGTGGTGACGTCGGCGACCGACACGCCGCGCGGCTTTGCCGCCAGGCTCCAGGGGCGTCCCGGCACCGATTCTGAGGCCCTCGCCAAACTGCTCAGGCGGGTTGAGACGTCTCGTTTCTCCCGCAACGGACTGCAGGAGGGCGACGGTGTGGCCGACCTCCGCGCGGTTCTGGCGTCGTTGCCGTCAGACGCCACCCGGCCCGAACGGCTGCGCGCGGCGGTTCTTCCGCGATCGCTCGCCGGACGAGGCCGTTACGCCTCGACGACACGCCTGGGGAGCACTGCCACACTGGCGTCATGAGTGGGCGGGACGAGTCGGTACTGATTGGCGGTCCGGAGCGGCGCGGCATCCTCATCGTCGATCACGACCCGTCGTGGTCGACGCGCTACGAGTCCGAGTGCTCGCGCATCGTCGACGCTCTTGGTGACCGGGTGCTCCGCATCGACCACATCGGCTCGACCAGTGTGCCGGGCCTTGCCGCGAAGCCGATCATCGACATCGACCTGAGCGTGGCCGACCCTGACGACGAGACGGCCTACGTGCCCAACCTGGAGCATGCTGGATATGTGCTGCGGGTGCGCGAACCGGGACACCGCATGCTGCGGTCGCCCGCACGTGACGTCCACGTGCACGTGTGCGCCCTCGGCAGTGAGTGGGAGATGCGCCACCTGCTCTTTCGCGACTGGCTGCGGCGCAATGATGACGACCGCCATCTCTACGAGTCGGTCAAGCGTGACCTCAGCGGTCGCGCGTGGGAGGACACCAACGACTACGCCGACGCCAAGACCGATGTCATCGTCGAGATCCTGGCACGCGCGAACTCAGCCCTCGGCCAAGGGAACGACTTCGGGTAGGGGCGGCGTGCCGTCACCGAATGGACGTCCGCCCATCTCCTCGCGGCCGTGGGCGGTCAGCCACACGTCGGGGTCGGGCCCCTTGGGAATGATCCCCGTCGGGTTGATGTCCTCCTGCACGACGTAGTAGTGGGCCTTGATCTGCCCGAAGTCGGTCGTCTCGCCGAAGCCCGGGGTCTGGAACAGGTCGCGCGCGTAGGCCCACAGGGCGGGCATCTCGGAGAGCTTCTGCCGGTTGCACTTGAAATGGCCGTGGTAGACCGCGTCGAAGCGCGCCAGCGTCGTGAACAGCCGGACGTCGGCCTCGGTGATGGTGTCGCCCATCAGGAAACGTCGGGTCGCCAGACGCTCCTCAAGCCAGTCGAGAGCGGTCCACAGCCGGTCGTATGCCTTCTCGTACGTCTCTTGCGAGCCCGCGAACCCGCAGCGGTAGACGCCGTTGTTGACCTCGGTGAAGACGCGCTGCATGACGTCCTCCATCTCATCGCGCACCGCGTCGGGCCACAGGTCGGGAGCGCCCTCGCGGTGAAGCTCTGACCACTCCGTCGAGAAGTCGTGGGTGATGGCGGGGAAGTCGTTCGTCACTACCTGGCCCGTCGGCAGGTCGACCATCGCCGGCACCGTGATGCCTCGCGGGTAGTCGGGGTAGCGCTTGAGGTAGGCCTCCTGGAGGCGCGCGATGCCGAGCACCGGGTCTACCCCGCCCGGGTCGAGGTCGAACGTCCAGCTGCGCTTGTCGTGGGTCGGTCCGCAGTAGCCGATCGAGAAGGCGTCCTCGAGGCCGAGCAGTCGGCGCACGATGATGGCGCGGTTGGCCCACGGGCACGCCCGCGCCACGATGAGCCGGTAGCGGCCGGACTCGACCGGCCAGCCGTCACGGGCGTCCTTCGTGATGCGGTCGGGTATGTAGTTCATGTCCCGGTCGAACTCGGCGCCTTGGTGGACGTACGCGCCTTTGGTGGAGTGATCGCTGCTCGCCTGAGAAGTCATGCTGCTAGCCTAATCAGGTGCTGCAGATCCGCTTGCTTCTTCTTTGCCGCGCCGAGGTCCACTAGGTCGGACCCCTCGGCGCGGAGTTTGTCATGACCGGCCACCGCTCGCCAGCCACGAATCGTGGCACTGACAGACACCCGAGGATCCGATGAACAGCTCCGTCAGCTCACCCCAGCAGCCCAGCCGTATGCCCGCGGCGCGCTACCAGCCCTTCACACCGGTCGACCTGCCTGACCGTTCGTGGCCGGCGAAGACCATCACCACCGCGCCCCGGTGGTGCGCCGTCGACCTCCGTGACGGCAACCAGGCCCTGATCGACCCCATGAGCCCCGCCCGCAAGCTGGCGATGTTCAACCTCCTGGTCGACATGGGCTACAAAGAGATCGAGGTCGGCTTCCCGAGCGCGAGCCAGACCGACTTCGACTTCGTCCGCCAGCTCGTCGAGGGCGACCACATCCCCGACGACGTCGTCATCCAGGTGCTGACGCAGTGCCGCGAGCACCTCATCGAACGCACCTTCGAGTCGCTGGTGGGCGCCAAGCGGGCCATCGTCCACTTCTACAACTCGACGTCCACGCTGCAGCGACGCGTCGTCTTCGGCCTGGACCGTGACGGGATCACCGACATCGCCACGCAGGGCGCGCGCCTTGTCATGAAGTACGCCGAGATCCTCACCCCCGACACCGAGATCTCCTACGAGTACTCGCCGGAGTCGTACACCGGCACCGAGCTCGACTACGCGCTCGAGGTCTGCAGCAAAGTCATCGACGTCATCGATCCCACCCCCGACTGGCCGTTGATCATCAACCTGCCGGCCACCGTCGAGATGGCCACGCCCAACGTCTACGCCGACTCGATCGAGTGGATGGACCGCCACCTGCCGAGGCGCGACAGCATCGTGCTGTCCCTGCACCCGCACAACGACCGCGGCACCGCGGT
>NZ_JACMOM010000041.1 GCF_014378035.1 Aeromicrobium sp. | reverse complement strand
CCGGCGTCGAGTCGTGCGAGCAGCAGCATGTCCTCGACGAGCGTCGACATGCGTCCGGCCTCGAACTCGACCTTGGCGAGAATGTGGTCGGGGTCGTCGCGTCCGGTGCGGCGGCTGAGCTCGGCGTAGCCCTTGATGGTGGACAGCGGGGTGCGTAGCTCGTGGGAGGCGTCGGCGAGAAACTGCCGTACTTGCTGCTCGCTCTCGTGCCGGGCATCGAGGGCTTCCTCGACGTGGCCGAGCAACAAGTTGAGCGCTTCGCCCACCTGACCGACCTCGGTTGTCGGATCGGTCAGGGCATCGGGGACTCGTACGGTCTCGCCGACCTGGCCGGATGACAGCGGCATCGCCGTGACTTCGTGGGCCGTCGCAGCGACGGCGTGTAGCGGTTGCAGCTGTCGGCGCACCAGCACGCGGCCGGCCACGCCGGCGATCATGGTGGCTCCGAGGGCCAACAAAAGTTCCCACCAGACCAGGCTTGAGATGGTGGAGTCGACCTCGTCCTTGGGGAGTGCGACGACGAACGTGGCGTCGCTGAGACTCTTGGCGGCGAGCACCCGATATGCGCCGTACGCGGGCAGGTCGATGTCGCGGGGCTTGCCATCGGCCGAGACGGCCGCGAGCAGGTCACGGTCGGCGGTCGAGACGCTCGGCGCATCTCCTCGCTCGGTGACGATCGAACCGGGGAAGCCGGGGATGACGGTGATCAGTCCGACGTCCTGCCCGCGACCAGGGTTGGGACGCCCGCCATCACCTTCAGCGTCGCCGTCGTCGAACTTCTGCGAGCGCTGGGCTCGTTCCATCGACTGGACGAGCTTCTCGTCGAGGCGGTCGTTCAGGTAGTTGCTCATGACGAGCGTCACCGTGGTGGCCATGAGCAGGGCCACGAGCGCCACGAGCGCCACGACCGTGACGATGAGTCGGCCGGTCAAGGAGGAAGGAAGGAACTTGCTCACGGCTTCTACTCTGCCGGTTTGAGAACGTAGCCAGCACCACGCTTGGTGTGAATCATCGGCTCGTGTCCCGCGTCGATCTTTTTGCGGAGGTAGGAGATGTAGAGCTCGACGACGTTGGCCTGGCCGCCGAAGTCGTAGTCCCACACGCGGTCGAGAATCTGTGCTTTTGACATGACCCGGCGCGGGTTGCGCATCAGGAAGCGGAGCAGCTCGAACTCCGTCGCGGTCAGCTCGACAGCACGGCCGGCGCGCTCCACATCACGGCTGTCCTCGTCGAGGGAGAGGTCCCCGACGGTGATGACCGAGTTGGGGCGGGCGTCCATCGCTCCGGCCCGACGCATCAGGCCACGCAACCGGGCGATGACCTCCTCGAGACTGAACGGCTTGGTGACATAGTCGTCGCCACCTGCGGTCAGGCCGGCCACGCGGTCCTCGACGGAATCACGGGCGGTCAGGAACAGCACGGGGACCCCCGGACTGAATGCCCGGACCTTGCGGAGCACCTCCATACCGTCGAAGTCAGGCAGCATCATGTCGAGCACGATGGCGTCCGGTGCGAATTCCCTGGAGGCCGCGACCGCTTTGCGCCCCGTGTGGGCCGTCCGGATCTCCCAACCTTCGTAGCGCAGTGCCATCTGAAGCAGCTCGGCGATGTTGACCTCGTCGTCGACGACGAGGACACGCAAGGGGGAACCGTCGAGGCGGGTCAGTGACGAACTCATCAGGTCAGTGTGCGCGCGTTGGCAGGGCGCTTCATAGGAGGATCCTGTCAGCAACCTGTGGACCAGCGCTCAGCTGTCGAGCCGGATTCGTGCCTTCCTGCGGGGACTGCCCAGTTCCACCGCTGCTGCGTGCCGCCATACCGGAAAGCGCCATACCGGAAAGCACAGTGGTTGCACAGGCTCACGACACCCTGCCGCCAGCAACGCAGCGAACCATGAGTGGTGTTCCCCTCCATCCGAAGGGAATCCAATCAACGGAAGGAACGACCGTCATGAAGATCAACATGAAGGCGAGCGTGGCTGCTGGAGCGCTGCTCCTGGGTGGAGTTTGTGCAGGAGCAGTCCTGGCATCCTCGGGCGCTGCAACCGCAGCGGACGGCACGGCCGCGTCGAGCTCGTCGAGCTCAGACAGCAGCAAGGGACACAGCGGTGAGACTGCTCTGACGGGGACGACGGCGGACAAGGTCAAGGCTGCTGCGCTCGCGAAGAACCCGGGCGCGACCATCGACCGAGTCGAGACCGACTCCGACGGCGTCTATGAAGCGCACATCACCACCAAGGTTGGCGACGAGATCACTGTGCAGATCGACAAGAGCTTCACGGTGACCGGCACCGAAAGCCACTGATCCAGCGGCTCGACAAACTCCTGCGACAGCGGCGGGAACCATGGTGGGGTCAGAGGCCTAGAGGCGTCGTCCTGTAAATCAGACGGCAACGCCTACGCAGGTTCGAACCCTGCACCTGCCACAGCACGACGGAGAGCCCCTGACCTGCGGAGACGCGGGTGGGGGCTTTTCCTTTGCGCTCTGAACGGCATCGACCGATGATCCTCAACCCCTGCAACCCGTTCGGCTCATGCACAGGCGCACCCCCCGGGCGATTGTGGCTGGCTGGATGACTAGGCGGTCACGGCCAGGGCGTCGATCTCGACCAGCATGATCTCGTGCGGCAGATCCACGAAGACCGTCGTCCGGCTGGGGAGCGCACCACTGGGGACGTTCTCCTGGATGAACGCTCCATAGATCTCGTTCATCGCGGCGAAGTCGTCGCGGGTCGTGAGGTAGATGCGAAACATCAGCACATCCTCGACGGACGAGCCGCCGGCAGTCAGGATCGCCTTGACGTTCTCCAACGTGCGACGCGTCTGCAGGCGGACGTCGCCGGCACCGACGTACTGATTGCTCGCTGGATCCATCGGACCCTGTCCCGAGACCTGGAACAACCCACCCTTCCTGACCCCTTGGGAGAAGGTGTGCGCGGGAGCGGGTGCTTCATCCGTCAGTACTACGGTCTTGTCACTCATCGGTGGTCCTTTCGGTCTTGACCCAGCCCAGATCCGCAGAGACGGCCTCGGTGCTTGAGATCAGTTGGGGTAGGAGCTTCAGGAGCTCGTCGTAGCTGAGCAGCACGACCGGCGTGGTGATGGAGGCGGCCGCAACAACGCGTCTGTCGGCGTCGCGGATGGGAGCCGCGATGCAGTGGACGAACGACTCGTGCTCGGCGTTGTCGTGCGCCCATCCCTGCTTCTTCACCTGCTCGAGCTCGGCGAGCATCGCCTCGGGGGCCATCAGCGTGTTCGGTGTGCGCCTGACGTAGTCGAGGTCCTGGACGATCGACTCCTGTTGGCCCAATGGCATGTCCGCGAGCAGTACTTTGGCGACCGCGGCCGAATGGAGGGCGGCGGTGAGGCCGATCCGGGAGTACATACGAACCGGGTAGTGGGACTCGAACTTGTCGATGTAGACCACCTCATCGCCCTCGAAGGCGGCCAGGTGGACGGTGTGTCCAGTCTCGGCGTTCAGCCTGGCGAGGTGCGGATGCGCGACGGCGCGTATGGGTCGCTGCTCGAGTGCCTTGGAGGAGAGCGCGAACAGCCGTGAGCCGAGTCGGAAGCGCTGGTCGTCGCCGCGCACCACGAACCCTTTCTCCTGCATGGTGCGGAGCAGCCTCATGACGGTGGTCTTGTGGACTGATGCCCTGGAGGCGAGCTCGTCCAGGGTTGACGGGTGTTCCGACAGCTCTGACAGCAGGTCCAGTGCGCGGCCGAGGCTTTGACTCATGTGGCCACTGTGCCTGTATGGACGGCTGTGAAGCGACCTTCGGCGAGCGTCGTCGACGCCCATTCCATGTCGCTGAGACCGAGGATCCGGGTCATCTCTTCTTCAGGGGGGAGTGGGCCGCGATCACCCTTGACGATGAGCGTGCAGCAAGCACTGATGTGTCCCCGTCGCAGACAACCCTCGGCGTCCAGTCCGAGGAGCAGACCGCTCAGGCAGCCTGCGGCAAAGGCGTCGCCGGCACCCACAGCGTCGACGACGTCGACGGTGAGTGCGGTGACCTCGACGCGCGTCCCGTCCCTGCCCAGCGCGACCGCGCTGACGTCGGAGTTCTTGATGACGATCATCGAGGGCTCTGGCAGGAGACTGCGAAGCTCGGCTTCATCACCCGAGCCGAATGCGTGCTCGGCCTCGTCCCGGCCCACCAGCACCAGATCGGCCAGGTCGGCAAGCTCACGCAGGATCGTACGATCCTGCTCAGCCCACAATGTAGGGCGCCAGTTCACGTCGAAGCTGATCGTCCGCCCGTCTCGCGGAGCCTTCAGGACTGTCCGGGACAGCGCCAGACATGCGGGGGAGAGGGCGGCCGTGATGCCGCTGAGATGGATCAGGGTCGCTTGATCCATCAGGGCGAGGACTGCCGGGTTGTCGAGGGTGTCCGGGCTCATCGCCGAGGCGGCTGAGCCCTGGCGGTAGTACAGGACCGAGTCCTCGTCGTCGGCCGGGCCATCCATCGCCGGGACTTTGACGTAGAGCCCGGTGGGACGCTCCAGGTCCACCTCGACGCCCTCGGTTCCGACACCATGCGCCTGGAGATCGCGCAGGATTCGGGTCCCGAACCCGTCGGACCCCACCCGGCCGACCCAGTGCGCGTCGACGCCCATGCTCGCCAGTCCCATGGCCACATTGGACTCGGCGCCACCGATCCCGAAGAGCAGCTCAGTGGCTTCATACAGGGGTTCGCGCAGGGCTGGGGTCAACATCGCCATCGTCTCGCCGATACACACAGCTGTAGGCATCTGTCCCCGAACTCCCTCGCCCGATCTTGACCACGTGGCAGAAGCCATGTTAGACAGATCACATCAATTTTGCAACTAACGTTGCAAAATACGCAACGCAAATATTCTGATCATGAGAGTGTTTGCGAGACCGCTGGGGGCGGGCCATCATGAGCACACCATTCATCGCTGTCGGACCCTTCATCGACGCCAAGAAACTTGCGGGTCTCGACGATGAGGCCCTCGGCTGGTGGCACAAGGGAATGCCTCGCGGAGCGGACGGCATGACCGCTCGTGGCTTCGTGGACTCACGTCAGCGGCTGGCTGATCTGCACACGCCGCTGCTGACCCTCGACGCCGGCGCGATCAAAGAGAACCTCGATCATCTCGCGTCTTGGTGCGCCGATCATCGGGTGTTGCTCGCCCCGCACGGCAAGACCACGATGGCGCCACAGCTGTGGGCCGACCAGCTCGACCGCGGCGCGTGGGGCATCACGCTCGCGAACTTCGCGCAGCTCCGGATCGCCCGCGCCTTCGGCGTTCGCCGCCTCCAGCTCGCCAACAGCCTCACCGACCCGCGAGCCATCGAATGGGTTGCCGCTGAGACGGGTCCGGAATGCATGATCATCTCCTGGGTCGACTCGGTCGACACGGTCCGACTCATCGAAGAGGCACTTGAAGCCTCGGCGACCGGCGGCGTCGTCGATGTCCTGGTCGAGCTCGGCGGCGAGGGAGGTCGCACCGGGGCCAGGGGCGAACCCTCTGCTCTTGAGGTTGCGAGAGCGGTCGCCACGTCGGATCACCTGCGCCTTGTCGGCGTGAGCGGCTACGAAGGGGCGCTGGCCCACACGGCTTCGGTCGACAGCCTCGCCAAGGTTGGTGCCTACCTGGCTGAGATGAAGGCGGTCCACCTGAAGCTCTTGGAAGAGGGTCTTTACGAGGAGGGCGCGGACATCATCCTGACGGCGGGCGGCAGCGCCTACTTCGACAACGTCGTGAACGTTCTCGGGGAGTGCATCAACCTGCCCGCAGAGGGCGGACGCCGGGTCGAGCTCATGATCCGCAGCGGTGCCTACATCATTCACGACGACGGCTTCTACAGCCAGATATCACCGTTCTCCCGAGACGGTTCGGAGCCGTTCCGCGCAGGTATGTTCGGCTGGGCGCGCGTCGTGTCGCAACCTGAGGCCGGTCTGGCCATTCTCGATGCGGGCAAGCGAGACCTGCCCTTCGACGAAGGCCTCCCGCGTCCGCAGGCCATCAGCTCCAGGCTCGGCGGTCCGATGAGCCCGCTGACAGAGGCAGCCATCACGGCGATCAACGACCAGCACTGCTTCATGAGCTTCGACCCGGACGCGGACGACGTCAGCGTCGGTGACGTCGTCCGTCTGGGTCTCTCTCACCCGTGCACCGCGATGGACAAGTGGACCCTGATTCCAGTCCTCGACGAGACCGAGGGCGACCAGAACATCGTCGGCCTCGTCCGGACGTTCTTCTAAGCCCATGAAGACACTCATCAGCAACGCAACCCTGGTCGACGGCACGGGAGCACCGCGCCGACGCGCCGATGTCCTCGTGGACGGCACACACATCGCCACGATCGCCCGACCAACGTCTCTCCAGTCCGGCGCTGTCGGGGCCGATCGGGTCATCGACGCCACCTCGCTGGTGCTGAGCCCGGGCTTCATCGACATGCACGCCCACTCGGACCTGCAGCTGCTTGTCAATCCCAGCCACTACGCCAAGATCAGCCAGGGCGTGACCACAGAGCTGCTCGGGCAGGATGGCATGTCCTACGCACCGGTCGACGACACCACACTCGCGGCCATGCGGCACAAGATCGCCGGTTGGAACGACGACCCCGCCGACTTCGACTTCTCGTGGCGTTCGGTCCGTCAGTACCTGGATCGGCTCGACGAGGGCATAGCCACGAACGCCGCATACCTCGTCCCGCAGGGGACGGTCCGGGCAAGGGTCGTGGGCCTCTCCGACGACATCGCCAGCGCCGACCAGATCGCGCAGATGCAGGACCTGATCGACGCGTCGATGCTCGAGGGCGCCATCGGGATGTCCTCCGGGTTGACCTACACACCGGGCATGTATGCCAGCACCGAGGAGCTTGCCGCGCTGTGCGGGACCGTGGCCGCCAAGGGCGGCTTCTATGCGCCGCACCATCGGTCGTACGGCATGGGCGCGCTCGAGGCCTATGCCGAGATGATCGAGCTGAGTCGCGAGTCCGGCTGCGCCCTTCACCTCGCCCACGCGACGATGAACTTCGCGACGAACGAAGGCCGTGCCGGCGAGCTCCTGGCCCTGATCGACGCCGCGCTCGACGACGGTGTCGACATCACGCTGGACTCCTATCCGTACCTCGCGGGCGCGACGACGCTCTCGGCCATCCTGCCCAGCTGGGCCTCAGCCGGTGGCACCGAAGCGACGCTCGCCCGGCTCCGCGACCGGGAGACCCTCGGCAGGATCAGGGAAGACGTCGAGGTCAACGGGTCTGACGGATGCCACGGCGTGGTGGCCGAGTGGGACACGATCGAGATCAGCGGCGTCCAGGCTCCACACCTGATGAGCCTCATCGGCAGGACGATCGAGCAGATCGCGACTGAGCGGGAAACAGACCCCTTCGGTGTCTTCGTCGAGACCCTGCTCGATGACCGGATGGCCACCGGGATCCTGCAGCACGTGGGACACGAGGACAACGTCCGGGCCATCATGGTGCACCGTGCCCACACCGGAGGCAGCGACGGCATCCTGGTCGGAGCGAAGCCTCATCCCCGGTCATGGGGCACGTTTCCGCACTATCTGGGGCACTACTGCCGAGACCTCGGGCTCATGACCCTCGAGGACACGGTCCACCACCTCACGGGTCGTCCCGCGGCACGGCTCCGGCTCGACCGACGAGGGCTCGTCCGCGAAGGCTATGCCGCAGATCTGGTGCTCTTCGACCCCTCCTCGGTCGGGGCCACTGCCACGTTCGACGATCCGAGACAACCCGCCGCCGGCATCGAGTACGTCTTCGTCAACGGCACCACAGCCATCGACGCGACGCACCCGACCGGTGCTGTCGCCGGACGGGCCCTGCGCCGCACCCATGAAGGGATCACCAGAGCCAATGACTGACGACTCGTTCTTCGCGCAGCTCGCCGCCGACCGCTGCCTGGCGGTGGTCCGCGCGGTGGAGATCCCGGATGAGGCTCTGCTGTGTCGCGCGCTGGTGGGAGGTGGGATCAGGAGCATCGAGCTGACCTTCACGACACCCGACGTCCTTCTACACGTCGAGCGTGCCGTGGCCACGAGCGCCGACCACGGGGCCGTCGTGGGTGTCGGGACTGTCATGACGGCCGATCAGGCGCGCGCCGCCATCGACGTGGGTGCGCAGTTCCTGGTGACTCCGGGGCTGCGGCCTGACGTGGCTCAGGTCGCCGCCTCCGCCGGAATCCCGTTCTGCCTCGGCGCCATGACCCCGACCGAAGTGGCTCAAGCCATCGACCTCGGATCGAGCGTGGTCAAGATCTTTCCGGCCCGCCAGCTCGGTCCCGCCTACCTGACTGACCTGCACGGGCCCTATCCGGATGCGCAGCTCCTTCCCTCCGGCGGGATCGATGCCCACAACGCGCCGGCCTACCTCGACGCCGGAGCGGTCGCCGTGTGCTGTGGCACCAGTGTCGTCCCGCCAGCATCCGTGGCGGCCGCGGACTGGGACGAGATCGAAGCCAGGGCAACCGCCTTCACCAAGGTCCTCAACAGATCCTCCTGAACCAACCCGTGAACACCCGATCCACCAAGAAGGTACTTCTCCATGACTGATTTCCTGCACTGGCTGCATCACGACACGGCCGGCCTCCTCCTGCTGGCCGGCGTTGGCATTGCGCTGCTCCTGACCCTGATCATCAAGGTCCGACTGGAACCCTTCATCGCGCTGCTCGTGGTCGGCGTCCTCGTGGCCCTCGTCGGGGGTCTCTCGATCGAACAGCTCGTCGGCTCCCCGACCAACAGCAAGGAGTCCCTGATCGAGACGGGATTTGCCGGGATCCTCGGACACATCACCGTCATCATCGGGCTCGGCACCGTGCTCGGCGCCATCCTGGAGCGATCCGGCGGTGCAGAGGTGCTGCTCCGGCGGCTGGTCAAGATCTTCGGCGAGAAGGGCACCCCGCTGGCGATGGGAGTGACCGGTTTCGTCCTCGGCATCCCGGTCTTCTTCGACATCGGGATCTTCGTGCTGGCTCCTCTGGTCTACGTCGCCGCAGTTCGCGGGGGCAAGTCGCTGGCCCTGTATGCCCTGCCACTTCTCGCCGGCTTGTCGGTCACGCACGCGTTCCTGCCACCCCACCCCGGACCCGTCGCGGCGGCAGGCCTGTTCCACGTCGAGCTGGGCTGGATCATCATCATGGGCCTGGCG
This sequence comes from Aeromicrobium sp., assembly GCF_014378035.1. GTDB lineage: Bacteria > Actinomycetota > Actinomycetes > Propionibacteriales > Nocardioidaceae > Aeromicrobium. The sequence goes on along the minus strand of NZ_JACMOM010000041.1, from coordinate 5,581 downwards.
TGCGGCATCCCTGCGTGGTTCGCCTCGGGCATCCTCTGGGGAACGTGGATCGGCAAGCGGGTCATGGTCGACGTGCCCGCGGACCGAATCGTCGAGGAATCCGACGAGGCCAAGTCCCTGGGTGAACCCAGCCTCGGGATCGTCCTGTTCTGCATCGGACTACCCCTGCTCCTGATCCTGGGCGGCACCTTCGGCAACACCACGTTGTCGGCCGGCAACCTGCGTTCGGTGCTCACCTTCTTCGGCACGCCCGCGATCGCCCTGACGATCGCCGTCCTGCTGGCGATGTGGCTGCTGGGGATCCGCCGCGGCATGACGACCGATGAGCTCGCCGAGCTGACTTCGTCGTCCTTGCGACCGATCGGCATGATCCTGCTCGTGGTCGGCGCGGGGGCGTTCTTCGGGGCGGTGCTTGCCGCGACCGGCGTTGGTGACGCGGTGGCCGGATCGTTGGCGGACGCCGGACTGCCATTGATCGTCTCTGCCTACGTCATCAGCTGCGGCCTTCGCATCGCCCAGGGCTCGGCCACCGTGGCCATCGTGACGACGGGCGGCATCCTGGCACCGACGATGGCCGCCGACGACTTCTCCCAGCCCCAGCTGGCCCTGATCGTGATGGCCATCGCCGCCGGCTCGATCATCGCCAGTCACGTCAACGACGGCGGATTCTGGATCGTCTCCAAGTACTTCAACATGTCGGTCAAGGACACGCTCAAGACCTGGACCGTCCTGGAGACGGTGCTCTCCGTCGTCGGCTTCGGCATGGCAGGGCTGATCTACCAGTTCGTGTGAGCAGCCTCCCCGTCCAGCTCACACCTGCGCGGTCCCGCCGGTTGCAGCGGGACCGCTCAGGTCCGGGAGCTCGGCCGTACGGTCCCTCTGCCTTCCGTCTCCCTCGGGGAATTGGCGACATCAGTGTCGGAGGATGGGCCACATGACACACATAAAACGTTTCGATCACGTCGGCATCACCGTCGAAGACCTGGACTCGGTGACGGCGTTCTTCGTCGGGCTCGGTCTGGAGGTTGAAGGCACCGGATCCGTGGAGGGCGAGTTCGTGGAGACCGTCTGTGGCATCCCGGGTGCGCACTGTGAGATTGCGATGTTGCGGTCGCCCGCTGGTGGGACCCGGCTGGAGCTCGCGAGCTTCGTCCAGCCCGACCACGTGTCTGGATCGCCCGCGGCGATGGCCAACGAGCTGGGGCTGCGCAACGTGTCCTTCGAGGTCGGCGACCTCCAGGCGGCCGTCGACGCTGTGGCTGCGGACGGGTACGGGCTCGTCGGAGGTGTCGGCGAGTACGAGGGCAGCGTGCGTATGGCCTACATACGCGGGCCCGAGGGGATCATCGTGTCCCTGTTCGAGCAGATCGGCTGACACGCGTCCTCCTGCCGCGCCGCGGACGGTTGGACAGCGCGGGCAAGGCCGAGTCCACGGTGCGCACGGCATGCCTACCTGATTGTTTTGAGTGCGCAACTCGGGGTAATAACCCCATGCTGGTCGACGACCCGTCGACCAGTGGTGGTCTCGACACCACCCGGACGTCACGCCTTGGGAGGACCGAGATGTGCCAAACAAGCGTCGACGTCATCATCCAGGCGCAAGCCGCGCTGATGACCGAGCACGACGTGACTTCTGAGACCGCCCTCGGGCTCCTCGTGTGGGCAGCCACCGATGGCGGTGTGACCGTCCTTGAAGTCGCACTCACGATCTGTGAGGCAGCACCAGATGAACACCTCCACCTTGGTGGGGCGGTGCTTTGCGCCACGGCGTGAAGTCCATCCCATCCGGGCCCGCTCGATGAAAGGAAATGTCATGTACCTCGGTGGATCAATCGCCCTCATCGCCTTCGGTGCCATCTTGGCCTTCGCCGTCCAAGATCGCCTGGCCGGTATCGACCTCGTGGCTGTCGGCTACATCTGTATGGCTGCCGGTGCCCTCGGAATCGTGCTGAGCCTCGTGCTGAATGCTCAGCGCGATCGCGGCGTACGCCGCAACGACCTCCCACCCCGCTGAAAGGAATCATCATGGGAATTTTGCTCTGGATCATTGCAGTAGCCCTGGTCATCTATGGGCTCATCACGCTCATCAACGGAGGCATCCTGTTGGGCATCGTGCTCATCGTCGTCGGCCTCGCTGTGGGCCCCGGCGGTTGGAGCATCTTCAACCGGCGCGGATCTCGCGCCTGAGTCGCTGGGAGTCCTGAAGTCGCTGGGAGTCCTGAACCGGTGGGAGTGACGTTCTTGTGGCGCCAGACGGCGTGTCGCCGCAAGAACGTCACTTCCAGCGTTGGCGTGCGCGCGTCGGTGGTACCCGTCGATCGACCGATACCCTGACGTTGTGGTTTATCGCGCCTTCTTCGACAACGTCCTCAGTTCCATGGATCCCGAGATGGCCCACGAGCGAGGTTTTGCCGCCATCCGGGCCGGACGCTTCGCCACCCGTCTGGCCGTTCGTCGCACCTACGCGCCGCGCACGGTCATGGGCATCGAGTTCCCGAACGCCTTCGGTCTGGCCGCCGGGTTCGACAAGAACGCCCACGGGGTGCCGAGCCTCCTAGCCCTTGGTTTCGGCCACGTCGAGATCGGGACGGTGACGGCACGGCCGCAACGGGGCAACCCACGTCCACGTCTCTTCCGGCTCGCCGAGGACGACGCCGTGATCAACCGCATGGGGTTCAACAACGAAGGGGCGGCCGAGGTGGCGTCGAGGCTGCACCGGCTCCGCAAGAGGCCGGCCGGACGCGACGCGGTCATCGGCGTCAACATCGGCAAGACCAAGGTCGTCGATGCCAATGACGCGGTGGCCGACTACGTCGAGAGCGCACGCCTGCTCGTCCCCTTCGCGAGCTATCTGGTCGTCAACGTCTCGTCGCCCAACACCCCGGGTCTGCGCGACCTGCAGGCCACGTCCGAGCTGCGCCCGCTCCTGGCCGCGGTCAAGGATGTCGCCGATCGCGCGGCGGGTGGCCGCGTCCCGCTCCTCGTCAAGATCGCCCCCGACCTTGCCGACGCCGACGTCGACGCAGTGGCCGACCTCGCGCTAGAGCTGGGTCTCGACGGCATCAGCGCCACCAACACCACGATCACCCGCCCCGACTCACTGATCACCCCGCGCGACGTCATCGAGGCGGCGGGGGCAGGCGGCTTGTCCGGGCCGGTCCTCGCCGAGCGCGCGACCGAGGTGCTCGTGCGTCTGCGCGCCCGCGTCGGCAATCGGCTCGCGATCATCGCTGTCGGTGGAGTGACGACCCCCGACGACGTGCGTGCGCGCCTCGCGGCGGGGGCAGATCTCGTGCAGGGTTACACCGGGTTCATCTACGAGGGCCCGCTCTGGCCCTCACGACTCGCTGCCGCCAGCGTCTAGACCGTCAGCGACGCACCAGCGGCGACGCCCGGGCATCTCTTGGACGCTCAGGCACCGCTCGCAGGTGCGAGAGAAGCAAAATCCGCCGCCGCCCGAGGCGGCGCTCGCGACGCCCACGGGCTCCTCGATGGTCTGACGCAGCCCCGATTTCCGCTTCGGGCCCCGCGCCATGTATCTTTGGCTGTCGGCTTGCCCCCTTAGCTCAGTCGGTAGAGCGCTTCCATGGTAAGGAAGAGGTCTTCGGTTCGATTCCGTAAGGGGGCTCTGGGCAGCGGGGCGACTCGAGGCCCGTGGCGGGGTAGCTCAGGTGGTTAGAGCACACGGCTCATAATCGTGGTGTCGCGGGTTCGAGTCCCGCCCCCGCTACCGCACAACTGCACAGGCACCACCCAGCACCAACGTTCCCCAGCACCAATCGATTCAGAAGAGGCACCCTCGTGGCCAGCAAGAGCTCAGACGTTCGCCCCAAGATCACCTTGGCCTGCACCGAGTGCAAGGAACGCAACTACATCACGAAGAAGAACCGTCGCAACGATCCCGATCGTCTCGACCTGATGAAGTTCTGCCCTCGCGAGAAGCGGCACACGCTGCACCGCGAGACCCGCTGAACCTGTCTGACGCGCGACGGCTCCCACTGCTCCGGCAGGTGGGAGCCTTCGTCGTTCCCGGCCCCCTCGGCCGGGCTGCTAGCGTCGCCGACATGGACCTGGCCGAGCTCACGACCCTGCGCCTTGGCGGTCCGGCCCGCGCCGTCATCGAGGCGACGACCGAGGACCACCTGATTGACGCGGTGCGGGTCGCCGACGAGGCCGGTGACCCGGTGCTCCTGGTCGCGGGCGGTAGCAACCTCGTGGTCGCCGACGAAGGAGTGCCCGGCACCGTCGTCCGGGTGCTGACCCGTGGCATCTCCGTCGACTCCGACGCCTGCAGCGGGGCCACTGTCACCGTGGCGGCCGGTGAGCCGTGGGACGACGTGGTCGCCCGCGCGGTCGCGGAGGGCTGGACGGGTGTCGAGGCGTTGTCGGGCATACCCGGGTCGACGGGTGCCACTCCCATCCAGAATGTCGGCGCCTATGGCCAGGAGGTGTCGCAGACCATCGCGTCCGTGCGGGCCTACGACCGGTACGACCGCCGCGTCCGCACCTTCCACTCCATCGACTGCGGGTTCGGTTACCGGCACAGCAGGTTCAAGGCGGAGCCGCAACGCTTCGTCGTCCTGTCGGTGGCATTCCAGCTGCCGCTCGGCGACCTCAGCGCCCCGATCGCCTACGCCGAGCTGGCACGCACGCTCGGGGTCGAGGTGGGCGAGCGTGCGCCGATCACAGACGTCCGCGACGCCGTGCTGGCACTGCGTCGGGGCAAGGGCATGGTTCTCGACGACGCCGACCATGACACCTGGAGTGCGGGCTCGTTCTTCACGAACCCGTTGCTGACGCCCGATATGGCGAGCGCCCTGCCTCCTGACGCGCCGCGATTCGAGCAGCCTGACGGCACCGTCAAGACGAGTGCGGCGTGGCTCATCGACCATGCCGGCTTCGGCAGGGGGTACGGCACCACTGGCAGGGTCACCGTGTCGACCAAACATGCGCTGGCGCTCACGAACCGCGGAGACGCGACGACGTCCGAGCTGTTGACGCTCGCTCGCGAGATCCGCGACGGGGTGCGTACCGCCTACGGCATCACGCTCGTCAACGAGCCGGTGCTCGTCGGCTGCGAGCTGTGAGACCTACAGCGAACCGCCGATGAAGTAGGTGCTGTAGCTGCCCGACGAGTTGCTGAACGCGATACCGATCGAGATCAGGGCGATGACGCCCACGATGGCGATGATGCCGAGCACCGACCCGATGATGCCCATGATCTTGCCCGCGTTTGCCTCGCTGCGACCCGAGTAGGCCTGCGGGTTGGCGTCGATCTCCCTGACGGCTTTTGCGCCGAGCCACCAGGCGAACGGTGCCGCGAAGAACGTCAGGCAGATGCCGAGGCCGGTCAGGCCGACGATGCCGAGGACCATCGCCGTGACGGCTTGCGGATGCTTGGGGGCCATGGGTGTGACCTGTCCGTACGGCTGCTGCCCGTAGGCCTGTGCGTAGTACGGCGGCGGCTGTTGTCCGCCGGGCGGGGGAGGGTACGCGCTGGCGACGTTGGGTGGGTAGCCGCCGGGCGGAGGTGGCGGGGAGGCGCCGCCGTAGCTCGGCGGGGACTGGCCACCCGGCGGGG
>NZ_JACMOM010000270.1 GCF_014378035.1 Aeromicrobium sp. | reverse complement strand
CATGCAGGCAGCCAAGGAACAGCACAACTGGCTGTCGACGCCATACACCTGCGCAGGGCCGCCCGTTGCGTCGTTCCCGGCGATCTGTCACACCGATGCAACGTTCTACGAGTTCGACGGCAAGAGCCTCGTCGACGTGGGCAGTTTCGTGGGCATCGACCTGCTCTGATTCATCCCGTATCCGGCGCGGGTCGCGGTGACACCTCTGTGTCCTCCCCGATCCGCGCCGACTGCGCAAGTCCTAGCAGGGCGCTTCTATGACGTCTATGCAGGCCGTACGCGGCACCTAGGATGCGCGGTGTCTGCCGCCGATGCCAGCTGGGAGCCGAAACATTTGTCTGAGGGCGAATTGGATCCCTTCGCCCTGACTTTTGCCACGCTAGTGCGCACCTGAGTGGGTCAGTTGATGAGTGCGAGGGCGTCGCGGAGTTCTGTGGGGAGTGGATCGGCGGCGGTGATGATCTGGTTGCCGGCGCGGATCTGGACGGTGCGGTAGCGCCGCGTCGTTCGGACGAACTTCTTGATGCTCCAGCCGGTGCGGTCCTCGATCAACCGGGTGATCGCGAGGGCTGCGAACACGACGTTCAGGTGGGCGTCGATGGAGTCGCGTTTGCGGTGGTAGATCGGGCGGGCCCGTAGGTCGTGCTTGGACATCCGGAATGACTTCTCGACGTGCCAGAGCTGGTGGTAAGCGCCGATCACGAACTCCGGTGACGGGTCGGCCATGTTGGTGATGTAGGCCTTCAGACCAGCGACCGAGCGGGCTTTGGCTTCGAGTTCGCGGTTGATGGTCTTGTCGCCGCCGGTGAGTTTGACGAACCGGTTCCGCTTCACGGGTTCCTTGCCGGCAACGGCTCGTTCGGCCTTGGCGATCTGGGTGTCGATCCCGTGCAGGGACCGGCGTGCGGAGTCGGCCTTGTAGCGGATGTAGGTGACCTTGTCGCGGCGCCCAGCGGCCTTCGCTACACCGACCGCGGGCCAGGGTTGGGTGAAGACCTGCCCGTCGGCGATGTCGACGCCCGGGTGATCAGCACGCCACTTCTTGACCTGGAAAGGCTCCTCGGGGATCCGGGCCCCGATGATGTAGGACAGCCCGGCGTCCTCGATCGCTTCACGGTTGGCCTCGGAGAACATCCCGGCGTCCGCGACCACGGTGACGTCGGTGAGGTCGTGGGCGGCCATGAACGAGGTGATCGTCGGCAGCATCGACTTCGTCTCTGCTTTGTTGGGTTCGAACGCCTCGTCCGTCAACGGGGACCCGGCCGCGTCGGTGAGCAACCCGACCGTGTTCTGTGGCTCCAGGCGCCGTTCTTTGGAGAACCCGGGCTCGCGGAACCCGTCGCCCTCGTGGGTCTCGAAGTACAACGTCGTGACGTCGTAGAGGACCAGTGATGCCGGGCCGAGTGCAGCGCGCTGCGCGCATGCGCCAGCCAGAGCTCGACGCCAGGTGTCCTTGGCATAGACCGGGAGGCGCCGGTTCATCGTGCGATACGACGCAGGGGCGACCCCGGCCTCTTCGAGCACGCGGAGGCTGTCGAGCTTGCTGGTCGGCTCGATGATCCGCGCCAGCACCAGTTGGCGGAACACCTCATCGCCCCCAGCGGCCTCCTCGAACCCCAGCACGTCGTAGGCCCCTGACAACGCATCCCACAGGTGTCCCATCCGCGAGGAGAGGATCGGCAACGGCTCCGGTGTCGTGTCAGCTATCCCAGCCGGAAGTTCAAGCCCGAGATCGAGTTCGTCCTGGTCGCCGGCAAGGCGCCTGGCGGCAGCGATCTTCAGCGCCGCGACCTCCTGGTCGTTGTGCGCGGAGCCGAGATGCTCGATCTTGCGCGACCCACGACTTGAGGAGTGCACGATCTGGACCGCAGTCGCTCCCGAGGACGTCTTCACCGTCCGCACGTAGGCCACGAACCCAGAATACGAGTACTGCCAGTGCGCAAATTCAGCCCGCCCGGAGAGCAAACCCGCAGGTCAGCCAGCTACCGTCCGGTCGACCCCGCCAGAGTGGCAAAAGTCAGGTCAGTGTCTCGGACAGTTCTTCTGGGCACTAGTCCTGAGGTCATGGACGCCCTGGAGCTAGCCCGCGCAGGAGCGGTCATCCTGGAGATCGAGCGGATCCGGCTGGCAAGGTCGAACCGCGGTCTACAAACGTGAGTGTGGGCATCCGACGTCGACGTGTGGGCTGTCTCGGTGATCTCGGACGGGGGTCCCT
>NZ_JACMOM010000269.1 GCF_014378035.1 Aeromicrobium sp. | reverse complement strand
TGCCGGGCCAGCACGGAGTGCCGGTGGTCGCGCTAGTCCTGTCCCTCTTCGTGGCTCATGTTGGTCTCGTTGACCCACGCGATGCCGATCAGTGGAAGGGCCGCGATCACAGCGGCTATGGCGAACATCATTTCCAGCCCGACCAGTTCTCCGCCTATTCCGCCGAGTAGCGCGCCCAGAGGGATAGTGCCCCAGGTGAGCAGGCGGTAGAAGCTGTTCACACGACCAAGGAGGTGGTCGGGGCTGATCCTTTGACGGAACGAGATGGTGATGACGTTCCAGCTGGCCACCGCGGCGCCGCCGACGAAGAAGGTCATCAGGAGCAACGGCAGGATCTCGGTGATGCTGGGTGCAGCGATGAACAGCGCAACGCCGAGCAGAGTCGCGGCGAGGAGTCTGCCGCGGCCGATTGCTGCTGCGGCCCGTGAGGCTCCCAGCGCCCCGAGCAGGCTGCCGGCGCCGGCCGCGGCGAGGAACACGCCGTACTGAACTTCTGAGGCTTGAAGGGTCGACGTGGGGCCCACGGCGTAGACGACGAATGTCGCGAGGAAGGCGCTGGTGGAGAGGTTGACAACACCCACCATCAGCGCCATGGAGCGAAGCAGAAGGTTCGACCAGACAAATCGAATCCCACTCGCCAGTTCGCTGCGCCTCGGCTGCTGCTCCTGCGCATGGGGTGTTCTCTCCACGCGCAGCGCGAGCAGCACGACCACCGCGAGCGCCCATAGACCGGCAGGGCCAACCACACCGAGAACGACACCACTGGCGACGAGAAAGGCACCGAGCAGAGGTCCGATGAAGGTGTTGGTCGTGACTTCGGCTGCGGAGAGTCGCCCGTTGGCCCGCTCGAGCAGACTGTTGTGCACGACGCCCGGCAGGAGTGACTGCGCTGCAGTGTCGTGCACCGTCTCAGCGCATCCGAGGGCGAACGCCGCGACATAGAGAGACCAGACGGACTCGCCGCCGGTCACGATCATCGCGGCGACGATCAAGAGCGTGAGAGCCCTCAAGGTGTTGGCGACAAGCATCGAACGGCGCCGGTCCAGCTTGTCGACCAGCAGCCCCGCCGGCAACGCGAACAGAAGCCAGGGCAACGCCGCAGCTGTGACGATGCCGCTCACGAGAACAGGTGAGTCAGTCCACCGCACAGCTATCAGCGGAAGAGCAGTCTTGACGATCCCATCAGCCAGATTCGAACTCGCCGACGAGGTGAGGAGCACGAAGAAGCGGTTGCCTAGCGCTCCATCCTTGGTCCGCCCCATCACCGCAGTTTAACGAGACAGGTTGAGCCCCACTCGTGACCCTTGCCGACAAGCGAGATCACTGAGGTTCGTAAGCCGAACGACCTACGTGATCGGTGGACGCAAGGACAGGGCATCGCCCCAGGGCGGGAGGACAGTCCCGCAAGACCCGTCCGGTGATCGTCACCGGGACGGGGACGTCCCGCGCACAGACGTTGTGTCTCATCAAGGTAAAGCTTTTCGAGGCACGCGAGACCTCTCAAGAGCCGCGGGTAGAAGTGGCGGATTTCTGGGATGTGATTTGTCTTGGAAACATGTCTTACCGCAAATTGTCTTCGCTTCGCCGCCTTTAGCAGTTTCTGAGGCAGAATGGCCCGGTGAGACATCTCGGGTACACACGGGTCAGCACCAAAAGCCAAGACGCGAAGTTGCAGGTCGACGCCCTGGTCAAGTCCGGTGTGCAGGAGCGGGACATTTTCGCCGACGTCACCTCGGGTAGCCGGACCGCGATCTCCCGCCCCGGGATGAAGAAACTTCTCGAGTACGCCAAACCTGGTGACACCGTCGTCGTCTGGCGGGTCGATCGCCTCGGGCGGTCCCTGATTGATGTTCTGAACACGGTGAAGTTGCTTCGGGAGCGGGACGTGCAGGTGCAGAGCATCTCGGATGGCAACGATCCATCGACGACGTCGGGCCGGCTGATGCTGAACATGCTCGCCACGTTGGCTGAGTACGAACGCGAGCTGATCACGGAGCGGGTGAATGCCGGGATCACGGCCGCCCGGAAAGGCGGTACTAGGTTTGGTCGACCCCTCTCAGATCCCGTCGTCGTCGCCGACAAGCTCAAGCTCGTCGCCGAAGCGCGGGCGAAAGGCCGCACGGCCGAGGACGCGGCGAAACTAGTCGGGTGGAGCCGTGCCACGCTCTATCGCCACCAGCAGGCCCTCGCGGCTCGCGAGAGCACGACCGTGTAGGTGACTCGTGGAGGAGGCGGAGCGGTGGCGTGTTCTTCGACTGCATGTCGAAGACCAGATCCCGCTCGCGGTCCTTGCACGTGAGACCGGGATCTCCGCTCGGACGTTGCAACGCTGGAACCAGCTCTACCGGGGAGGCGGCGTCGCAGCCCTCGATCCTCATCCTCGCTTAGACAAGGGCGTCCGCCGAACTTCAGCCGAGACGGTCTCGTTCATCGAACATCTGGCACTCACTCGGCCACGTCCGAGTATCGCCACGTTGCATCGCCTCGCTGTCACAGACGCTCAAGCGCGTGAGCTGCCGGCGCCGAGCTATGCGACCGTGCGGCAGATCGTCCAGGCCCTGGATCCGGCCCTTGTCACCCTGGCACTCGAGGGGCCGGTCTCGTACCGGGACAAGCACGAGCTCGTCTTCCGCCGCCGCGCTGAACACCCCAACCAGACCTGGCAGTCCGACCACACCGAACTCGACATCCTCATCGTCGGCGCCGACGGAAAACCCGACCGGCCGTGGCTGACTACCGTGATGGATGACTACTCCCGCGCGATCTGCGGGTACATGGTCTTCACCGGCGCACCGTCGGCCATCAACACTGCCCTTGCCCTCCGGCAGGCGATTTGGCGAAAGACCGACCCCGCGTGGGCGATGTGCGGCATCCCGGACATCCTGCACGTCGATCATGGCTCCGACTTCATCAGCCACCACCTCGAGCGGACCGCTATCGCCGTGCACGTCAGGATCATCCACTCGACCGTCGGCCGGCCCCAAGGACGGGGGAAGATCGAGAGGTTCTTCGGCACCATCAACACCGAACTTCTGGCCGCGCTACCCGGCCACCTCGGACCCGGCAGCCGGACACCAACGCCGGTCCTCGACCTCGCCGTCCTCGACCGTGCGATCGGTGACTTCATCGGCACCTACAACGACCGGACCCACAGCGAGCTGGGGATCTCACCACGAGACGCCTGGGTCGCCGACGGCTGGCTGCCGCGGATACCCGACAGCCTGCAAGAACTCGACGGACTACTTCTTACTGTTCCGAAGAACCGAGTCGTGCAACGCGACGGCATCCACTTCCAGGGCCAGCGCTACCTCGCCCCGACCCTGGTCCCGTTCGTCGGGCACACGATCACCATCCGGTACGACCCCCGCGACATCTCCGAAATCCGCGTCTACGACCGGGACACCTTCATCTGCACCGCCATCGACGAAGCCCACCCCAACCTCCGGCTCAGCCTCCGCGACATCGAAACCGCCCGCCGCGCCCGCCGCAAACAGCTGCGACGAGCGATCAACGATCGCATCCCGACCGTTGCCAACCGCGAGGAACCTCGCACCCCGGGACCCACCAAGCGGCGGCCGAAGCTGCGCACCTACCAAGAGGACGAGTGATGAACCAGGCATTCATCGTCACCAAAGAACACCGGCGCTTCACCGAGTTCGCCAACGCCGTACGGAAAGAGAACACCATCGGGATCTGCCACGGCGCTGCCGGCGTGGGGAAAACCAACTCCGCCCGCCGCTACGCAAATTGGGACGCCCTCGAGCCCTACATCAACGAGTGGGGTCCGCGCGGAGACCACGACGCCAAGCACTACGCCCTCGCGAACCGATCCCGCGCCGTTTTCTACACCCCCGAAGTCCTCTGCCGCCCCAAAGACCTCATGCACGACATCAATCACTGGCAGGCGAAAGTCGGAATCTGCGCCGACGGGCACCTCCGCTCTCTCATGCCTGAGCCGGAAAGGGTCAGGCAGAACGACGTCACCGGCCTCGTCGAACTCCTCATCATCGACGAATCCGAACGACTCACCCCCACCGCCCTGGAGTTGCTTCGCGATCAGCACGACCGCACCCACCTCGCGATGATTCTCATCGGCATGCCCGGCATCGACGAACGATTCCGCCACTACCCCCAGCTCTACAGCCGGCTCGGGTTCTCACATCACTACCGGGCACTCGGACGCGACGAGCTGCTGTTTGTTCTGGACCGCCACTGGAAGCGGCTCGGCAAGACACTCGACCCCGACGACTTCACCGACGCACAAGCCATCGCCGCCATCGAACGGATCACCCGCGGTAACTTCCGACTCCTTGAGCGCCTCTTTCCTCAGGTCAGCCGGGTACTCAAGATCAACCAGCTCGACACCATCACCGACGATGTCGTCGAAGCCGCCGCAAGCATCCTCGTCATCGGCAACTAGCGACACAAAGCGATCACAGAACACCGCCAGAGAGCGTCAAACTCCACAGTCGTCGGTCCCGCCCGCTTTAATGCCCGGTCAAGGTACCTCAAGCGGTACCGTCCGAACATGGCCGCAATGCTGATCGGATACGCCCGTTGCTCGACCGACAGCCAAGACCTCGCCGCGCAACAGGACGGACTTGTCGCCCTCGGCGTGAAGGCCAAGCGGATCTACGTCGATCACGGCTTGACCGGACGAAACCGGGACCGGCCCGGACTGCGGGAAGCACTCGCCGCCTGCCGCTCCGGTGACACGCTCGTCGTCAC
>NZ_JACMOM010000268.1 GCF_014378035.1 Aeromicrobium sp. | reverse complement strand
GTCGCTGACCTTCGCGCTGCGGTTCAGGGCGACCGATCGCACGCTCACCGCAGCCGAAGCGACCGAGGCGAAATCTGCCGCCGTCGCCCTCGCTGCGGCACGGGTAGGGGCTGTGCTGCGCGATTAGCCGGAATAGCGACGCGGCATCGTTGCACTCATTGCCCCGAATGGGTATCCAACTTCAGAATGGTGATTCGTTCCTGTCAGCGGCGGTGCAGTAGTGTCGGAAGCGTGACCACGACCCTCGCCTTCGACGCCAGCCTGACGCTGCGTCAGTTGGCGCTGCGACGGTCGGCACTGCGTCGGTCGGCACGCCGGGCACGGGGACTGCGACGCCAGTCCGACGAGCGACGATAGGCGACGCTTCACCTCGCACCAACTCGCCGGGCCGGCTCAACGGCAGTCGGGAATGGCCCTGTGATCCGCCGCCGCCTCGCCCCCATCGTCCCTCTTCTCATTAAGGTAGAGCCATGTCTTTATCCGTCGCCGTGGCCGGTGCCAGTGGCTACGCGGGTGGCGAGTTGCTGCGGCTTCTCTCCGCTCATCCCGAGTTCGAGGTGACCACGGTCACCGCGTTCCAGAACGCCGGCCAGCCGCTGGTCGCCGTCCAGCCCCACCTCCGCTCGCTCGCGCACCTCGAGCTGCAGCCGACGGATGCCACGACTCTCAGCGGTCATGACGTCGTGTTCCTTGCCCTTCCGCACGGTAAGTCGGGCGACATGACGGCCCGCCTTGGCGCTGACACTCTCGTCATCGACTGTGGGGCCGATCACCGGCTCGAGAATGAAGTGGACTGGGCGACGTTCTACGGTGGCGAGTACTACGGCGCCTGGGTGTACGGCCTGCCCGAGCTACCGACGGCAACCGGAACCCAGCGTGACGAGATCCGAGACGCGACGCGCATTGCGGTTCCGGGATGCAACGTCACGGCGATCACGCTGGCACTTGCGCCGGGCATCCACTCCGGCGTCATCCTCGGCGATGACCTCGTGGCCGTTCTCGCCGTCGGGCCATCCGGCGCGGGCAGGAGCCTGAAGACCGAGCTGCTGGGAAGTGAGCTGATGGGCTCGGCGCACGCCTACCAGGTCGGGGGAGTGCATCGTCACAACCCCGAGATCCGCCAGAATCTCGCCACGGCGGGCGGTATCGACGTGAGCATCTCCTTCACCCCGGTACTCGTACCCATGAGTCGGGGCATCCTCGCGACGAGTACGGCGAAGCTGGCGCCAGGCGCGACCGAGGCTCAGGTGCGCGACGCTTGGGAAGCGGCGTACGCTGACGAGCCGTTCGTGCACGTGCTCCCCGCCGGCCAGTTTCCCCGGACTGCAGACACCCTCGGTGCCAACACCGCACTGATCGGGCTCGCGGTGGACGAGGCAGCGGGGCGAGTCGTGGTCGTCTCGGCTATCGACAACCTCGTCAAGGGCACGGCGGGTACCGCGATCCAGTCGGCCAATATCGCACTCGGCTTCGACGAGACAACGGGGCTTTCCATGGATGCAGTGGCGCCGTGAGCGTGACAGCAGCGCAGGGATTCGAGGCCTCGGCAGTGGTGGCCGGGCTGAAGTCGAGCGGCGGACTCGACCTCGCGCTGGTCGTGAATCGCGGGCCGCTGGCGAGCGCCGCGGCAGTCTTCACGAGCAACCGTGCGCAGGCCAACCCGATCATCTGGTCGAAACAGGTCATCCTCGATGGCACCGTCTCAGCAATAGTGCTCAACTCGGGCGGAGCGAACTGCTTCACGGGTGCGCAGGGATTCCAGGTGACTCATGCCACCGCCGAGGCCGTCGGCGAGGCCCTCGGGGTGAGCTCGGGCGATGTACTGGTCTGTTCGACGGGACTCATCGGTGACCAGCTACCGTGGGAGAAGATAGAGCCCGCGATCACGGCTGCCGCGTTGTCCCTCGGAGATCATGGCGATGACGCCTCCCTGGCTATCATGACCACGGATTCGAAGCCGAAACGCTCGGTCAGGGTCGGCAACGGCTACACCGTCGGTGGCATGGCGAAGGGTGCGGGGATGCTCGCCCCGGGACTTGCGACGATGCTCGTGGTCATTACCACCGACGTCGTGCTCGGTTCGGCCGAGCTCGACATCGCTCTGCGTCGTGCGACCCGCGTCAGCTTCGACAGGCTCGACTCGGATGGCTGCATGTCGACCAACGACCAGGTATCGCTGCTCGCCTCCGGCGCGTCCGGGGTCGAGCCGCCGCTCGACGCCTTCACCGCTGTGCTGACGGAGGTGTGCATCGACCTCGCTGAGCAACTTCAGGGCGACGCCGAGGGCGCGAGCCACGACATCCGCATCGAGGTTGTGGGCGCCGAGACAGAAGACGACGCCGTCGAGGTCGGCCGCTCCGTCGCTCGAAACAACCTGTTCAGGGCCGCGATCTTTGGAAATGACCCCAACTGGGGTCGGGTGCTCGCCGCGATTGGAACGACGGATGCTGCCTTCGACCCGTATGACGTCGACGTCTCGATGAATGGGGTGCGGGTCTGCCATCTCGGCGCTCCCGACCGGCTGCGCACCGACGTCGATCTCACCGCACGCAGGGTGGAGCTGCTCATCGACCTCAAATCCGGCGGCGCCACCGCGACCATCCTGACAAACGACCTGACCCACGATTATGTCCACG
>NZ_JACMOM010000267.1 GCF_014378035.1 Aeromicrobium sp. | reverse complement strand
TCGTGAGGGGTCGAGACCCGGACGTGGTCTGCACCGTGATCGCCCCACCAGGTTCAGTGGCGAGGTTGGCGGCTGTCTGCTGGAACAGCATCGAGCCGGAGGTGCCGCCCAGGAGGTGGCGCACCTCGCCCGGGAATCGGGTGGCGTACGTCGGAGAGATCGAGACGAGGTAGGCGGCGCCGGTGTGCCGAACTCCCTGGGCGCCGGTTGAGGACAGTGACTTCACGCGCGCGAACGAGACCGGCTCAACAGTGCGGACGTCGGGCACCTTTCGAAGTTGCTTCGACACTGCAGTAGAGCTCCCCTGGGGGGTGATCTGCACCTGCCAGTCCACCTGCACCGAGGCCGCGGCTCGGACCGTGAGCGCCGAGTGGCTCTGAGTGACGAAAGCGCCGAGTGAGGCCACGAAAGCGATGGTCAGCGCGATGCTGGTTGCGGCCACGATCAACTCCACCGGGCGTCGGCGGATCAGGCCGGCAAACCATCGGAAGGATCTCATCGGGACCTCACTGCAGGGCACACGCCGCCGTCGCGGACGGCAAGCTGGTGGTCGAACATGTCGGCAAGGTCGGGATCGTGCGTAGCCAGAAGCAGGGCCCCACCCGCGGCAGCGACACCGTCGCGCAGGGCGAGGGCCACTTCGTACGCGTGATCCCGGTCAAGGGCGCCAGTTGGTTCATCGGCCAGGACCAGTCGATGTCCGCCGGCAAGGGCGCGGGCAATGGCGACCCGCTGCTGCTGCCCACCGGACAGCTGAGCGGGCAACGCGTCTACGAGGTCCTCGGCAGCGACTCGAGCCAACGCCTTGGCGGCTTCATCACGAGCCGTGGCGACATCAGCGCCGCGCAGGCGCAACGGAAGGGTGACGTTCTCGATCGCGGTCAGCTCTGGCATCAAGGACGGGGCCTGGAAGACCATCCCGATCTCACCACGCCGGGTCGACGGTGAGTCCGAAAGCCCTGGCCACGTGACGGTGCCCCTCGAGGGACTCAGCAGTCCGGCAAGAACCAGGAGCAGCGTCGTCTTCCCGCTGCCCGATCGGCCGGTCAGCGCAATGTGCGCCCCGGCATCAACAGTGAGGTCGACGTCGTGCAGGATCACGCTCCTGCCGTACTCAATCCCCACCGACCGCGCGACCACCAGCGAAGACATGGCGTTCATGAGACCCGCCCGTCGCGCAGGCGCACGATGCGGTCGGCGGCAGCCGCCACTCCGGGGGAGTGCGTGACCAGGAGTGTCGCGCCATCGGCAGGCTGAAGCCGACGCAGCAGCTCCAGCAGGGCAGTCTCCTCAGCGGTGCTGACCTCCGCTGTCGGCTCATCGGCCAACAACAGGCGAGGCCCGCCCGCCAACGCGACAGCGAGGTTCGCGCGAGCGGTTTCTCCCCCCGAGAGAGTCGACGGTCGCGCGTTGGCCCGCTCGCTCAGCTCGACCTCCCGCAGCAGCTCAGTGAGAGCTCGGGATGAAGTCGCAGCGGGTCGAAAGGACGCAGCCAGTCGGAGGTTTCCGATCACGTCCAGATGTTCGACAAGCCCGCTGGTCTGGGTCAACACCCCGATCAACTCACCACGGAGTCGAGCCTGAGCGGCCGGGGATTGATGGCTGATCTGGCGACCAGCAACGCGGACCGACCCGCCGTCAGGATCGTCCAGGCCGGCGAGCAGGTTGAGCAATGTGGACTTTCCAGAGCCTGACGGCCCGACGACCGCGACCATTTCACCAGGCTCCAGCGCGATTGACACATCACGTAGTGCAGCCACCTCCTCGCCGCCACGGCGGAAGAAGCGATGCAGCCCACTGGCCTGAAGGACCAGCGGCCCAGCGGCCGGGGTCGAGATCGATTCGATCTCGTTCAGCGTGGTGGTGCTCATCGGATGCTCAGGCTCTGGGACATCGTCCGGTAGGCATCGACGTTGTCGGCACCGACGGGGCCGTAGAGGTCCATGCGGACCAGTCGCCCGGACTTGAAGACCGAGTACTCCTCCACCTCGTCCCGGTAGACCTTCCCGGTCACGGCGTCCGGCTCGGAGTTGCGCCGGAAGACGATCCGCACCCCGGTGCCGCCGGGCAGGGTCACTGCGCTGACCTTGCGCAGCTCGAAGGCCGGCACAGACTTCTTCAGGCGCGGCACGTCGGTGGACTTCGCGTTGGCGACGTTCGGCGCCTGGCTGGCGCTCAAACTGTCAACGTTGACCCCGTTGAGCTTGTCGGTGAACTGCACGTTGGCGTTGGCGCCAGTTTGTGCCCAACCCTCTGGGTGGGTGAATGCGTAGCTTCCGGCCTTGTTCGTGTAGGCGACGAATGCGAGGTTGTCCGGGATGTCGCCAGGTGGGTTCTTCTCGATTGGCACACGCTTGTCCGTGGCTGCCGCCGACGGCGAGGAACCATCAGTCGGAACCTTGGACGCGGGAGGTGAGATGGAGCCGGCGCCGCACGCGCTCGCCGTGACGGCGAGGAAGAGAAGTGCTGCCGCCACGCCGAAGCGAGACTTGCGGGTCATTGAGATCTTCATACGTTCAGCGTGGGCGATCAATGATGAGACCACGATGAGAAGCCCGATCGGACCTGTGAGGCCCGAGGTACATGGTCCGCTTCTGCTCGATTTGCTCAACTTCTCCAGGTAGGTAAGGCTGGCCTTGTCGTCATCTGAGGAGTCTTCCGTGAGTTTGTCCACCACACTGCTGCTCGGCTTTATCGCCGGCGGCGCGATCGTGATCGGTTTGCCCGTGGGTCGGATGCATGCGCCCGCCGCGAACCTCCGGGTACTTCTCAATGCGACCGCCGTCGGCGTTCTGATGTTCCTGTTCTGGGACGTGATGTCGGCAGCGTTCGAGCCGATCGACGCGGCTCTGGCCGGCTATCACGAGGGGAACGGCGGCATCGGCTCGGCGGTTGGCTACGGTGTGCTGTTCATCGGAGGACTGAGTGCCGGCCTGATGGGCCTGGTGGCATTCGACCGTTACATGGCGCGGGCCGCGGTGCGCTCGAACAGCGAGCTGGTCTCGGTCGGCGCATCTGCTGGTGGGCCGGCAAGGGTCGATGTCGAGCCGTGGTCGACGGCGCAGCGACTCTCCCTGATGATCGCCATCGGCATCGGCCTGCACAACCTCGCCGAAGGCCTGGCCATCGGTCAGGCTGCCGCAAGCGATCAGATCGCCCTCGCCACGACCCTGGTGATCGGATTCGCACTCCACAACGCCACGGAAGGTTTCGGCATCGTTGCCCCTCTTGCGGCAGACGTCGACGAGGACGGGGCAACCCGGTTGCCGAGCTGGCGGTTCCTGCTGACCATGGCGGCGATCGGCGGTGGCCCGACGTTCGTCGGGGCTGCCGTCGGGCACAACTTCACCTCCGAACCGGTGAGCGTCATCTTCCTGACTCTCGCCGCGGGCTCGATCGTCTACGTGATCGCCCAGCTTCTCGGAGTCGCGTCCCGCGCGCGGCGTATGGACCTGGTAGCCGCCGGGCTACTGATCGGCATCATCGCCGGTTTCCTCACCGATGCCATCGTCATCGCCGGCGGAGCCTGAATCATCAACGGCCGCGATGACGTCAGTGACAGGGAAGTCCGCCTGCACCACTGAAGCGGTCCCGACGCCATACACCGTTCCATCCGTTGGACTGGTTCGGTGCGCTTGCGGAGTGACTTGGCTGTGGCCAACGGTGCGTGGTCAGAACACGTAGTGATGTTCTTCTTCTCGACTGGCCGCTGCCCTCAGGCGACGGAGGAGGTCAAGTGACCACGCAGGGTCAGCATGGCTCTGGTGTGCAGCTGGCTCACGCGAGACTCGCTGACGCCGAGGACCAGACCGATCTCGGCCAGCGTCATCCGCTCCCAGTAGTACAGCGCTACGACGATGCGGTCGCGCTCCGGCAGTCGGTCCACGGCCCAGAGGAACTCCTCGGGTCGGTCGTCCATGTCGTGTTCGGCCAGGAACGTCAAGCCTTGCGCAGGGGAGTTCTCGTTGGCCGTCCCCATCTCGTCGATGCTCCCGACGGACGTGTAGGAGATCGTCGTGTACGTGGACCTGAGCTCGGCAACGGTGATGCACAGCTCCGCGGCCACCTCCCTGTCCTCGGGAGTACGTGCGAGGCGGCGTTCGAGTGCGCTCCGCGCCGCGTCGATCTCGCGGAACTTGCCCCGCACGGACCGGGGCACCCAGTCCGACCGTCGGAGGCCGTCGATGATTGCCCCGTGCGTGCGGCGCACGGCGTAGGTCTGGAACTGCAGGCCGCGAGCCGGCTCGAACTTGTCGATCGCGTCCATGAGCCCGATGATGCCGTCGGAGACGAGGTCGGCCTGGTCCACGTGGGGAGGAAGTCGGGAGCGCACCCGGCCGGCGACGTACTTGACCAAAGGGGCGTACTGGACGATCAATCGCTCCCGGGCCTCGGGGTCGCCGGTGTCCTTGTAGTTCCGCCAGAGCCGTTCGATGCTGCCCTGGGCTTCCAGATCGTCCATCACACCGCCCCTTGTCAGAACGTGGGCTCGGCTCGATTTCCGAACCCCACCAGTCACTCTAGTGCTCATGCGACACGGTGTCCTTGGATTGGAACTCGAAGTGCCAGGGTTCTGGTCGGGAACCACCATCCGCCGCCCAGGTGGGGCGGATCCAGCCATAGGAGGGGCCATGCGTCGCCAGCCAACGGTGTTCGGGCGTGCTGGACCGTTCCGCTCCGCCACACAGGTCGACCGCTCGTCCGAGCCCGTGAACGGAGGTGCCGGGGGCCGCTGTGAGTGCTGGCTTCTTCGGG
>NZ_JACMOM010000266.1 GCF_014378035.1 Aeromicrobium sp. | reverse complement strand
TCGGTGGGCTCGTCGCGCCCAGCCAGGCGCCCGAGCTCGCTTCGGTTTGGCACCAACACGTCCATCAGGGGGAGCAGGTCGCGTACCGGCGAGGGGTCTGTCGGCATGGGTGCAGGGTTCAGTACTACTAATGCCCCCGTGGCGGCCCGGGCGGCCGCGTCGACCGCGTCGAGGGGCACCTCGAGTTGGAGGAGCAATACCGCGGGCTGAGCCACGGACACGGCCTCGGCCACCTCGCGGGCGGTGAGCGAGGCGTTGGCGCCAGCGTCCACGACGATCGTGTTCTCTCCGTGGGCGTCGACAGTGATGATCGCGATGCCGGTGCTGGCCTCGGCCCGGCGTACGACCGCAGCCAGGTCGACGTCAAGAGCGCGTAGTGCGGCGAGCGATCTCTCGCCTGAGCTGTCGTCACCCACGGCGCCGACCATGGCGACCCTGGCGCCGAGAACCGCAGCGGCCGCTGCCTGGTTCGCGCCCTTGCCGCCGGGCGAATGAAGCCTCGTCCCCTCGGTCAAGGTCGTCTCCCCTGGGGCCGGGAGCGTGGCGACGGTCAGGGTGGTGTCCTCGTTCAGGGACCC
This sequence comes from Aeromicrobium sp., assembly GCF_014378035.1. Lineage (GTDB taxonomy): Bacteria > Actinomycetota > Actinomycetes > Propionibacteriales > Nocardioidaceae > Aeromicrobium. Next base: position 5,905 of record NZ_JACMOM010000266.1, on the reverse strand, counting down.
GACCACACAAACTAGGCCGGTCATCGTGCGCCGCCGAGGCGATCGAGCGCTGCCAGGACGAGGTCCCAGTAGCGCTCGGCGTGCAGCTCGAGGGCGACAGCGACGTTGGACTGGTGGTCGGGTAGGCGGTCGAAAAGATCTACTACCGTGGTCCCGCGGGTCCACGTCCCATCCAGCTCGACGGCCACAAAACAGTCGCGCCAGTTGATCACGTCGGGGTCCAGCAGTGCCGCGATCGTGCACGGGTCGTGGACCGGGGGTGCCGCGAACTCCCAGATGCGTTCGTAGGAGTCCCCGAAGAAGCCCATCCAGGCCGCGCAGGTTTTTCCGACCTCGTGCGGCATGGCTGACATTCGCTCAACGACCTCGGGGGTGGCCAGGGCCTGGTGGGTCAGGTTGAGCCCGACCATCCGCAGCGGCACACCCGAGCGGAGCACCACATCGAGCGCCTCGGGGTCGGCGAAGGTGTTGAACTCTGCGGTTGGCGTGTGGTTGCCGCGCTCGGTGGAACCTCCCATGAAGACCAGCTCGCGAATGCTGCCCTTGAGCTCGGGCTGCTCGGTGAGCAACTCGCCGAGGTTGGTCATCGGCCCGGTCACCACTACGGTGACCGGCTCTGGCGACTCGGTGAGGGTGCGGGCCAGGAACTCGGTAGCCGTCTCGGAGACCGGTTGGACGGTCGGCTCGGGTAGATCGGGGCCGTCGAGGCCGCTGACCCCATGGACGTAGTTGCCCAGCGCCAGCTCACCGCTCATCGGTCCGGCAGCACCGACGGCGACTGGCACGTCCTCACGGCCCACCAGCGCCAGCACCCGCTGGGCGTTGCGGGTGGCGTCCTCGACGGCGCAGTTGCCGAAGCAGGTGGTGATGCCGAGCAGGCGGACGCCCGGAGAACCAAGAGCGAGCAGGATTGCGACGGCGTCGTCGTGGCCCGGGTCGCAGTCGAGCAGGACCGGGGTGGGAGCGCCTGAGCTCATCGAGCGGCCAACCAGCGCAGCATCGAGCCGACCAGGGGAGCGAAGCCATCCCAGGCCAGAAAATCCTCGGGGCACCAGTGGGGGCCGATGTCAGAGGTCCAGACCAAGGACCGACCTTTGCCGACCTCGCGGGTGGCGACAAGCACGTCGTCGCCGACGGTGGCCACCACAGTGGCGTCTTCGCGTGCCTTGACCATGTTGTAACCGAGCAGCGTGGGCGCGGAGCCGACGAGCTCGGACCATCCCGCGGCGGCGGGATGGTCGGGTGCAGCGATGGCGATGGGCGCGCCCTGGGGTGCCTCGACCCGGTCGTCCGACTCCAGCATGGTGACCGGCAGTACCTGAGCGATGGGGCTACGAGCGAAGTTGGCCCGTGCCTGGAAGCCGGTGAAGCTGAGGTACCCGCCGGCCATCATCAATCCCCCGCCCGCACGGGTCCACTCGGACAGTGCGATGAGCGGGTTGTCCATACGGCGACCCTGGAGGAAGACCTCGGGCGGCAGCACAAAACTGTTGGCGCCGATGTCGGAGAGGATGATGACGTCGTAAACAGATAGCGCTTCCACACTGCGCGGGAACGAACCCGGCACGTCGTGGGCGTACATCTGCTCGACCTCCAGACCTTGCGCCGCAGCCGCCGCGATGAACGCGTCGGCCCCGGTGTGGAAGGTAGTGCTCGAGAACTCGTCAAAGCCCTTGACATGAGTGGCGGTCGAGATCCAGCTCTCGCCGGCCAGTAGGACGCGGGTCACGTTGTCTCCTCGGGGGATGGATTGAACTGGTGGCCACGACCGCCGAAGAGGCAGCGGGGGTTGTCGATCATCAGGGACAGCACCTGCGTCTCGTCCAAGCCGTGGCGGCGAAGGCGGGGGGCGAAGTACTGGAGAATGTGGGCGTAGCCCGGGCCGCCGTGGCGGCGCAGGAGGGACTTGACGAAGATGTCCTGGCTCATCAGCAGTTGCGGGCCGTAGCCCCGTTCGACCAGCCGAGCCAGGTGAGCTGCGTTCTGGTCGTCAGAGGGGCACTGCACGCCCTGGTCGGCGTAGTAGACCTCCATGCCGAGCATGTCGTACTGGACCCAGGCGCCGCGGTCCATCACGGCCATCTGGTAATCCAGGTCCTCACCTGATGGGCCCATGTGGCACAGCACGACCTTGGTCGCGTCTGCACCCTCGGACTCGACGAGGTCGAGCACTGTGTCAGCCATCCGGAACCAGCCGGGCAGGTGGACCTGCACCGGCAGCCCGGTTTGGGCCTGGGCGGCGAGGGCGCCGCGCAGACTGACCTGCTCAGCACGGGTGAAGTCAGCGCTGACGCCGATCTCGCCGATGATCCCCGGACGCACCCCGTTCTCGCCCTCGCGCAGGTCGGCCAGGATGCGATCGGTGACCCCGTCGACCCCGAGGGCCACGACGTCTTCGGGGTGGGAGCCCTCGAGGTAGAAGCCGGTGCCGGCCACGACGTGCACACCGGTGCGCTCGGAAATCTCCCTGAGTCCGTTCAGGTCGCGGCCGATGCCCCAGCTAGTCGTCTCGATGACGGTACGTCCGCCCAGAACGGCAAAACGGTCGAGCTCTGCGCTGGCCACCGCAACGTCATCAAGGGCGAGGTTGGCGCGGTTGCCGAAGGGATCTTGACGTAGGTCCCACAGGAGTTCTTCGGTGAGCGGTGCCGCTGCGAACTTTGCGGGATCTAGAGCGATCGACGTGCTCGGGGTCCACCAGGAAGAGACGTCGTTGAGCAGGTGCTCGTGGCTCAGGGTGATCCCGAGGTCGCCGAGGCCGACGGGCCCTCGGACCGTCTGGACGGTTGTCGGGGTCTGCACAGCGGTGTTCACTGGCCTCAGCCTCTCTGCCCGGAGATACGGCCGAAGAGTTTCGCGTTCAACAAGATCGCCACGATCAGAATCAAGCCCTGGGTGATCGGTACCCAGTAGACGTCCACGCGCAGCAGAACCAGCCCGTTGCTGATCACGCCGAGGGTCACGGCGCCGATCGCGGAGCCGATGATCGAACCCTTCCCGCCCATGAGCGCGGTGCCACCGAGGACGACGGCGGTGATCACCTCGAGTTCGAAGAGCGTCCCGGAGTTCGCGGAACCGCTGGCAAGACGGGTCGCGGTGACCACGCCTGCCAACCCGGCCGCGAGACCGGTCAGGGTAAGCACCGCGAGCTGGATGCGGCGTACGTCGACCCCGGCGCGGCGCAGCGACTCGGCATTCGAACCGACGGCGACGACGTAACGCCCGAAACGGGTGTGGTTGAAGGCGTACCAGCCCACGGCAACCACCGCCACCGCGATCCAGGTCGGCGCGTACAAACCTGCGAGTTTGCCGTTGCCGATCGGCAGCAGTGCCTCGGAGGTGATGGGGGTGCTGTAACCGTCGGTGATGAGCAACGCAACGCCGCGAACGGCCGTGAGCGCGGCAAGGGTGACGATGAACGACTGGAGCTTGCCGAAAGCCGTGACCGCTCCGTTGAGCGCACCGATCCCGAACCCGACGACAAGGGTCAGGAGCAGGGCAACGAGCGGGTTGCGGCTCTCGGCGAAGATCGCCAGCGCCGCCGCGGTGAGCCCGAGGATCGAGCCGACCGAGAGGTCGATGTTGCCCGTCGTGATGACGAAGGTCATTGCAACGGCCACGATGACGGTCGGGGCGACCTGGCGGGCGACGTTGACCAGGTTGTTCGCCGTCAGGAAGGCGTCGGTCTGCAGGCTGAAGAAGACGAACAACACGGCGAAGACGGCCGAGATCGACAGAACGCCGAAGTTACGGGTGACGAAGTCCTGACGGGCACCGCGCCGGTTGGCGGCGGTGGTGAGAATTGGGGCTTTGGTACCCACGGTGTCACTTCCCCATCATCGCGGTGACCAGACCACTGAGGTCGGTCTCGGAAGGCTTCAGCTGTCGGTGGATGACGCCCTCGTGGAGGACGACGAACCGGTCGGCGACCTCGAAGAGGTCCTGGAGCCGGTGGGTGATCAGCACCACACTGACCCCCCGGGACGACACATCGCGGATCAGCTTCAGGGTCATCTCGACCTCGCGTGCAGCTAGTGCAGCGGTCGGCTCGTCGAGCACGAGCACCTTGGGTTCGAAGGTCACGGCTCGGGCGATGGCGATGGCCTGGCGCTGACCGCCGGACATGTTGCCCACCAACTGTCGAGTGTCACTGATGCGGATGTGGAGCGTGGCCAGGTCCTTGGCGGCTTCCTCGTGCATCCGTTGATGGTCTAGGCGGCGACTGAACCGACGGTAGATCTCGCGGCCCAAGAAGAGGTTGCCCGCGACATCGACGTCGTTGCATAGCGCGAGGTCTTGGTAGACCATCTCGATCCCGGCGGCCCGTGCGGCACGTGGGCCGTTGCCGGTCACGATGTTGCCGTCTACGCGGATCTCTCCCTGATCGGGTACGACCGCGCCGGCCAGCATCTTCATCAGTGTCGACTTTCCCGCGCCGTTGTCCCCGACCAACCCGACAACTTCGCCCCGCCCCACGGAAAAGTCGACGCCCCGAAGCACGTCGAGCGCACCGTAGCTCTTACGGATCCCGCGCATCTCGACACGGGCGGACGAGGTGTCCCGGGCTGGGGAAGTCACTCGAAGATCTTGCGGAAGGGGTCCACGTTCTCGGCGGTGACGATGGTGATGGGCACATCGATGAACCCGGCCGGCTCCTGGCCTTTGAGGATGGCGGCGAGTTCGTTGACGGCCTCGACACCCTCCTGGCGGGGGTCCTGCTGGACGATTGCGGTGACCAAGCCGCTATCGATGCCGGCGATCACCTCGGCAGTGAGGTCCCACCCGATGACCTTGGTCGTGCCATTGGGGTCCAGGGCTGCGACCGCGCCCACACTGGCGGGCTCTCCAGTGGTGTAGACGAAGCTGAGGTCGGGCTGGGCGGTAACCAGGTTCTGGGCGGCGGTGGCCGCCTTCTCCTGGACGTTCGCGCCATCAACGGCCTGGGTGAAGGTCGCACCAGCAGCGTCGATGACCTTGCGGAAGCTGTCCTCTCGCTGGTTCTGGATGAACGAGCTGCGGGCGTCAACCACGCCGTAGCTGGCCCCATCGGCGAGACCCTGGTCAACGACCCACTGGCCGGCCTCGGCACCTGCGGCCTCGTTGTCGACTCCGACGAAGGTGTCGATCGCGCCCTTGTCGAGCTCGGCGTCGATGGCCACGATACGGATGCCTTGGCTAGTGGCCTGCTTGACCGCGGGCAACACGCCGTTGACGTCGATGGCGACCACGATCAGCGCAGTGACTTTCTGCGAGACGAAGTTTTCGATGTCGCTGTTCTGCTTCGCGGAGTCATTGTTGGCGTTCGCAATCTGAAGGTCACAACCTGCGGCGTCGGCCGCCTCCTGGGCTCCCTCGTTCATCTGGGTGAAGAAGGTGGCGGTCTGGTTGATCTGGGTCATGCCGATCACGCACTTTCCTGTGGAATCACCGGCCTTCGCGGGCGAGGGCGCGTCGTTGCCGGTGCTGCATGCGGCGAACGTCAGGGTCGAAATGGTCGCCGCGACGGCCAAGCGGAAGTATCGAGTCATGGGGTCCTCTAACCTGTCGGTAATCGATTGCCGAGATTGTGTGTGACTCTAGACACACCTCGACCTCGTAGTCCAGAGTGAACAGGAAATCGATTGCCAACTGGTTCCCCGAGACCCCTTCGACCGACAGGAGACCGCGTGCCGCCGACCCGCTCGGTCACGATGGCTGACGTCGCACGCCTGGCCGGGGTATCGGTGGCTACCGTCTCGCGAACCCTCAGCGGCATCAGGGCCGTAGACCCCGCCATCCAGCAGCGCGTCACCGATGCCGCCGACCGGCTGGGCTACCAGGTCAACCTGGTCGGGCGGGCCCTGCGTCAGACACGCAGTTCCACCGTGGGCCTCGTGGTTCCCGACTTGGAGAACCCCTACTTCTC
>NZ_JACMOM010000265.1 GCF_014378035.1 Aeromicrobium sp. | reverse complement strand
TGCGCGCGCCACGACCGAGCTGATGGGAACCGGGCTGGAACCGCGCGCTGAACGCACCGTCGTCGTTCGATGTGCTCACGCTCGATCTCGTGGGCGAGAAAGCGGTTCTACGGCCCGCTGGCCGGCTGGGAGCGTCACCAAGCGGCGACTCCGGGCGCACCGGGGGCCCTGGTGGCGCGTACGCGGGTCGCGCGCTGGCTCCGGTCGGATCAGTAAATGATGATGGGAACCGTTCGGATGATGGTGTTGGTATCGAGCGTCACGGCACCGACCTGCGTGAGCAGGCGCCCGTCCACGGTTGCGCCGGTCTGAGCGCTGATGGAGGTCTGCGTCAGGAAATTCCCGGCCACCTCGCAGTACGTGCCGATCACCGTCGACGACCCGACCTGCCAGAACACGTTGGTTCCCCGGGCGCCGTCGAGCAGGATGACGTTGCGACCCGAGAACGAGGTGAACGTCGTACCCATCTGGAAGACCCACACCGATTCCGGGTGACCGCCCGCATCGAGCGTGAGGTCTCCCGACAGGTTCTGCATCGACGTGTCCGAGACGTAGAGACCGGGTGCAAGGGTGAGTCCGCCGAGGTCGCCGGTCAGTGGGATCGGGACTCCGCTGTGGTTCGCGGCGTTGTTGTAGGCAGTGGTGAGATCGAGCTTCGCTGTTGCGGCGACCTGATCCCCGGAGTGGACGGTGCCGTCCATCACGACGCCTGGCGGAAACCCGGTGATCGCCGTGCCGGGACTGATACCGACATCGCCGGTGCTCACCGTGAAGCCCGTGTTCGTGATCTCGGAGCCTGCGAGGATCGCGAACGTCCCGGCCGTCCCGAGGTCCACGTCCCCCAGTGGTCGGGCGTCGACGACCAACTCGGCGATGTCGGAGGGGGCGCTGCTGTCGAGCTCGAGCGCGGCCGCATCGATCGGCGGCGCGTCGACGGTGACGGGCGCACCGCAGCCGGCAGCCAAGAAGAATCCGATCACGGCGGGTATCAGGACGGCACGATGGGACTGCGATTGATTCATAAAGCTCCGGGTCGGGTTACGTCACGTCGACGGCGTGGTGGTCATGCAGATCGCTGGCTGATCCCTTCGCCAGGGCACGGGTTCGACCACCGCACTGTTTGCAATCGTGATCTCCATCTGCGAGAGCAGCCTTCCCGTGATCAACGAGCTCGCGCCGGACGTGAATGCCCCGGAATTCAGGACGACTCCATTGAGGTGCGCACTCGCGCCGATCGTCACGGCACCGGCGACTTGCCAGAAGATGTTCCGGGGCAGCGCGCCACCGGCCAACACGACCCCCCTGTGTCAGCGTAGTTGCCCCATCGACCTGACCACTTCCGGGGCGAGAGGGGAATTCAATGATGGAGTCTTCAGAGCTGGTACGCGCACGCATGGTGCGCCGCATGGTCGGGCCTGGAGCCTTGGGTGCGACGGAGTTGTCACGGGAGACCGGCATCCCGCAGCCGACGTTGTCGCGCTGGCTGCGAGGCGCGGCTCTAGCATCAGGCTAGTGACCACGAAGCCAGAGCCGAACGAGGTCGAGGCGCCGGCAGCGGAGGCGAAGTGTCCGCAAGACTCGAGCCCGATGGAGCGGATGCAATTCGTGCTCGACGCCAACGGCATGGCCGACCATGAACTGGGCGAGTTGCTGCGTCGCCGGGGAGTTCATGTACCCGCTGCACGAACCCCGTCTTCCAGCGGGCGGGCGGGTGATGTCAGCGTAGGTGCGTGACGACGGCAGTCCGCTCAGCGCGCAACCGACTGCTCCGACGAGGGCAGCGCGGGCACGGTGAGCGGACCCAGCTCGCGCTCGAGCTCGGTGGGATCGAGCCGAGCCCGGGTCGCGGACCAGTCGCGCGGGCACAGCTCGAGAAAGCGGCCTTGCGGCCAGTATGGCAGGACGCGAACCACGTCGCGGAGATAGACCTCGGGGTCGAGGCCGTGGAGCCGCGCGGATGCGATCAGCGTCATGAGGTTGCCGGCGGCCTCGGCGTGGTCGTCGGAGCCGACGAACATCCAGGCCTTACGGCCGACGGCGATGGTGCGAAGGGCGCGCCCGGAGGCGTTGTTGTCGAGGCGCACGCGACTCGTCGCGGCGTCGCCGCTGCCGACCTTGTACCCG
>NZ_JACMOM010000264.1 GCF_014378035.1 Aeromicrobium sp. | reverse complement strand
GCCGGGAAGTGGGGGAGTACGTCGGGCAGGTCAGCGGGCACGGTGTCGGTGAAGACGGGCGCCCTCTTCTCGAGGAACGCGGCGATGCCGTCGTGGGCGTCGGCGCTCACCCCGCGCAGGTTGATGCTGATCGTCTCGGCGGTGTGGGCCACCATCGGGTGCTCGGCGCCGAGCATCCGCCACATCATCTGGCGGGTCAGGGCGGTCGAGACCGCCGCGGTGCTGTCGGCGATCGAGCGGGCCAGCGCGTACGCCGCGGGGAGCAGCTCGTCGGGGGCGTGCACGCTGCGCAGCAGCCCACGGTCCAGCGCCTCGTCGGCGCCGAAGACCCGGCCGGTGTAGACCCAGTCGAGCGCGGTCTGCATCGGTACGACCCGGGGGAGGAACCAGGTCGAGCACGACTCGGGCACGAATCCGCGCCGGTTGAAGACGAAGCCGAACTTCGCCGTCTCCGACGCCAGCCGGAAGTCGCAGGGCAGCGTGATCGTGGAGCCCACGCCAACGGCCGGGCCGTTGATCGCGGCGATGATCGGTTTGTCGAGCGCGAACATCCGCAGGACCACCCGGCCGCCGCCGTCGCGGCGGATCGGCAGCTCATCACCCTCCACGTCGTAAGACGTCCCGGCGGGCGCGGTGGGGCTAGCCCGCCAGAGCTCGAAGGCGGCCGACGAGTCGGACAGGTCCATCCCTGCACAGAACGCGCGGCCACTGCCGGTCAGGACGACGACCCGCACCGACGGGTTGGCGTCGCAGGCGTCGAACGCCTCGATCAGCTCGACTTCCATCTGGTCGGTGAAGGCGTTGAGCGCCGCGGGGCGACCGAACCGGACGGTCGCGATGCCGTCGTCGACGGTGAGGCTGACCTGGGGAGGGGTCGATGCCATGTCGGCGGGGCTCAGAGCCGCTCGATGATGGTGGCGTTGGCCATTCCGCCGCCCTCGCACATGGTCTGCAGGCCGTAGCGACCGCCGGTGGCCTCGAGATGGTTGAGCAGGGTCGCCATCAGGCGGGTGCCGGAGCCGCCTAGCGGGTGCCCGAGCGCGATCGCTCCGCCGCGGGGGTTGAGCCTGGACTGATCGGCGTTGAACTCAGTCGCCCAGGCGAGCGGCACGGGGGCGAACGCCTCGTTGACCTCGTAGGCGTCGATGTCGTCGATGCCGAGGCCCGAGCGCTTCAGGGCCTGGTGGGTCGCCGGGATGACGCCGTCCAGCATCACGAGCGGGTCGGAGCCGGTGACCGCGAAGGTGTGGAAGCGCGCCCGCGGGGTGAGCCCCAGGGCGAGGGCCCGTTCCTCGCTCATGATCAGCGCGGCCGAGGCGCCGTCGGTGAGCGGCGAGGAGTTGCCGGGCGTGATCGACCAGCCGATCTCGGGGAAGCGGGCCGCCAAGCCCTCGTCGTGGAACGAGGAGCGCAGGCCTGCGAGGCCCTCGGCGGTCGTGCTCGCGCGCACGGTCTCGTCGAGCGTGTGGGTGGAGCCGTCGGGCAGGGTGATCGGCACGATCTCGCGGTCGAAGGCACCATCGGCGGCATGCGCCGCGGCGCGCTCGTGCGAGCGGGCCGAGAACGCGTCGAGGTCCTCGCGGGTCAGCTTCCAGCGGGCGGCGATCAGCTCGGCGCCGATGCCCTGGTGGGCCAGGCCCTCGGGGTTGCGCGCGGCCAGCGGCCCGAACGGGTCGCCGCCGGCGGCGGTCGACGAGCCCATCGGGACGCGGCTCATCGACTCGACGCCGCACGCGATCGCGATGTCATAGACGCCGGCCAGCACGCCCTGCGCGGCGAAGTGGGCCGCCTGCTGCGACGACCCGCATTGGCGGTCGATGCTGGTCGACGGCACCGACTCGGGGAAGCCCGCGCGCAGGACCGCCGTACGACCGATGTTGAGGGCCTGGTCGCCGACCTGGTTGACGCAGCCGGCGATCACGTCGTCGATCTGCGCGGGGTCGAGGCCGTTGCGCTCGATCATCTGCTTTAGCGTCTGCGCCAGGAGGTCGACGGGGTGTAGGCCGTGCAGGGCGCCACCCGGCTTCCCCTTGCCGGAGGCGGTGCGGACGATGTCGACGATGACGGCGCTGCTCATGGAGGCTCCCTGACTGGACGCGCTGGATTGGTGGTAACTAAACGATCGTTCGGTTCAGGGTAGGTCGGGGTTAGTGGCCGGTCAAGGGTGCGGTCCATCCGGGTGATCGTCCGGGCATCCCGCGCCAATCGGTGCCGCGCGATGCACCTACGAGTCGTACGGCGAGGACACGTCCCTGCTCGGTCGCACCGGCGTCGGGTGGATCCGCGGCGCGCAGAGCCAGGGCGTGACTTCACCGATGGCGGGGCGCCCTCCTTGACCTGTCACATGTAGCCGAGCGAGCATCGGATTCGTTGGACCACGCGAGTGCCCGGCTCGTGGCAGAAGCGGCCGGTCGCTCCAGCTGGCGGTGTAGATGAGTAGTGGTGTCTGGGTCGTCCGAGACCAGCTCGCCCTCGTCGCAGCACATACGTTTTACTCACATAATTGAACAGGAAACAGCGGGATCCGCCGAGACTAGGCCGGACGTCGAAATCCGGTGTTCGTGCAGGTCAGAGGCCTCTGCGGGGTCTCGCGGGAACTCATGAGAATGGCCTGATTCAGAGACTAGGTCGTCAGTTCGATTCTGACAGGCGGCCCCACCAAAACAGCCTCTGAGCTGCGGGAACGCGTTCAGGGGCTGTTGTCCCTGTCGGATTCCTCGATGTCGGTTGAAAATAGGTGTCTCAGGCCGAGCAACGACGTGATGCGGCGGGACGAGGACGGCAGGCGGCACCCCGATTCCGGCACCATGGGATCCGCACGTAGCCGACGTAGGCGCCGGGTGCAGTCTCGAGTTCGCTCTCGGGGAGATGCACGGGGGTCGTGCTGCAGAAGTGGCCAGTGATCGAGAGCACGATGCCGACGAGGATCCAAGAAGTAAGCACGTTCTACTCGTTAGCGAAGATGCTTCTGGGAAGTAGTTGGCTTTGCGCAACAGACTGATCACGGCACCTGGAACTAACTTCGGGCCGATCTCGCCCGGGAGGGCAGCGTAGTGGGTTTGCTTGTAATCGACGGGCGCAACGTTTCCCAGCGTCGAGCGCACGCGTCGGTTGGTCACGATATGCAGGTGATCTGCACCCAGGTCGTTGGGATCGCGGAGGACGGGTCACCTCATCGATCGGAGCCCGTCCGTGGCCTTCACACCCCGCCTGGTCCGCACCCGTCGTCCTGGCGGAGGTGAGCTGATCCGTCTGGGTCATCCGCTGCTGGATGCCTACATGGATCTCGTCACCGCGCGGGCTCGACCGAACACGGTGATCGCGACGGCCTTCGACCTGAAGGTCTTCTTCACCGTGATCGACAAGGACCCTGACGAGGTCACCGTGACCGACGTGTTGGCCTTCATCAAGGCCCAGCGCGAGCCCCGACGCGGTGCCAAGGTTGTGCGGATCGAGGACGGCGAACAGGGGCTGTCCGCACGCACGATCAAGCGACGACTGGCAACGATCGCGGGACTCTATGAGTACCTGATCATTCGCGGAGACACCGCCGTCGAGCGGAACCCTGTTCCTCGCGGACTGGCGATGCGACGCCCCGGCCAACGAGCCGTGCGCGGCGTCCCGCTGATCCGGGCACCGCGCACGCTGCCGCGAGTGATCGACCCGGACCAGGTCGACACGTTCGTCGCCGCACTCCGGACTCGACGCGACCGCGCGATGGTCCACGCGATGCTGCTCGGCGGCCTACGACGCTGCGAGGTCCTCGGTCTTCGTCTGGGTGACATCCGTCCCGGTGAACGCAGGTTGTTCATCGCCGAGGGCAAGGGCGGGCACCAGCGCATCGTCCCTGTCTCACAGCGCTTCTTCACGACTCTGGCGTCCTACCTCGCCGTCGAACGACCTGAGTCGGCCGTCGATGATCACGTCTTCGTGGTCTTGAAGGGCCCCCGGCGCGGCCAGCCGCTTTCATCGGCGGGGCTCGACGAGATCGTCGCCGGCGCCCGCGGCAGAGCAGGGATTGAACACCTGACCTGCCACCAGCTGCGCCACACCTGCTTCACCCGGCTGCGTGAGGCCGGGATGGCGTTAGAGGCGACCCAAGCCCAGGCAGGACACCGCTCGATCGAGTCCACGCGCATCTACCTCCACCTGGCCACCGACTGGCTCGCCGGGGAATACCGAAGAGCGTGTGAGGCCATCGACGCGCAATCACTGGCAGGCGACCTGTGATGCCGGCTGCACACGCGCTCAGCGACCACGGCGCCACCCAGGTCGAGGAGTACGTCACGGCGATGCAACAGGCGGGACGCCAAACGGGCAGGTCGACCGTCGCGGCTGCCAGGTCGTTCTGCGTCAAACTCGAGCGGAGCGGCGGGTGGCACCAGCTGTCGCTTGCACAGCAGGTCGACGCGATCGAGAAGGCGAGGTCCTTCGTGTCCTGGTTGCTTGTCACCGCTCAGCTGACGATCACCGGCGACCTGCTGGGCAGGGTCGACCTACGCCTGGGAAACGCCGCCCGCAGCCACTGCCCGGACGCGCACACGTGGTTCGCGGACGCTTGCGCCTTGCTCGACACCAAAGAACGTGACGTCGCCCTGCAGTGGAACACCTTGGCCAAGGTCACCGCGGTCACCGGCACGCCAGCGCTACAGATCAACACCACAGCATTCGAGGTCGCCCGCACGGCGATCATCGATGCCTACATCGCTCGCGGCATGCCGAACTCCGGACGCAACCTGGCTTCCTGCTTCCACCGGCTGCAGCTCACCCTGTTCCATGCCGGCAGGCTGGAGAACCACACCCGACCCGCACGCCGACCGTCCGTGTCGGTCACCGGCTGGACGACGGTCCCACCGGGATTCACCGATGTGGCCCAACGCTACGTCGCCCAGATCGACCTGAGCCTGCGGCCCTCGACGGTTAAACACATCGAACACGACCTCCGCGAGTTCGGGACCTGGCTGGGCCAGACCCATCCCGAGGTCGACACCTGTGCCGAGCTGCAACGTCGGCACATCGAGGACTAAAGGCCTGGGTCGGCGCCAAACACGGCCGCTACACCGGGAAGCCGCTGAATCGGATCAGCATCAAGAATCGGCTGATCAACCTGCACTGCTTCTTCGACCGGATCACCGAGTGGGGCTACCCGAATCCGCCGCAGCGGCCGCTGATCTTCGCCGGCGACCTGCCTATCGTCGACAAGCCACTGCCGCGGTTCCTCGATGACGCTGCGGCGACCAAACTCATGCGGACCTCCCGCGCGGACCCCGATCCGTTGTCCCGCCTCATCGTCGAACTATTGGCCCGCACCGGCATCCGCAAGGGTGAGCTGCTCGCCCTCACCGTCGACGCCGTGGTCCAGATCGGCTCCGCGTTCTGGCTGAGGATCCCTGTCGGGAAGCTGCACAACGACCGGTACATCCCGCTGCACCCGCAGCTGAAGGAGATGCTCGACGACTGGATCGCCAACCACCGCCCCACCGGGCTGCGGTCCCAACGGCTGCTACTTGAACGCAACCGTCCCATCACCGCATTGCGCGTCGCGACCGCGCTGAGCCGACTCAGCCACGAGGCCGGCATCGGCCATGTCACCGCCCACCAACTGCGCCACACGCTGGCAACCCAGGCGATCAATCGCGGCATGAGCATCGACGCGATCGCCGCGTTGCTCGGTCACAACACCCTCGCCATGACGATGATCTATGCCCGGATTGCCGACAAGACCGTCGCGGAGGAGTACTTCAACGTCACCGAGAAAGTCGAAGCGCTCTACGGACAGCCCCGCCAACTCCCACGAGACGACGAGGGCAGCGAGATGCGAAAACTCCGCGGCGAGATGCACCGCCGCATGCTCGGCAACGGCCACTGCGCCCCACCCGTCGAGACCGACTGCCACTTCGAGTCGATCTGTGAATCCTGCACCTTCTTCGTCACTACCATCGAGTTCCGACCCACCCTGCAAGCCCAACGAGACGACGCCGAGAACAAGGGCCAGATCGCCCGACAGAAGATCTTCGACGGACTCCTCGAACGCCTCGACCACGAGGCCTCATAGCCCGCCCTTGACACGATCACCCGCATAAGTGCACCAGTCGACCCAGCCTAGTAGCCATCGAACGAGTCGATGCGGATGTTGTTGTGATCAACGCCTGCGTCCATCAGGACGTCTTCGGTTGCTTCGATCATGGCGGGTGGTCCCGCGACGTAGTAGTAGTGCGCAGCCTTGTCGACGCTCTCGGCGAGTCGCCTGCGCCGCTCCTTACCCTTCATGTCAGCGGTGATGACGTAGTCGATCGTCACGCCACGCAGGCGCGCGCTCCACAGATCAAGCTCCTCGCGGAAGAGGAAGTCTGCTGTGCGGTTCAGGTAGATCAGGTGCGCCGAGTCGGTGTTGGACCGGTCGAACATCTCGCGGATCATGCTTCTGAACGGAGCGACGCCGACGCCGGCCGCGATCAGCACGCTTGAGCGATTCTGGCGCAGTGAGAAGTCGTAGTCGTTGCCATAGGCGGTCATTCGGTACAGGTCGCCGGGCTGCGCGGTCTGCAGTGTCCGCTTGATGCCGCTCTGGCCGACCTTGAACGTGATGACGAGGTCCGACTCGGTAGGCGAGGACGATAGTGAGTACGTCTTTCCCCCGGATAGCTCTTCAGCGAAGGCGAGATCGATCCAGTCACCGGCGTCGTAGTCGAAGCGCGGCGGACGCGCAAAGACGAGGGACAGGTGATCTGCTGTTTCGTCGCGTCGAGCGGTGACAATGAGCGGAATGTCGACGTTTTTGTAGACCACGTGGTGTTACGCGCTGTCTCGGCTAGTGGTCGATGCTGCGGCACGTTGCCACGACGACTTGCTGAGCAGTCGCAGTCCGTTGAGCGCCACGATGATGGTCGAGCCTTCGTGACCTGCAACGCCGAGGGGTAGCGGCAGGGTTCCGAAGATGTCCCAGGCAACGAGTGTCGTGATGACGGTGCCGGCGATGACAAGGTTGGCCTTCACGACGCGGTGCGACCGACGCGCCAGGTCGATGGTCTTGGGCAGCATCGATAGGTCGTCGCGCACCAGGATGACGTCACTGGTCTCCATCGCGAGGTCCGAGCCGCCTCGGCCCATGGCAACGCCGACGTGGGCTGCGGCCATCGCAGGCGCGTCATTGACGCCGTCACCGATCAAGAGAACCTGATGTCCCTCGTCGCGCAGTCTTTCGACTGCTGTGACTTTGTCAGCGGGAAGGAGATGAGCCTGGACGCGGTGAATGCCGACGCTGTGTGCCAGTCGTTCGGCTGCGGCCTTGTTGTCTCCGGTCAGGAGCACCGGTTCTGCGCCCGTCAGATCGGCCAGAGCACGCACGGCTGCCTTCGCGCCGTTCCGTACGCGGTCGGTGAGAGCTACGACCCCGATGACCTCGTCGTCGACGAGCACCACGATGGCGGTATGGCCTGAGTCTTCGAGTTCAGCAACAACCGAGTGAACTTCGAGGTCAGCAGCGGCGAGCAGCGCCGTCGGGGCGCCAGTGTCGACGGATCGTTGCTCGACGCTTGCCGTCACACCGCGGCCGGGTGTTGAGATGAACTCGTCGGGCTCGGGGAAGCCGATATCCCGCTCACGGGCAGCCGCCACGATGGCACGGCCGACTGGGTGCTCGCTTCGACGCTCGGCTGCTGCCGCGATGCGCAGCAACTCAGACTCGGACGTGTCGCCAAAGGTGACGATCGAGGCAACGCGGGGTGTGCCTTGCGTCAACGTGCCGGTCTTGTCGAAGGCGACGAGGTCAACCTTGCTCAGCTCTTCGAGCGCGACGGCAGACTTCACGAGGACGCCGTGGCGTCCGGCGTTGGCGATCGTGGCAAGCAGTGGCGGCATCGTCGCGAGGACCACGGCACACGGCGAGGCCACGATCATGAACGTCATCGCACGTAGCAACGTCGGTTGGAACTCGGCGCCAAAGACGAGCGGGATCGTGAAGAGCGCGAGCGTGGCAACCACAACACCGATGCTGTAGCGCTGCTCGACCTTCTCGATAAAGAGCTGCGTCTTGGCCTTCGTGGCGGATGCTTCTTCGACCATGGCAACGATCCGTGCCACGACGGTGTCGGCGGCGGCCCGCGTGACACGCAGCCGGAGTGCGCCTGCCCCGTTCAAGGTGCCAGCGAAAACCTCGTCGCCGGGACCTCTGATGACGGGCATCGGCTCGCCAGTAATGGACGCCTGGTCGAGCTCGCTCACCCCGTCCAGAATCTCACCGTCTGCGCCGACCCGCTCCCCCGGTCGAACGAGCACTAGATCGCCAACAGCAAGCGTGCTCGCGTCGACCTCTTCTTCGGCCCCGTGTTCGGAGACGATGACGGCGCGCTCAGGCGCAAGGTTCAGGAGCGCTTGAACTGAGTCCTCGGTGCGGCGAGTAGCGAAGGCTTCAAGCGCACCTGAGGTCGCGAAGATGACGATCAGCAGCGCGCCATCGAAAACCTGACCGATCGAGGCAGCGACAACGGCGGCCACGATCATCAGCAGGTCAACGTCGAGCGTCTTCGCGCGTAGGGCCTGCAGACCAGCGAGCGCCGGCTCCCAACCGCCAGATGCGTAACACGCCAAGTAGAGCGTCCACCAGACACCGTCCGGCGCGCCAGCTAATTGCGCGGTGCCGCCGAATGCGAATAGCACGGTGGCGAGCGCTGCCCAGCGGATCTCGGGCAGTCCCAGTGCTGCGACGAACGAGCGGCTCGAATTGGGGCTGGTCTGCGAGGAGTGAGGTGCTGGTGCCACCACAGTGAGTGGCTCAGTGCCTGACATTGCGTGTCCTGTCCGGCCTCGCAAGGCGGCTAGTGGGCATAGATGAAGAGGTGTTCATTCAAATCTTGACGATACACATGAACTCTTGTTCATACAAATGTCGTATACTGGGGCGATGGGTCACGGAGTGGACGGCCGGATCACAGGCCCAACGAACATGGATCTCGCTACCGCGAAATCGGTTGCTACGACGCTGCAGGCGCTCGCGACACCGAGCAGACTGCTGATTCTTGCCACGCTGCAGAACGGGTCGGCAACGGTTGGCGAGCTTGCCAAAGCGGTCGGCATGGAGCAGTCAGCGGTGTCTCATCAACTGCGACTGCTGCGCAACCTCGGCCTGGTCGATGGCGCACGCTCGGGCCGCAACATCAGCTACAGCTTGTATGACGATCACGTCGCCGAACTGATCGAGCAAGCGATCTCTCACGCAGAGCACGTCCGGATGGGCGCGCTCGATCGTCGACCAGCAGAAGGCTGACACCGTCTAAGCAAAGTGCACCGGACACGGTGTTGTCGTATCGATTCACAAGCGCTCTCAGCCTCCATCATCAAAGCTCGAGGCCAGGCGACGATCCGGAGTTGAGCATCCGGTTGGCCCGACGTGGGTCCCGACCACAGATCGCGAACGGCGCGACCGTCGCCATCGAAAGTTGGGAGCAAGGTCGGGAGTGGAGCCGGGCGGCAGGAACTTGCGACCCGTCGCTGGTGTTCGTCGCGCATCGCGACCCAAAGTGCCGCGTGAAGCGCACACGCTTTGAGTGATCGCTCCAACGGACAGCTCCTGGTGGCCGTACGCGCTGGGTCCTGCCGGGAAGTCGGTGCCCCAAACATTCGTCAGTTGCAGCACTGGGGTCAGTCGCGCGCAAGGTGTCCACCGGTGCAGCGGTCCTGAACGTGCCAGCGGCTGCTGGGCTGTTCGTCGTCGCGGACGACGAGGCACGAGTTCGGTTGCGCTTGCGCATAGTTGAAGAAGGTAACTCGACCGCACGGCGATGCGACCGTGCGAGGTCGGCCAGAGGTGTGTCGGATTTGCTTGTCGCGCGCGGCCTGGGCCGGCACTGAGGGGCTACGTCCGGGCGGCCTTCTTCACCGTGATCCTGGCGGTGGTCGAGACCGACTTTGTGCGCGCGTCACCAACGTAGGTGACGGATGCTCGGACTGTGCCCGCCTTCTTGAACCGGGTGAGCTTGATCGTCGCCTTGCCGTTCGTGAGGCTGCCGGCGTAGGTCTTCCTGCCGATCTTTACGGTCACCTTGCCTGTCGGCGTGAGGCCTTGCGCCGCGACCGCGATCACCATCGTGGCTCTGGTCCTGTTGGCCGTGATTCTCGAGGGCTGGGTCTTGACAGTCAGCTTTGGTATTGCTTTGTCGACCCGCACGGTCGCGGTCTGGCTCTTGCTTGGCTTGGTCGTCGCGCTGCCGAGGAAGCGCGCCTCGATGGTCCTGTTGCCGACTGTGCTGAAAGGTCCGACCCTCACTTTGGCGCTGCCGTCGACCAGCGTGGCGGTGGCGATCGACGTGCCGTTGACGTAGATCTTGACATCACCGACCGGTGTGCTGCCGGTGGAGGCCACGGTCACTGACACCGACGCGTTACCGCGCCTTACCGGCACCGTGGCCGGCGTGACGATTAGCGACGTGGTCGAGTCGGCCTGGAGCCGGACGGTGATCGGGAGCCGCACGGTGGTGCCGCTGCGGTTGCCCACGATCACCACGACGGCCGGCCCCGCGGCAGTGTCGGACGGGATCGTGGCTCGGACGGCGGCCGCGCCGTACTCGTCGTACGGGTCGGTGCCGGTGGTTGTCTCGACTGCGAACGAGCCGAGCGACCGGCCATCCAGCGTCACCTGAACCGAGGTGTCCTGCCGGTCGGACAGCGCCGAGTTCGCCAGCGACGTCAGGTCGATGTCGAGCGGTCCGCCGACGACGTACGACGAAGGGGCACCTCCCGGGAAGGCCACGCCGACCGAGTGCTGGGCCAGGTTGAGCGCCAGCGGCGTGCCACCGACGGTCGGGCCGGCGACGGTGCCGACGTAGTCGGTCAGGGCGGCGAGCCCGGTGGTGCCGGTGTCCTGCCGGCTGGTGCCGGCAGCGAAGGCCCGGAAGTTGTCACCACCGGAGGCCAGCACCGAGCTCGCCGTGACCGAGTAGCTGCTCGCGGGCGCGATCGCCACGTCATTGAGCCAGATGCCGGTGATCCGCGAGCCCTCTACCTGGGTGGGGTCATGGGTATAGGTGAACCCGGCCGAGGTGCCGAGGCTCAGGAACGGGCGGGCCGGCACGGTGCCGTCGGCGGTACGCTGCCACTGCTGTTCGAGCACGGTCTTCAGCTGCGCTCCGGTGAGCTTCAGGTTGATCAGCGTCCGGGCGGAGGGCTGCACCAGGGCTGCCTGCTGATAGGTGACCGTCGCCGGGTAGCCGCCGGCAGTCCCGAGCAGGTCGGCACCGAGAGCATCGGGAGCCACGAAGGCAATCTGCGCGGCGCCGGAACCCGCGGCGCGGGTCGCCCACCGCTGCGACTCGGCCACCAGGTTGCCCAGCGCCGACTCGCCGCCGGGGTTGATCGTCGTGCCGTCGGCGAGCGTGGCGCGGGTGAACGGCGCCGCCAGCCGGCCCAGCTCGACGTCCGGCCTCATCTGGATCTTCCGGTAGTGCACCCGATCGGTCAGGCTGCGGTTCTCGAGCCCGACGAACCCGCTCACCGCAGCGCCGGCCGGGCGGTTCATCGAGTTGATCAGCGTGCCGTTCAGGTAGAGCTCCAGGCGTGCGCCCGTGAGCTGCACCCGGTAGGTGTTCCACTGACCGACCGGATGAAGCGCGGCGGCCAGAGCTGTCGGATTCGCGGCCTGCAGGGTGCCGCCCGTCGGCACGATCGCGCCGGTGTCGGCGCCGATCGGGATCGTGTAGCCGCCGACGGCGTCGGCGCCGCCGCGGCCGCTGGAGGCCAGGTAGACGCTCGAGTCGTCGTTCGACGAGATCCGTTTCCAATCGAGCTCGAGCGTGTACGGCGCTGCCTGCTGCTGGGTGAACCAGGTGGCGCCACGACCACGGAGGCTGCGGATGGTGCAGTCGGTCTGGCGGCCGAAGCCGCCGACACCGGCCTTGCGCCACCCCTCGAAGGAGGCGAACGTGCCGTCGTACAGGCTCGCGTAGCCGGGCGTCGGTGCCGTCGCGACGCAGGGGTCGGGGGCGGTGCCGCCGACCTGGATCGCGTCGAAGTTGAGGCGGCAGAAATCGGTGGCGCGATCGCACTGGATCGAGATCGTGTTCGCGCCCTGCTGGAGCGTGACGTCGTAGTGCACGAAGCGCCACGCCTCCCAGTTCTCGAAGCTAGTCATCGGCAGGCTCATCAGCTGGCGGGCGCCACCGTTGGTGAGCAGCCCCATCGAGCGGGTGACGTTCTCCTCGGCACCGAGCGGCCCGGCGGCGTAGCGCACGTAGACCGGGTACACGCCGGCCGCGGGAGCCGTGACACTCATCGTCGAGGTCATCCCGGTCTCGCGGAACGTGTAGGAGCCGGCGCCGGAGAAGTTGCCATGGTCGCCGGAGTTGAAGCCGGGCGGACCGGCGGCGGCGCCGCTGATCGCGCCATCCTCAACCTCGACCCAGCCGATCACCGCGTCGCCTACCGTTGTGGGCGCCGTCGCTTCAACAGCCCCCACGGGAGCCGGGGCGACACCGGCCAGGCCGACGGCCAGACAGACGGCGGCCAGCGCCGAGCAGACACCGGCTCGACGGGGGGAGAAACGGATCACGGCGGGCTCCTCGCAAAGCTGTGACGCGTGCCACAGACGTTGCGAGGGACGGTAAGCGCATTGGTTCATCCTGTCGAATCTGATTCCGCATTGTGGACAGAATTGGACACGGTTCACCTACGCGACCGCGGATCGGCATGCCGATCGACGAGTTCAGGCGGGGTGGCGGGGGCCCTCAGCGCACCATGCTGTTGTCGTGCGCCATGGCCAGCCGGGCCTTGATGCTTAGCAGGGTGTGGCCGGTTCTGACCTGTACCGAAGCGGCGCTCGACAGCGGTTGAGGCCAGTGGATGGGTCGTCTGTGATGGCCAACGGCATGTGGTGCCGCTCGGTTGCACATCGCCCAGGACGATGGCCGTCCCGCAAGGGATCCGCCACCTATGTCGGCGGGCCGTGGTGGAGTGGCACCCGTGACTTGGGAGACGCATCCGCTGACACTGGACCGCTTTGAAGACTTCGCTGACGTCATCAACCGCACCCGCCGTGCTAACCATTGCTGGTGTCTGTCGCACCGGCTACGGGCTGGCGAGATCGAGGAGCTTGGGGGCGGGAGCCGTGAGCAGGCCATGCGTTCCCTGTGCGAGCGGGTTCATCCGCCAGGGGTCGTGATCTACCGGGACGGCGAGCCGGTGGGATGGTGCAACATCGGCCCCCGCACCGAGATCTCGCGACTGGCCAACTCACGCCTCATCCGCCCCGTCAATGACCTGCCGGTGTGGAGCATCGTGTGCGTCGTGGTCCGCTCGGGCCATCGTCGACAAGGCGTGACGGCACCACTGCTCGAAGGTGCGGTTGCCTATGCTGCCTCCCGCGGCGCGCCCGCCGTAGAGGCGCATCCGGTCGACCCTCCGGGTCGGATGGATCTGACCATGGCGTTCGTTGGGACCAAGTCGATGTTCGACCGAGCTGGATTTCGAGTCGTGGGCAGCACCGGTGCCGTGGCGAGCGGCATGCCACGCCTGATCATGCGGCGAGACCTCCCTGCCCAGCCCCCGCCAGACCAACGCGCCGGGGCATCCCGGTGACCCATCGCCCAGCGATACGCCGTTGCTCGCGGCTCGCTCCGTGCCATGTGTCAGCTCGTGAGCGAGTCGAAACCGAGTCCTCTGATGAGGGCGACTAACTCGGCGGCGACCTTCTCGGGGTCGATCAGCATATGGAGGTGCCCGCCCGACAGGGTGCTCACCGGCCATCGCCGCTGCACGGCTCGGTCCCGCTCGGCGGCGTAGGTGTCGCCGAAGGCGAGGTATGCCCCAGGAATGTCGTCCCAGCCCTGCGGGATCGGCAGCACGCTCTCGAAATATGACAACGGCAGCTGCTGTTGCTCAACTTCGACTCGCGCGCGCGTCCGGGCGTCGGGAAACAGCTCCATCACGTCGACCTCGTCCCACCAGCTGGTCCACACCGGGAGAAGGCCGTCGTCGTCGACCTTCTCGCCCAGCAGGTCAAGGAACGCCGGTGGCGCAAGCGGGACGTAACCGCGGCCCGGTGGGAGCACGGCGTCAACGAAGACAGCACCGACGACCCGACGTTGCATCACCAGTTCAGGGACGTACACGCCGGCGTTGCTGTGCGGCACCACAACGAGATCCTGCTCGGTCGGCAGCGTCGCCACGAAGGCGTCGAGTGCGTCCTGCCCGGTCCGTATCGGCGGGGCCGCAACGCAGATCATGGTGTGCCAGCCATGGTCGGCGAGGACCCGAGCCACCGGCGCCCAGACAGCTGCACCGAGCAGCGGACTGGCAAGCAGAGCCAACGACGGAACCATCGTTTGAGACTACGAGCAGGGCGGTGCCCCGCTGAGCACGTCTGTGTCACTTGCACGGCGTCGAGATGGACTGGCGACCGGTCTGGGTCGAGGTGGTCGCAGCTGAGCGAGGCTGGATGGATGTGGTCCTCGTGCGCGTTGCGACGGTGACTGTGGTGGGTGCAGCCTGCATGGGGTCTTGCCCACAGCTTGACATACGAATCATTGTTCGTGAATGCTGTATCGCACGAGGGGAGTACCCCGCTCACGACGTCATCGTCATTTCGGCCGGCCCTGTCCGGTCCGGTGCGTCGGCTGTTCGGTTTTCGGACCGGGCGGTGGGGGAGACCTCCAACGGCCCCACCCAGTGGGTGGGCGCGCTGGAGGTATTCAATGGATGTTCCCCTGTGGGCCTGGGCTGCGGTCCTCGCCGTCATTCTCGCGATGCTGGCAATCGACCTGCTGGCCCACCGCACCGCGCACGTGGTCTCGGTCAAGGAAGCTGCGCTCTGGTCAGCGATCTGGGTCTCGCTCGGCCTCGCGTTTGGCGGCGTCATCTGGTGGGCCTACGGCGCACGGGCCGGGGGCGAGTACTACGCGGGATATCTGATCGAGAAGTCCCTGGCCGTGGACAACGTCTTCGTCTTCGCGTTGATCTTCACCTACTTCGCCGTGCCGCGGGAGTACCAGCACCGGGTGCTCTTCTACGGCGTGCTCGGCGCCTTGGTGTTCCGGGCGATCTTCATTGCCGGCGGTTCGGTGCTGATCAACAACTTCGCCTGGATCCTCTACCTGTTCGGCGCGTTCCTGGTCTTCACCGGCTGGAAGATGTTCACCCACCGCAACGCCGACATGGACCCCTCACGCAACCCTGTGCTGCGCCTGGTCCGCAAGCACGTGCCAAGCACGGATGAGTACCACGGCCAGAAGTTCTGGGTGAAGAAGGCCGGCAAGTGGGTCGCCACCCCCCTGTTCACCGTGCTGGTCCTGGTCGAGACCACCGACATCATCTTCGCCGTCGACTCCATCCCCGCGATCTTCGCCGTCACTCAGGACCCCTTCCTGGTCTTCACCAGCAACGCCTTCGCCATCCTCGGCCTGCGGGCGATGTACTTCCTGCTGGCCGACCTCATTCACCGATTCATCTATCTCAAGGCGGGCCTTGCCGCGATCTTGGTCTTCGTCGGCATCAAGATGCTGCTCCTCGACGTGTACAAGGTCCCGATCTGGCTCTCCCTGACCATGATCGCCGCCTGCATCACCATCGCGGTCGTGGCGAGTCTGCGAGCCACTCGTGACCATGTTCCGCCCCAGCCCCCCGAGCCCTCTGTGCCCGGGCGGCCCGCTGGCCCCGCCTCCCGCGATGGGGTCGACACGGCAGCGAATCCCTCCGCCGAGGGCGACGACACTGAGGTGGCGGCTCGATGACGACGACCGTGTCCCGACAGGCGTCCCGGAGCCGGCGGGCTATGGACCAGCCATGGCCCGATGGCCGCCCGCGCGTCCGTGCCGAGGGTTCGTCGGTTCATCGGGGACGGTGTCCTGCCCGGCTGGTGCTGGACACGCAGTTCGTCCTCGACGAGGTCATCGCACACCTGATTCGTGGTGAGCTAGCCCGAGGCTGCACGCTGCAGGTGGTGCTCGCGCCGCCCCGTCTGGGGTGGTCCATCGATGCGGCCGTCGTGGCCCTGCGCAGGCGAAGGCTCACCCAGGCGCGTGAGCAGCAGATCGAGAAACTTCTCCGCATCGCCGGCGACAGGTCGGCGCAGGTCACCATCGCCGCTCACCGGTCCCGGTTGAGACGACGACCGCGGCCGGCTAGCCGTCGCTGCGAACCCCAGGGGTTCGACTTCCGGGGACGGTCATCGGATCAGGATCTTGAAGCGGAACACGATCTGTACGATACGGAGTACGAGTCGTACAATTCGGGGTATGGCCACGATGAACATCAGCGACGCGCGCAACCACCTGCCCAAGGCGATGGAGACCGCTCGAACCGAAGCCGTATTCGTACAGCGCCGTGGTCGCCTTGCTGGGGTGCTGGTAAGTCCCGAGCGCTATGAGCAACTCATGACGGCGTTTGAGGATGCCGAGGATGTCGCGGCCTTCGACGCAGCGATGGTCGAGGAGGGACCGAACATTCCGTGGGAGCAGGTCAAGGCTGACCTCGGTTGGGAGTGAGCGGGTATCGCATCGAGCTACGCCCGGCGGCAGCCCGTTCCTTGCGCAAGCTCGACCCTCAGGTTTGTCGTCGCATCCAAGGCGCGATTGCGCTGCTTGCCCAGGATCCGCGGCCGCCGGGCGCCCGCGCTCTGCAGGGCCGACCGGGCATGCGTGTCCGGGTTGGCGACTACCGCATCATCTACACAGTCAAGGACGACGTCCTGTTGGTTGTCGTCGTGCGGCTAGGACATCGACGCGACGTCTACGACCAGTAGCGAGCCTCGAGCTGGATCCAGTGGTCTCGCGAGCCGATCGATTTGCGGGACGTCCGCTCTCCTCTTGTCTTACGTCAGATCGAGGCGGCGCCACGACTGGTCCTCGACCTGTGAACCGGTTCGGGACGCGACCGCCGGAGGGGCGACTGCCGTACTGGTCGACGTGCGACTGAGCGAGTACCGCATGGCGT
>NZ_JACMOM010000263.1 GCF_014378035.1 Aeromicrobium sp. | reverse complement strand
GTCGACGGTCAGCGCCACCTCGACGAGCCCCGCCCGCGCGGCCTCCTTGTTGTCGATCTCGACCGCGTCCTCGAGATTTCCCAGGAGCACGTCCACGGTCGGTGCGAGCGCCGGCAGCTTGTCGAGCATGCGAGCGTTCGAAGGATCGAAGAAGTGGATCATCCGCGAGGCCAGAGGCGGTATGACGCGGGGCGGCTCAGGAGCGCCGATCGCCAGCGGCAGGAAGAAGTCTCGTGGGCTACGCATGGGTTCTCCTCGAAATCGACGGTCGAGCCACATCGTAGGACGGCTGACGGCTAGTATTCAAACGATGGTCAAAAATGGCCATCGTCGAGCGGCGCGTCAGGCTGCGCAGTTGAGGAGACCCACGATGTCCGACATGAGCTGGCGCACCGCGATCGCACAGGTCAACGCAGACGACGTCATCATCCGTGGCCATCGGCTGACCGATCTCGTCGGTTCGGTGACCTATGCGGACATGGCATTCCTGCTGATGCGGGGAGACCTGCCGACCGCGCCGGAGCGTCAGATGCTGGATGCCATCCTGGTGACCCTCGCCGACCACGGCATCTCGCCGACCACCATCATCGCCAGGACCCTTGCCTCGTGCGGCACACCGATCCAGGCCAGCATGGCCGGCGCCACGCTCAGCATCGCCGACTGGCACGGGGGCTCGGGCGAGGAGGTCGGCAAGATCCTCACCGCGATCCTCGACGAGGCGGACGGCGACGCCGACGTCGCCGCGGCGTGCGCCCGGCTCGTGGCGGACCGCAAGCAGCGACGCGAACAGGTGCCCGGATTCGGTCACCCCCAGCACACCGGCGGCGACCCGCGGGCGATCCAGCTGCTCGGCCTGGCGCAGTCGTTCGGCGTCGACGGCCGGTTCTGCGAGACGCTCGACGTGCTCGGCTCGGCGCTGGGAGAGTCGACGGGCCGGGACAATCTGCGCCGGGCCAACGTGACCGGGGCCCTCGCGGCGATCCTGCTCGACCTCGGGTTCCCGTGGCGCTCGATCCGCGGTGTCGTCATCGCCGCGCGTTCGCTGGGCCTGACCGCCCACGTCGTGGAAGAGCTCGAGCAGGGCAACCGGTGGCGTCACGCGTCGTCCGAGTCCGTCGAGTACACCGGACCGCTGCCGTCGTGAGCCGAGGCGACCAGCACACGACCGGCGAGAAGGGGCGCCGTCGCGAGTCCGCCATCATGGATGCGGCCGGCCAGCTCTTCGCGGAGCAGGGCTACGAACGGACCACGACGCAGGACATCGCCGATGCCACCGGCATCCTCAAGGGAAGCCTCTACTACTACATCGGGTCCAAGGAACAGCTGTTGTTCCGGGTCCTTCTCAGCACCCAGGAACAGCTCCACGCCTTCGTTGTCGAGGAGGTCGACACCCCGCCGCCCGGACCACTGGAGGCCGTGGAGATCTTCATCCGCCGGCATGTCGAATGGGTGCTGGAGCACAGTTCCGTCGCCGCCCTCTACGGCCAGGAGCATCACGTCGTGAGGTCCGTCGACGCCTGGTGGCAGGCGCTCGTCGAGGCCCGACACATCCATGAGCAGTCCCTCCTTGAGCTCCTGCGCGCCGTCGACGCGCACGCCGCCACGACGACGGAGGAGGACCTGATGCTGACGACCAGAGCGTTGCTGTCGATGGCGAACGGGACCCGGCGGTGGTTCCACCGCGACGGCACCCTCGCCGCTCACGACGTCGCGGCACACCACGCCCGCCTGGCGGTCCGCAGTCTTCACCGGCCGGACTGAGTTCTTGTCCGCCAGCCGGTCACGTACCTCTTGGCTGGCAGCGGACGATATCCGACCGGATCGATGCTCGACGCCGACGCTGGAGACTCGCTTCAGGCGTCCGAATCAGCAGGGGGCACAGCCATGCGCGCGGTCGCCTGCCACGCGGCGACACCGGCTCGGAGTCCATCCGGGCTCGCCGTCGCCAGTGCAGCCGTCAGTGCGGTGGCGTGGTCGTCGAGCTCGTCGTCGGCGACGACTTCGGAGACCAGCCCGATGTGCAGCGCTCGGGTCGCGTCGATGGGAGCCGCGCTGAAGGCGAGGTCGAAAGCCTGCCGGGCGCCCACGCTCGCGACCTGGGTGCTCATGAGGTCGGTCGGGAAGAATCCCTGCGACAGCTCCGGCAGCCCGAAGCTGGACGAAGCGCCCGCCAGGACACGCGGGCAGACTGCGAGGATCGCCAACGCACCACCACGGGCGGCGCCCTGGACCGTGGCGGTCCAGTGCACGGGCGCAGCGAGCAGCGACTCGACTATCGAGTCCAGCGCAGCACCCCCCGTCTCGAGTTCGGCAAGGTCCACTCCGGCACAGAATGCTGGGCCCTCCGCGTCGAGCGTCGCGACGAGGACACCCCACTCCTGGATCGTCGCAACGGCGTCGGCGACCTCGGCCGCCATCTGGCTGTTGATTGCGTTGCGACGATCGGGCCGGGCCAGCGTCAGGATCGCGGTGGCGTCCGACGTACGCCTCAGCTTGACGACGTCAGGAGAGCTCACGGCGCATCCTCTCCGCGACAGGTGCGAGCGACTCGTCCCACTCGCCACCCTCGGCCGAGATGAGGAAGCTGTCGACTCCCATCTCGCGGTACGCGGCGAGCGTCTTCATGATGCGGTCCTCGGTGCCGACGAGGGCGGAGGCGTTGCCGAGGCCGTTCATGGCGGCCACGACCCCCGTCCACATGCAGTCGTCGTGGATCTCTGCCTCCTGCGCGGCCTTGAGCTGGCGGTTGCGACCAGCGTCCTCGGCGTGGACCCGCTCGGAGACCTGGCCACCCTTGGCGATGAACTTCTGGTAAACCGGTTCGCTGCGGGCGCGCTCCCAGGCCTCTTCCTCGGTCTTGCCGAGGTAGAGCCGGAAGCTCAGGCTGATGCGCGGTCGCGGTCGCCCGTAGCCGGCCGCCTTGTCCTCGATCTCCTTGATCCGGGCGCGGACGTCTGCCTGGGGCTCGCCCCAGAGCATGTAGACGTCAGCCTTCGAGGCACCGAACTCCAGTGCTGCGGCGCTCGCGCCACCCATGTGGATACGGATCGGCTCGGCCCTCATCTCGTTCGGACGGGCGTCCTCGAACGTGTAGTACTGGCCCGTGTGCGAGACCGGCTCCTCTGCCGCCCAGATCGCGCGGAGGGCATCGACGTACTCGCTCGCTCGCACGTAACGGTCGTCGTGCCCGACGTAGTCACCCTCGCGGAGCTGGTCGCCCGGGGCGCCGCCGGCGAGGATGTGCACGTCGACTCGACCACCCGAGATGCGGCTCAACGTGCTCAGTGCGCGCGCCGCGACAGGCGGCTCCATGACGCCGGGCCGATGTGCGATCAGGACGGTCACGTCCTGGTTCGCAGCCAGTGTGAGACCGGCGAGGACGAATCCGTCGGGGCCGAAACTGTGGTAACCGATGAGGCCACGGTCGAGGCCGGCGACGCCCGCCATGCTCGTGGTGATGTCGGCGATCGACTGTCCGGAGGACGCCGGGCTGATGTAGCTGTAGATCTCGAGGTCGGTCATGTTCGTGGCTCCTGGTTGAGGGGTGAGTGGATGTCAGGCAGTCAGGTCTTCGGCGGGGACCAACTGCCCACCGTCGAAGAACTGTCCGCCGGTGTAGACGAGCGGGGGCGCGTTGGTGCCTGCGACGGCCTTGACCCGACCGATGAAGATCGTGTGCGTGGAGGCATGGAGCGTGTCCTGCAGCTCGACCTCCATGGTCGATGTGGCACCGTCCAGAAGAGGGACGCCGAGCTCTCCCCGGTGCCACTCGACCTGGTCGAACTTGCGCTCCTGCTTCGTCGCGAAGACCCGGGCCACACCCATCTGGTCGGCCGCCAAGACGCTGACACCGAAGTACTTCGACGCGATCAGGTGCGAGTAGGTCGAGCTGTTCTTCTGGACGCAGATCAGGATGAGAGGTGGTTCGAGCGACACGCTCGCGAACGCATTGACCGCGAGTCCGCGGGCCTCACCCTCGCTGTCCGTCGCTACGACTGTCACGCCGGTGACCATCGTGCGATGCATCGCACGGACCGCGTCCGGTCCGGCAGCCGAGTCAACATCGACCTCGTTCGCTCCACTGAGCGGCACCCCGAGTGACGAGTACTTGCCTCGCCGGTCGTAGATGACCGACTCCTCGGCGACCACGTCGCCGTCGAAGCGCGAAAAGGTCGCACCGGAGACCGAGTACGTCCGGCCGGTGGCCGGCAGTCCGAGGTAGGTGTCAGTCAGCGTGCCGTTGCTGGTCCAGTAGAGCGCGACCTCGTCCGTGCCCTCGATGACCCGCTCGACCGTCATCGTGAGATCAGGGAAGGCCCGTCGCATGTCGATGATCGATGCCTTCAGTTCGTCGCGCGTCTGCAGAGAGGTGCGACCGTGACGCACGAAGGACTCGGCGAGCACCGTGTCGAGCACGTCGACCTCGCCGTTTCCCCAAGCGCGCTCGAGCGCATCAAGGAGCGCAGCGGTGCGGTGCCCCGTCACTCGGTTCTCGGTGGTGGCCTGGTTCATGGGTGCTTCCTCTCCGGCCGACCGACGGGGCAGCCTACGACCAAAAGGCAAATCTCTTACATCTAATATATCACATACATCCTCCTCAAGGAAAGGATCCCGCCGATCCCGCCGGACAGTGAGGGGTGAGCCGTACCCGGATCTAACGGCCGCCGGAGCGGTCGTCCACGCGACCGGCCAGGTGCTGGCGGAGGCGATCCGCAGCCTGCCGGAAATGCCCTTCCATGACGGACCGCGCCAGGCGACTGTCGTGCGCGTCGATCGCATCGACGATCTCTGCGTGCTCCGGGAGACTGCAGCTCACCTGCTCCGGCACGACGTCGGACAGGCGCTCCGGGAACAGCCGAGCGGCCCGGGCGATCAGGGCTGTGACGCGCGGAGCGTGACTCGACTGGTTGACGCTGCGATGAAACTCGAAGTTGGCCAGAGCAGCATCGCCGCCAGTCGTAGAGGCTTCGGCCACGGCATCGCTCAGAGAGCGCATGCGAGCCCGCTCCACATCGTCGGCTCGCTCCGCCGCCCAGCCGGCAGCCATCCCCGAGAGCGACGCCATGAGCTCGAAGTTGTCGAGCAGGTCCGAGTTGGTGATCCCGAGCACCGTGATTCCGCTGCGAGGAGCCAGCCGAACGAGCCCGTCGTTCGCGAGGTCGAGACAGGCTTCGCGGATCGGCGTACGGCTTGTGCCGAACTCCGCCGCGAGTCCATCCAGGTCGATCCGATCGCCTGCGGCCAACGAGCCCAGCAGGATCCGGTGGCGGAGCTCCGTTGCGGCGCGATCGCGAACGGTCATCCCGAGGTGGGACACCGAGCTGCTGCCCCCGGGGCGTCGCCACGGGCTTCCGAGCGCGTCGACAGACGATTGAGATGAACTGTCCACGAGGCCCCTTTCGTCGGACACAGCGTATATCAGGTATGCGTTGCCGCGGTTGTGGTCCCCGCTCACCAGTCTCCATCCTTGCCCGCACACCCGAACCCGGCACCACCGACGAGCCCGTACCCGCCACGTGTGGACGGTGCCGCGACGACTTCCGCGAGATTTCACACTGCTCGGTCCCGGGTTCGAACCGGCCGACAAGTTGATCGCTGCCGATGCCGACGGAGTGATGATGGTCGACGGGCCAGAGCATACGACCCGAGCCCATCCCCTTGCCAGCCCCTCAGCCACATTTACTTCCACGCATTCACGTCAGCGGACGAAGCCGTGCTGGTCAACGTTGCAAGCCTCCTCGGGCACCAGCCGACCCCCTACCTCGCCACCTACGGCGCGTCGAAGGCCTTCGTCCTCAGCTTCACCGAGTCCCTCTGGGAGAAAGCCCGCGGCACCGGCCTGCATGTCTTGGCAGTCTGCCCGGGCGCGATGGAGACCGAGTTCTTCGATGCCCTCGGCAGCCGGGCCG
>NZ_JACMOM010000262.1 GCF_014378035.1 Aeromicrobium sp. | reverse complement strand
TAGGTCGCAAGCGGACGCCACCACGTCGGTGGCGTGAGCCGTTGACGGATACTCACCTCTCCGTGATAGTTAGGCCCGTGCTTAAGTATCACGACGAGCTCAACGCCGTGCTCCGCGCTATCGCGGATCCGACGCGCCGAGCCGTCGTGGAACGGTTGGCGAAGTCCCCGGCCGTGGTGTCCGATCTCGCGGCACCGTTCTCGATGGCATTGCCGTCGCTCATGCAGCACCTCCGCGTCCTCGAGGACGCGGGACTAGTCACGTCGCAGAAGCACGGGCGCGTCCGCACCGTGAGCCTGCGAACGGGTGCCCTCGACGTCCTGCACCTGTGGCTCGGCGAGCAACGAACCCCGCAGAAAATCATGCCGACCGGCTTGGCGCCCACCTGACCTGCACCACCCCGAAGGGAACCTGACATGACCCGCGTTCGCATCGACCTGTTCGTCTCGCTGGACGGGTACACCTCGACGACCGACCACTCCCCCGAAAATCCGATGGGACAGGACTGGGGACGCCTCACGGAGGCGTACGCCGCGACCCGTACGTTCCACGAGCGGGTCTTCGGCGACACCAGTGGTGCCGGGACGGAGGGCATCGACGACTCCTACGCCGCCGCGCACTTCGAGGGCATCGGCGCCGAGATCATGGGCGCCGCCATGTTCGGACTGCACACATACCCCGACAACCCGGACTGGAAGGGATGGTGGGGTGATGAGCCGCCGTTCGGAACCCCGGTCTACGTCCTCACCCACACCGCACCGCGTCCATCGATCCCGATGCCAGGCGGCACGACTTTCCACTTCCGCAGCACCGCGATCGAGGACGTGCTTGCCGAGGCAGTCGAGACTGCCGGCGGCCTGGACGTACGCGTAGGCGGCGGGGTCAGCACGGCCCGCGACTTCCTGCGCGCCGGCCTGGTCGACGACCTGCATCTCATGGTCGCCCCTATTCTGCTGGGCCGAGGCACTCGACTTTGGGACGACCTTCCTGCCCTCGACCTCACCCACAAGGTGACGACGGAAGTGGCCGAAAGCGGCACGACCCACGTCACCTTCACGCGATAGGACGGACGCGTGACGATCGAACGCCGACTCGCCCGCCCCGACTTCACCCTAACCCGCGACTACCCCGTGCCCCTTGAACGTTTCTAGGGCGCGTTCGCCATGGAAAGCAGAAGCTGGACTGATGGGGCGCGGGCGACGATGTCGAGCCCGGCGAGTAAGTGTTCGACTTCCGTGTCGGCGGCCGCGATATCGACGAGAAGACATTTCACCATGGTCCCGTCTGGCGCGGCGAGGCCACGTATTTCGACATCGTCGAGCCCGGCGTCTACTTCGAACAGTTCTGGGGCGACGGGCCGAACCACGAGGCAGGCACCCGAGGCCTGCTCCACGCTCTGGCCAACCACCTCGCATAACGCACCTGCGTGACTGGGTGGTGGCTAAGCGAGCCCGGAACACTCAAAACATTGTTTCGGCCTCCGAAGACCCTCCCGGGGTCCGCACTGGATCCCGGACCCGACTGGCAACGGGGTGGGTTCGAGCTCGCGATTCTGATTTACGAATCTGCGGCGCAGATTGAGAACCAGCGGTGGTGTGACGCACCAGGATCAGCCGGCGAGGGCGCGCTCGATCTCGCCGACGGCGGCGGTCTCTTTCTGGGACGTGTCGTCGGCGGCGGCCGCTACGTCCTTCGCGGACTGAAGCACGACCTGCTTGTACTCCTCGACAAGCTGCGGAGCCTTCTCCGTCAGAATGCCGACAGCCTGCCTGAGGAGATCCAGGGTGCGTGCGCTGACCTCGTCCTTGCCGCCAGAGGGCATCTCCGGAAGGCCTCCGGTGACGAGCTTCTGCACGTCAGGCGAGGCGGCCTTGACCGCTCTGCTCGCGGCAAAGGACTCCTTGAACGTGTCGAAGAACCCAGGCTCCGCCTGAGCAACAAGGGCGCCGGCGCGTAGCGCGGCGGACCGGACGGTCTTCTGCTCGTTCTCGGTGAGTGCGGGAGTGGGCTGTTGCGGCGTCTCGGTCATGCGCTGCTCCTCTTGGCTAATGGGCACCTAATAGGCCCACCCCCTTGTCTACCGCAGCGAACCCCAGCGCGCCTGGACGAGGGTGCGACTCTTCTCCCAAGCCCACCCGCGGCGGGCCGGGAGCAGTTGACCTAGGCCGGTCAACGCGAAGACGATCTCGGTTTTGTCGCTTCGCCGATGGCGAAGGCGTCACGAACCACAGGGGGCCGTGTTGGCGTCCGCATGGTTTGGCGTGGGGAGAATCGCTTGCCGCTAGTAGACACCCCCAGGACCGGTGTCTGACCGGGGAACAAAACAATGTCCCTCACCGTCGGATCTCGTTCCCCAACGGCACTCGGGCGCCCTCTGTGGGCAAGAAGCACCGACACCTGGGGCTCAGACTCCGGCGACATAAGCGGTGAGGAAGTGGACAGCGAGCCTATCAAGTTTCCGCGGGCACGGTCGTAGTGCTGAGTGGTGCGGGGTTCGGCATGGCGAGCCAGGATCTGTGCATCGCTGAGTGGGACACCGGCGTCAAGGGCGTTGGTGCGCACCGCACGGCGTAGTAAATGCGGACCGATGTGCCAGAAAATTCTCGCGGCCTTCGCGATCCTGGCAACCATCCGACAGGCGTCGTGCCGGTCGATGGGGTTGCCCGAGATCGGCCTCAGAATCATTGAGCCGTCGGTCTCTTTCAAACGACTCCTGGCCAGGTCGGGTTGGGTACAACGAAGTCACGGGAGACGGACTTCACGTCGGTCGCGCCGGTGAGTGCCATCGTCAGGTCGAGCTCTGCGACGACGTTGGCGATGACCTCCTCGACGCCCCGCTGACCAGCGATCGCGAGACCGTACATGTATGGGCGCCCCAGGAGGCAGGCGTCGGCCCCGTGGGCGAGGGCCGTGAACACGTCCGCGCCGGTGCGGATGCCACTGTCGAGCAGGACCGTCGGCTCTGGGCCGACGGCGCCTCGAACGGAGATGAGGGCGTCGAGGGAGGCGATGGAGCTGTCGATCTGACGTCCGCCGTGGTTGGAGACGACGATCGCGTCCACACCGAGGTCGAAGGCTCGGCGCGCATCGTCGGGGTGGAGGATGCCCTTGAGCACAACGGGCAGGCGGGTGCGGCCGCGGAGGGTGGCGACGTGGTCCCAGCTCAGGCCCGGGTTGGAGTAGATGTCAAGGAACGTCTCGACTGACGCCCTGGGCACGGGCGACCGCAGGTTCGCCCAGAAGCTGCCAGGGTGATTTCGCGTGATCGAGATCAGCGACCTGAGCGCCTGCAGGGTGACCTTCACGTCCGAGGCAACTCCCGCTTCCTTCGCTCTCTCGATCCGGTCGGCGACGATCTCGCGGAAACGTGGGTCGGACGTGTACTGACCGATGCCGAGACCTTGAGCGAACGGCAGCGAGCCGAGTGTCAGATCCTGCGGACGCCAACCGAGCGTGGTGGTGTCGAGAGTGATGACTAAGGCTTCGGCACCGCTGGCCTCGGCACGTCCGATGAGGCTGTCGACCAAAGCCTCGTCGGTGCTCCAGTAGAGCTGCACCCAGTGCGGAGTCTCGCCCATCTCCGCGGCGGCCTCCTCCATCGGAGTGCCGCCCTGATTGGTGAAGACGTACGGCACTCCGGTGCTGGCGGCAGCTCTGGCGGTGTGGAGATCGGCTTCGGGGTCGATGAGCTGCCCGGCACCGACAGGAGCGAGCAGCAGCGGCGAGCTCAGCTGCGTGCCGACGATCTTGACCGACAGGTCGCGGGTGGCTCCCCCGTGCGCCATCCTCGGCACGATGGCCCACCGGTCGAAGGCAGCACGGTTGTTGCGCATTGTGCGTCCTTCCCCGGCGCCACCGGCGACGTACGCCCAACCCTTCGGCGACGTGACCTTCTGGGCCGCACGCTCGAGGCCAGCGAAAGACGTAGGGACTGCCGGCGTGATGCCGACGACACCTGCGCTGTAGATCGCGCTCTGCCGGTCCCGGCCGGATCCTGGCTTTGCAACGGGCGTCTCCTCGGACGCTGATGAATGCTGCGGCATGTTGTCTCCTCTGATCACGTCCGCATCACGCGGTCGTGATCCGAGCGTATGGTCGCGCCACTCCTCGCGCTCCGTCGGCATCGCATCCCAGGCTGAGACGACTCGGGCTGCGAGATGTGCCCGCAGTCGCTCGTGAGCGCTCGCGCTCGCAGCAAGTAAGGGTCACGTCAGATCTGACGTCTACCGAGTCCAGTTGGGACTTCAGCATTAGCGGTGGTAT
>NZ_JACMOM010000261.1 GCF_014378035.1 Aeromicrobium sp. | reverse complement strand
GTGGTTGGTGGGCTCGTCGAGGAGCAGCAGGCTGGGCTGCTGGAGAAGCAGCTTGCACAGCGCGACGCGTCGGCGCTCGCCACCGGACAGGTTGTCGACCAGGACCTCTGGCGGCGGGCAGCGCAGGGCGTCCATCGCCTGGTCGAGCCGGCTGTCGAGGTCCCAGGCGTTGGCGTGGTCGAGGTCGGTCTGCAGCTCACCCATCTCCGGGAGCAGCGTGTCGTAGTCGGCGTCAGGATCGGCGAGCTCCTCGGTGATCTGGTTGAAGCGGTCGATCTTGCCCTTGATCACCGAGACGGCCTCCTCGACGTTCTCCAGGACGGTCTTGCCCTCGGTCAGCGGTGGCTCCTGCAGGAGGATGCCGACCGTGGCCTCGGGGTCCTTGATCGCGTCGCCGTTGTTGGGCTGCTCAAGGCCGGCCATGATCTTGAAGAGCGTCGACTTGCCGGTGCCGTTGGGGCCCACGACGCCGATCTTGGCGCCGTGCAGGAACGACAGCGTGACGTCGTCGAGCACAAGCTTCTCGCCGAGCTTCTTGCGGACGTTGCGGAGGGTGAAGACGTAGTCAGCCATATGGACCAGCCTATCGAGCGACCCACACTGCCCGCACGGCCACCTCAGCCGAGTGCGGCCAGGATCCCGGTGCGGTAGGCCGCGTAGGACGCCAGCTCTGCCTGCACCGGGGCAATGACACGGCGCTCGGTGACATCGTCGATCGCAGCCCTGAGCTGACGGTCGGCCTTGTTGGCCTTGCTCCGCCCGCCGAGACCCGACACCAGCCGAGACCCGAGATCGAGCACGATGCCGAGCACGAACCCTCCGACGGCAAGCGCCACGGCTGTCGGCAGCCCGCCCACCTCACCGAGGTCGGGCAGGTCGGCGGGGGTCAAGCTCACGATGCCCTCGACGAGCAGCCACGCGAGTCCGCCCAGCATGGCGACGAGGGCAACGATCTGCAGCACCTGCACGACGCCCCACCACGGCGCCGGCCTGGTGACACCCAGGCTGGTCTGGTCGATGGCCTCGTCGAGTGCATCGATGATGTCGTCGTCGGCAGGGTTCGAGGCGTCGCGGATGGCATCTCGCCACGGGCGCTCGAGACCGACAGACGCCTTCTCGGCCAGGTCGCGGATCGCCAGCTCGGCGTTGGCCCGCTGCATGTGGCTGGCCTCCGGCACCACTGCCCCCGCGAGCGAGGGCATCGACAGGTCGGAGCCGAGCTCGAGATCGCCGAGCGGGTCCTTGCGCTGGCGACGCACCCACCGGATGACGGGCCATCCCGTACGCAGCACCGCACGACGACTGGTTGACGCAGCGATGGCTTCGACGACCTGTGGGACGCCGGCGCAGTCGAGCAGTGCCTCGTCGAGCGCCTGCCGGTCGACGGGGCTGATGCCGGGCACGGCGCTGGACCCGCCCACCTGTGCGATGACAGCCGCGGCGGCGACGATGTCGGACGTCAGCCGACCCTTGGCCGACGACTTCGCCCGGATGCGAGCGGCGAGCTCGCGCTTGAGGTTTTCGACGCCGTCGCCACGGGTCGCGGACACCCCGATGACCGAGACGTCGGGAAGACCCTCGGCAGTCAAGATGCGCTTGACGTCGTCGAGCGTGCGCTCGCGCTCCTCGAACGGGATGCGGTCGATCTGGTTGAGGACCACGAGGGTGACGTCGCTGTACGACGCCATGGGACGGATGTAGCGGTCGTGGATCGCGGCGTCGGCATACTTCTGCGGGTCGAGCACCCAGACCAGCAGGTCGGCGTACTTGACCAGACGGTCCATCTCGACGTGGTGCGAGACCTCGGTCGAGTCGTGGTCGGGCAGGTCGAGCAGCACGAGGCCGTCGAGCTTGGTGTCCTCGGTGGAGTGATCGAGCATGCTCATGCGCGACACCTGGTGCCGTGGCGGTATGCCCATCCATTCCAGCAGGCCTTGCGCACCGTCGGGACCCCAGGCGCAGGCCAGCGCCCACGATGTCGTGGGACGACGGACGCCGACGCCGGCGAGCTCGAGATCGGTGAGCGAGTTGAAGAGCGAGGACTTGCCCGAACCTGTGGCGCCCGCGAGCGCGACGATCGTGTGGTCGCCGGACAGGCGCAGACGTCCGGCGGCACGCCCCGAGAGCATCTCCGCGGGTGCCAGGATCTCGGCGTCGATGCGGCCGCGGCTCGCCTCGACGGCTGCAAAGAGCCCCTCGAGGCGCGTCGAGACGTCGCTTGGACCGTCACCGAACACTTCTTCGGTGACTTCACCCGTCGCGGTCATGACGTCGATTCTCCGTTCAAGAAGTCTGAGTGCCGAGCATATTCGGCCTGACGTGCTGCTTCGCGCAGGACAGATTGGGCGGCCTTGAGGGTTTCGGGGGTGTCGAGCACGTCGACGTACCGGTGCAGCTCGGTCTGGAAGAGCGCGCCGGCCCTCGACTCGAGATCGACCCGCGCCTTCTGGACGAGCTCGTCAACGACCTGCTCGCCGAAGATGGCGTCGAGGAGCTTGCGCCCGAGCACCGCGGTTCCACCGGCCTCAGCGTCCTCGCCGGACTTCGAGAGAAGCACGATCATCAGTGCGACCCCGATGCCGTTGACGCCGAAGGCAAGGAACTTCGCAGTCATGCGCTTGTCGGCCCCCTCGACTCGCACGAGCTCGAGCAGGGCTTGGCCCCAGTCGTGGACCAACCGCTCGGCCTTGACCCTGAAATCGCGTGACGCGCGGTCGAGCCCGCGAGTGTTGGAGAGCAGCGCACGTCCCGCATCGGTCATCGCCCACGAACGCGAGGCTTTCTCGGCGGCGGCCTCGGCGTGCTCCACGAGCAGCATGTGAAGACCATTCTCGATGGCGTCGACGACCTCCTTGGAGCGGGTGCGCTTGCCGGTCATGCCGTCGACGAACCGGTCGCGAATACGGGTGACCTTCTCCTCGACGGACTTGAGCAGCTCGCCGGTACCAACGAACTCCTGCCAGCGCACGAGCACCTCGCCCCGTACCAGCGTGCCGTCGGTGCTCTGGAGGGCAAAAGCGTCAAGTGCCGAGCGGTAGACGCTGTCGACCTCGCGGTACAGCGCTTCGGCGACCTCGATCTGGCTATCCATGGAGTCGCCGATGTCGTGGGTGCGCATGACGTTGTTGCGGATCGCGCCATCGAGCGTCCGGTTGACGACCATCGCGCGCGCGCCGGTGTCGGCCGCCAGCTCGTGCAACCAGCCGACGATGGGCGCCACGGCGGCCGGGGGCACCAGCCCGTCTGCGTCGACGCCCGACTCGGGCACGGTGAAGAGCGGGGAGTCCGAGAGCCCACGCGACGTCATCATGCGGGCCAGGTGGCCACGTACCTCCACGACGGCCTCCGCGCTGGTGCGGTCGAGCACCACCGCAACTGACGTGCTGCGCTCGGCGGCCAGTCGCAGGTAGTCCCACGGGACCTGGTCGGCGTAGCGGGCCGCTGATGTCACGAAGAGCCACAGGTCTGCGGCCGCGAGGAGCTGGCTGGCGAGCTCGCGGTTGCCTTGGTCGATCGAGTCGACGTCGGGCGCGTCGAGGATCGCGAGGCCGCGTGGGATCTTGTCGGACGACGCGAGCCGCAGGGCGTACGTGTCGTTGCTCGACACCTCGGTGCGTGGGAGGTCGGGAAGGATGCGATCTGGCCGGAACCACTCGGCATCGGCCGGGTGGTGAACCAGGACTGGTGAGCGCGTGGTGGGTCGGAGCACACCTGACTCGGTGACCCGTTGTCCGACGATCGAGTTGACCAGCGTCGACTTGCCGGCACCGGTGGATCCGCCCACCACCGCGAGGAGTGGGGCGTCGAGCTGGACGAGTCGGGGCAGGACATAGTCAGACAGCTGGTCGACGACCTCGGACTGCGTCCGCCGAGCCGCTTCGGCCTCGGGGGTCTCGAGCCGCATCGTCACATCACGCACTGAGATGAGCAGCTTGCTCATGGCCGCGACGAGCTCGGCGGACGCGTGTTCACTGGCCACGGGTGCGCTCCTCTCATCGACGGTGTGTAGCTGCTGGCGGGTCTGTGGACAGATTAGTGGACAAAGGACCAGATGGACGTCACCGCGGGTGCGGCAGAGCAATCAGGAGTGACGGACGGTGTTCTGCAGCGCGGGTGGGAACCGCAGCGACGGGCGCAGGGCGTACATCGCGTCGAGCAGTGCATAGGTGCGCTCGACCCCCCTCGGCTTGCTGCGGCCCGACATCATCGCGTGGTGCAGGAACGCCATCTCGGTGGCCAGTCGTTGGTAACGCTTGACGACCGCCCGGCCGCCCTTGCCAGCGTGCTCACCGGCGTAACGTCGAGCTGCCTTGCGATAGCTGAAGCGCGAGAGATACGGGATCTCGGCCGGGTGTATCCAGCCGCGATGCGCGACGTAGGAGAGAGACTGCTCGAGGATGCGCACTTGTCGGGTGCGCACGATGATGGCGAGCACAGCCACAGCGATCAACACGACCGCGAGCGCAAGGTAGGCCAGCACGAACCCCGTCCCCCCGCCATAGCTGAGCGAGCCGTTCCACACCCCGTGCAGGCCCACGCTCGCCGCGAGGCCGACGATCACGATCAACACCTTGGCCAGCTTCGACCGGCGCGAGACGGCCAACCCAATCGCGATGCCGAACGCAGAGGTGAAGAGGGGATGGGCGAACGGGCTGAAGACGCCACGGACCACGAATGTCGTCGTGACGCCCTCGGCCCCGGCGATCGTCATGTCGGGCGAACCGAGATAGCTCGACGCGTAATAACCGATGTTCTCGACGAAGGCGAAGCCGATGCCGACGAGCCCGGCGTAGACCAGTCCGTCGAGGAAGCCGTCGATCACGCGACGTGAACGCACGAACGTCAGGAGCAGGAACAGACACTTGGCCGGCTCCTCCGTGAGCGGTGCAACGATCGAGGCCATGGTGTCGTCGGTGAGGTTGAAGGTGTTCTGGATGAAGATCTGGAGGCTGAGGGCGATGCTGACGGCAACGACACCGCCCCACACGAAGGCGGCGAACTTGTAGCGGCGCGGCTCCGGCTCGTAGCGGTCGAGCCACCAGTAGGCCATCCACAGCAGTGGCAACGGGATGAACGCGTAGAAGGCCGAGAGGCCCGCCCCGGCAGGGTCACCCGCGCTGAGCGAGATGGCAGCACCACCGGCCACGCCGGCGATCGCGATGAGGATGAACAGGATCAGCAACGGGGTGCGGCCACGCTGGCGGATCGTCTCGCGATATTTGGGGAGTGTGGCAGGGATCTGGCCCGCAGTCACGTCTGTCACCCGCAAATCG
>NZ_JACMOM010000260.1 GCF_014378035.1 Aeromicrobium sp. | reverse complement strand
GCCGAGCAGGGCATTGCCGCCGTAGCTGGATCCGTACGACCAGATCATGCGCTCCTCGGGGAACTGCACGATGTACTTGGTGTCGTTGCACGGCCAGGCAACATCGTCCTGACCGGCCGCCAGGGGAGCGCCGATGGAGTGCAGCGCCGGCACGTAGTCGACAGTGCCGTCCTCGATGGCGTTGAGGACGCCGCGGCCGATGCGCGCCATGACGGTCATCGACACGACGACGTAGGGGGAGTCGGTGATCTCGACGCCGAACATCGGGTGCTCGGCGTCGACCCTGCCCATCACGAACGGGATCACGTACATCGTGCGGCCCCGCATCGAACCCCGGTAGAGCTTCGTCATGAGGTCCTTCATCTCCGACGGCTCCATCCAGTTGTTCGTCGGGCCGCTGTCGGCCTCGTCGACACTGCAGATGTAGGTGCGGTCCTCGACCCGGGCGACGTCGCTGGGGTTGGACGCGCACCAGAACGAGTTGGGCTTCTTCTGCTCGTCGAGGCGCACGAACGTCCCGGCGGAAACGAGTCCGTCGGTGAGCGCCACCCACTCCTCGGGAGTGCCGTCGCACCAGTGGATCTGGTCGGGCCCGGTGAGCCTCGCCACCTCGTCGACCCACCGCTGGAGCGGTCCGTGGCTCGTTCGGTAGTTGGTCTTCACGCTGTCTGCGACCATCATCGGTTCCTTCTGCTAGCGGCGGGCATCGGCTCTAGACTACGTCATGTGAAGAGTTTTTCATCTGATGTATTGTAGGTAACATCAATCACACGGATTCAATCATGTCGAAGCTGCGAGGTGGAAGATGACGTCAAACGTCCCTCTGTACCAGGCAAAAGCCGAGCTTTTCCGTACCCTCGGTCACCCAGTCCGCATCAGGGTCCTCGAGCTCCTTCAGGGTGGACCGCGCCAGGTGAGTGACCTGCTCGCCTCCATCGAGGTCGAGTC
This sequence comes from Aeromicrobium sp., assembly GCF_014378035.1. Taxonomy (GTDB): domain Bacteria; phylum Actinomycetota; class Actinomycetes; order Propionibacteriales; family Nocardioidaceae; genus Aeromicrobium. The sequence continues at coordinate 9,504 of NZ_JACMOM010000260.1, read as the reverse complement.
TTCCAACCTGTCGCAGCAGCTTGCCGTGCTCCGCCGGGCCGGGCTCGTGACCTCCTCGCGCGAAGGTTCCGCCGTGTTCTACACGCTGAGCACGCCCGATGTGGCCAACCTGCTCCTCTACGGACGCCGGATCCTGGCTGACATGTGGTCCGATCGAGGCACGATGGTGGCCGAGTTGCGCGAATCGGTCGCCACGGTGTGAACCTGAACAGACCCAGGGCATCGTCCGCCGCCGCCTTCCTGCTGGCAGCCCGAACACGCACCATCGACCTTCTGCCCAGGCGGGCAGACGTCGCCGCAGCCGGCAGGGACCCCCGACGCGACTTGCTCGCAGGCCTCACCGTCGCGATCGTCGCGCTACCACTCGCGCTCGCCTTTGGCGTTGCCTCGGGGCTCGGAGCGCAGGCCGGTCTCGCCACCGCGGTCGTCGCCGGCATCGTCGCCGCCGTGTTCGGCGGCTCGAACCTGCAGGTCTCGGGCCCCACCGGCGCGATGACGGTGGTTCTCGTCCCGGTCGTCCACCAGTACGGGGTGTCGGCTGTGCTGATGGTCGGGTTCATGGCCGGGCTGGTCCTGGTCGTGATGGCCGTGGCGAAGCTGGGTCGCTGGGTCAGGTTCCTGCCGGTCTCGGTCATCGAAGGATTCACCGCCGGCATCGCGGTCGTCATCGCTCTGCAGCAGGTCCCGTCCGCGCTGGGTGTCTCGGACGCTTCGGGCGACCGGGTGTGGGCGGGCGCCGTCGACGCCGTGGTCCGCTACGTCCAGCACCCTTCGATCGCCTCTCCTCTGGCCGCGCTGGCGGTCGTTGCGGTGATGCTGATCGGCGCGCGATGGCGCCCGGGTGTGCCGTTCTCTCTGCTGGGCATCGCGGCGGTGACGCTGCTCGCGCAGGTCGCCGACCTCGGTCTGACACCGCTCGGCAACCTCCCCGGCAGCCTGCCCGCCCCCTCTCTCGGCTTCATCGACGTCGGTGCGGTCGGGGCACTGATGACGTCTGCGCTCGCCATTGCGGCACTGGCCGCGCTCGAGAGCCTGCTCTGCGCCACCGTGGCCGACGGCATGAGCGCCAACGAGCAGCACGACCCGGACCGCGAGCTCTTCGGACAGGGGCTTGCCAATGTCGCCGCTTCGGTGTTCGGCGGGGTGCCGGCGACGGCTGCCATCGCCCGGACGGCCGTCAACGTCCGCGCGGGCGCCCGATCTCGGATGGCCGCAATCACGCACTCGCTCGTGCTGCTGGTGGTGATCTTCGCCGCGGCCCCGCTGGTCTCGAAGATCCCGCTCGCGGCGCTCGCTGGGGTGCTGTTCGCGACGTGCATCAGGATGGTCGAGGCCGGTTCGATCCGCACGCTCATGCGGTCCAGTCGCTCAGACGCACTGATCGTCGGGCTGACGTTCACCGTCACGGTGGCGATCGATCTCGTCACGGCCGTCGGGGTGGGCGTCGCCGTGGCCGTCCTTCTCGCCCTCCGGTCGGTGGCGCGAACGGCGCGCATCGACAAGGTGCCCCTCGAGGTCGGTGACTATGCGGTCGAGGAGCACGAGCTCCTCAGCGAACACATCGTCGCCTACCGGCTCGACGGACCCCTGTTCTTCGCCGCCGCCCACCGTCTCCTGCTCGAGCTGCCCGAGATCGCCAACGTCAAGGTCGTCATCCTGCGCATGTCGAGGGTGACCACGATGGACTCGACCGGTGCGCGGCTGCTCGGTGATGCGATCACGAAGCTCGAGCATCGCGGAATCATCGTCCTGCTGTCGGGGATCGTTCCCCATCACGACGGAGTCCTCGCCTCCCTCGGCATCGGCGACAAGCTGCGCAGTGAGGGGCGGGTCTTCGGCGAGACTCCGTCAGCGATCGCGCACGCACGGGAGCTTCTCGGCGCGAATCATCTGACGTCGCTCGCCTCACGCCGCGCGTCCTCGGGTGAACCGTCAATAAATGGACGAGCACTCTTCATCCCCGACCTGAAAGACAACGATCGGCTGACTCGTGGGCTGGTGCAGGGCGAGCAGGCCAGAGAGCTCCTGGCCCGCTCGCTCCGTCGCCACGGCGACTGAGCTCTGCCGCTCGAGCCGCCGGCGCTGTTCTCCGTGCGGACGGTGATGGTGCCCGGGTCCGATCGCCTGATCGAAGAGAGCGCGCGTTCTCTGTGCGGAGGCACACGCAGAGAACCTTCGTTCTCCTCGCAAGCCCAGGTGGAGCAAGCCGTTGTACCCGGGCAGTGACGGCGAAGGTGGGGGAGGATCGAATCATGACCCAGATGGATGGTCGACCCGTTGTCGTGCTCCTGTCCGACGAAAAGGCGCGCGAGCGTGTCGTGAGGGCTGCTGACCGGCTGTTCTACGCGCGAGGCATCCAGGCGGTGGGCATGGACGCCCTGCGGACCGAGTCGGGCGTGTCACTCAAGCGTCTCTATCGGATCTTCGCGTCGAAGGAGGCCGTCGTGGAGGAGGTGCTCGGCCGCCGACACGTGATGTGGGTCAACGGCCTCGCCGCCGCGACGGACGAGGTGGGCTCGCCGCGCGACCGTCTCCTTGCGATCTTCGACTTCTTGGGGACGTGGTTCGAGGAGGACGACTTTCGGGGCTGCGCCTTCATCAACTCCTTCGGGGAGATGGGCGGCACCACCGACTCGCTGGCGGAGATCGTCCGATCACACAAGGCCGGTTTCCAGGACTATGTCGCCGGACTCGTGGCGGAGGCGGGTGCTCCCGAGTGGCTGGCACCTCAGCTGGCCGTCGTCGCCGAAGGTGCGCAGACCACCGCGGCGATCGCCGGCGACCCGGAGTTCGCCCGGCACGCCAGGCGAGCCGCCGAGACGTTGATTGACGCTGCCATGCATGTTCGCGCGCCCGAAGGGGTCACCACCGCGATGCCGTGACACGTCCGGGTCGAGCACGCTGACGCGCGACGAGTCGACTGACGGGGTCGGCATCGACGGCAACCTCCCCGGCGGCGAATATCCGCGCCTCGAGCTGATCGGGCTGGCGTGGCCGATCAGCCCGTCCTCGGACTGGCCGACGCTTGCGATGCGTCAGGACGAGCTGAGCAGCAGCTCCCGCGCCTGACGGGGCGTCATCGGCTCACAGCCGTGGACGACGGCCTCGGCGACGATGCGGGGCTCGTCCTGCATGAGCCGCCAACCGCGACGCACCAGGACCCACGGCGGCTTGCGGCCCTCCCGGAGGTCACGGGTGAGTCGCAGGCCGAACGTGGGCACGCGATGACGGGTCAGGCAGATCGCCGCATCGAGCAGTCCGGCATCGCGGCACGCGTCGACGATGACGGGAGCGAAGAGTCCCTCGGCGATGAAACGCCCCCCGGGAGCCGCCAGTGTCTGCGTCCCGGTACGTGCGCTGGTCGTGATGTCGTAGACGGGAACCTCGACCCGACCTGAGGCGCACAGCTCGGCGATGGCGCCCACCGCGTTGACCGAGTCCCACGAGGACGGGTGGTCCCAGTCGACGATGCCGAGCGTCGAGAGGGGCATGCCTGCCGCGTCGGCGTCGCGGTAGAAGTCATCGAGTCGCAGCACCGGCCAACCGAGCCTCGCCGCGAGATGGGACTTGCCAGACCCTGACGGCCCGGCGAGGATCACGACGCCCACTAGACGCCGATGGGGTGCCATACGGTCTTCGTCTCGACGAATGCTTCGAGACGCGTCAGTGTCGGCTCGTCGAGCCAGTCGACCGCGGAGGTCGGAGCGCGCAGCACACGCTTGAGGTTGTCGGCCGCGGCCACCTCGAGAGAGACCGCGAGGTCTGGATCGTCGACGCCGGCGAGGTCGAGGCCGTTGACGTCCATGTGCGACGCCAGCCACGGTGCGATCTCGGCCGCCGTGCCGGTGAGGATGTTGACGACCCCGCCGGGCAGGTCGGAGGTCGCCATGATCTCGGCCAGTGTCACGGCCGGCACGGGGTGCTGCTCGCTGGCGATGACGACGACGGTGTTGCCCGTCGCGATGGCGGGAGCGATGACGGAGACCAGCCCGAGCAGCGGACCGCGTGGAGCCACGATGGCGACGACTCCGGTCGGCTCGGGGGTGGACAGGTTGAAGTACGGACCCGACACCGCATTGGCGTTGCCGAGGGCCTGGACGTACTTGTCGGCCCACCCGGCGTACCAGACGACACGGTCGATCGCGGCGTCGACGTACGTGATCGCCTTCTTCTCGGTGAGGCCCTCGGCCTGGCGCAGCTGTGAGATGAGCTGGTCTCGGCGACCCTCCATGACCTCAGCGATGCGGTAGACAACCTGGCCGCGGTTGTACGGCGTTCGCGTCGACCAGCCGCCGAACGCCTTGCGGGCAGCCTGCACCGCATCGCGGCCGTCCTTGCGCGAGGCAAGAGCCATGTTCGCGATGAACCCGCCGGTGGCATCGACCGCTTCGAAGGTGCGGCCCGACTCCGAGCGGGGGAAGGCTCCGCCGATGTACAGCTTGTGGGTCTTGCGGACGTCGATGCGGGTCATGCGCTGGCTCCCTGCAGGTAGGCGGCGAGGCCGTGGCGGCCACCCTCGCGGCCGTAGCCGGACTCCTTGTAACCGCCGAAGGGCGATGCCGGGTCGAAGACGTTGAACGTGTTGGCCCACACCACTCCGGCGCGGAGCTGGCTGGCCATCGACAGGATGAGTGAGCCCTTCTCGGTCCACACGCCCGCCGACAGGCCGTACGGGGTGTTGTTGGCCTTCTCGACCGCCTCCGCGGGGGTGCGGAACGTCAGCACCGACAGCACCGGCCCGAAGATCTCCTCGCGGGCGATGCGATGTGCCTGCGTGACGCCGGTGAAGATCGTCGGGGCGAACCAGAAGCCCTCGTCGGGAATCTCGCAGGGGGCGGACCAGCGCTCGGCCCCCTCGGCGTCGCCGATGTCGGACAGCGCGGTGATGCGGGCGAGCTGCTCGGCGGAGTTGATGGCGCCGATGTCGGTGTTCTTGTCGAGCGGGTCGCCCATGCGCAACGTCGTCATGCGGCGCTTGAGCCGCTCGAGCACCTCATCGTGGATGCTCTCCTGCACCAGGAGGCGGGACCCGGCGCAGCAGACGTGGCCCTGGTTGAAGAAGATGCCGCCGACGATGCCCTCGATGGCCTGATCGAGCGGCGCGTCGTCGAACACGATGTTGGCGGCCTTGCCACCGAGCTCGAGGGTGACCTTCTTGCGGGTGCCGGCGACAGCACGGGCGATGGCCTTGCCGACCTCGGTCGACCCCGTGAACGCGACCTTGTCGACGTCGGGGTGCTCGACGAGTGCCTGGCCCGTGGTGCCAGAGCCGGTGATGATGTTGACGACGCCCGGCGGCAGCTCGGCCTGCTGGCACACCACGGCGAACAGCAGCGCCGTGAGCGGAGTGGTCTCGGCCGGCTTGAGGACGACGGTGTTGCCCGCCGCCAGCGCGGGTGCGATCTTCCACGCCAGCATCATGATCGGGAAGTTCCAGGGGATGACCTGGCCGGAGACGCCGAGGGCCCGAGGGTCAGGACCGAGCCCCGCATGCCCGAGCTTGTCGGCCCACCCCGCGTAGTAGAAGAACCACTGCGAGACCAGCGGAAGGTCGATGTCGCGCGACTCCTTGATGGGCTTGCCGTTGTCGAGCGACTCGAGCACCGCGAACTCCCTCGAGCGCTCTGCCATGATGCGGGCTATGCGGTAGAGGTACTTCGCCCGCTCGCTGCCGGGCATCGTCGACCAGACCTTGTCGTAGGCCTTGCGCGCCGCCCTGACCGCTGCGTCGACGTCGTCAGCCGTCGCCTCGGTGACCTCGGCGAGAACCTCCTCGGTCGAGGGGCTGATCGACGCGAACGATCCACCCTTGCCCTCGACGATCCTTCCGCCGATGAAGAGCCCGTACGAGCTCTTGATGTCGACGATCGCGCGTGACTCAAGCGCCGGCGCGTACTCGAACTTTCCTGCAGCAGTCATGATCAGTCCAGGGTGACGTAGTCGGGGCCGGAGTAACGGCCGGTGGCCATCTTCTGGCGTTGGAGCAAGAGGTCGTTGAGAAGGCTCGACGCACCGAAGCGGAACCACTCGGGGTCGAGCCAGTCGTCGCCAACGATCTCGTTGACCATGACGAGGTACTTGATCGCGTCCTTGGAGGTGCGGATGCCACCAGCCGGCTTGACGCCCACCTGGCGCCCGGTCTCGGCCCGGAAGTCCCGCACGGCCTCGAGCATCACGAGGGTGACGGGAAGCGTCGCGGCGGGCTGCACCTTGCCGGTGCTCGTCTTGATGAAGTCGGCGCCGGCCATCATGGCGAGCCACGAAGCCTTGCGGACGTTGTCGTAGGTCTGCAGCTCACCAGTCTCGAAGATGACCTTCAGGTGGGCGTGGGTGCCGTCGCCGCGCACGCACATCTCCTTGGTGGCGACGATCTCGTCGAAGACCAGCTGGAAGTCGCCCGCGAGGAACGCCCCGCGGTCGATGACCATGTCGATCTCGTCGGCTCCGGCGGCCACGGCATCACGGACGTCGGCGAGCTTGACCTCCAGCGAGGCCCGTCCGGACGGAAAGGCCGTGGCGACGCTCGCGACCTTGAGCGTGCCAGCACGGCCTGAGCCGGTGGCGAGGGTCTGCTTCGCGACGGCGACCATGTCGGGATAGACGCAGACCGCGGCCGCGGACGGGCAGGTCGAGTCGGTGGGGTCGGGGTGCATGGCCTTGTTCGCAAGCGCCCGCACCTTGCCGGGGGTGTCGGAGCCCTCGAGCGTGGTGAGGTCGACCATCGAGATGGCGAGGTCGATGGCCCACTGCTTGGACGTGGTCTTGATCGACCGGGTGCCGAGACCCGCGGCACGGGCCTCGAGTCCGACCTGGTCGACGCCCGGCAGCCCGCCGAGAATCGTGCGCAATGACGCGGTGGCGCCCGTCACGTGGCCTCCTCCTGGAGTCGCGGCCACGTCGTCGGGGCCACGACGGTCAAGGCTATGCCCTCGGGCGGGCACCGGGGGACTCCCGGGTTGCGGCGGAGAGGAGGTTCACCGAGTTGTCACCGTTTCGGCAGCAACCAACTGTTGACAGATGTGGAGCGGCGCGGTCTTCTGGTGCCTCAGCGAGTTCCGGAGATGTCCTCGGGGCGGTGCGCTGACATCGGGGGATGGACCACAGGGGTCGCTAACCGTTCTGTTGTTCGAAGGACTTTCTCAGTGATTTCCATGTCCCGCCGCCTTGCCGCCGTGATCACCGCCGCCCTCCTCGGAGGTCCGCTGCTGGCGGTTGCTCCGGCCCATGCCGCTGACGATGTGACCCTCAACCTCATCGGCATCAACGACTTCCACGGCCGCATCGACGCGAACACCGTGAAGTTCGCCGGCACCGTGGAGCAGCTTCGGCAGGACGGCGGCGACGCCAACTCCCTGCTCATCTCCGCAGGCGACAACGTCAGCGCCTCGCTGTTCGCCTCCGCGGCGCAGGGTGACATCCCGACGATCGATGTCCTCAACGCGCTCGACCTCGATGCTTCGGCGGCCGGCAACCACGAGCTCGACAAGGGAGCCGACGACCTCACCGGCAGGCTCTCCGACGCTGCCGACTTCCCGTTCCTCTCGGCGAACATCTTCAAGGCCGACAGCTCACCCCTCCTCGAGAAGTACAAGATCTTCACGGTGGCGGGCGTGGACGTCGCCGTGGTCGGCGCGGTCACCGAGGAGACGTCGTCGCTCGTGAGCCCGGGCGGCATCCAGGGGCTCACCTTCACCGACCCCACCGAGGCGATCAACGACACCGTCGACGAGCTCGACGCGCTGGCAGACCCGCCCGACGTCATCGTGGCCTCGATCCACGAGGGTGCACCCGACGGCGCCAAGACATATCAGCAGAACATCGACAACAGCCCGGTCTTCAAGGAGATCATGGAGAACACCGACCCCAAGGTCGATGCCATCTTCATGGGCCACACGCACCAGGCCTACGCCTACGACGCGCCCATCCCCGGCGAGCCCATCAAGACCCGGCCCGTGCTGCAGACCGGCAACTACGGTGGCAACGTCGGTCAGATCGAGCTGACGTTCGACAAGGCCTCCGGCACCGTCACGAGCTACACCAAGAAGAACCAGGCCCGGACGATTGCGGCCGACTCCGTCCTCACGTCGACCTTCCCGCGCGTCGCCGCGGTCAAGCCCATCGTCGACGACGCGCTCGCGTTCGCTGCCGTCAAGGGCAACGAGCCGATCGGTGAGCAGACCGCTGACATCACCACCGCCTTCAACGCCGGCGGCCGCGACGATCGTGCCAGTGAGTCGACGCTCGGCAACCTCGTTGCCGACGCCCTGCTGTCCAAGATCTCCGACTCGCCGTCGGGTGCCGACATCGGCGTCGTCAACCCAGGTGGTCTGCGGGCGGACCTGCTCTACGCAGGCACGAGCGACACCAACGGCGACGGAGTCATCACGTTCGCCGAGGCCAGCTCGGTGCTGCCGTTCTTCAACAACCTCAGCACCGTGTCGCTGACAGGGGCCTCGTTCAGGAAGGTTCTCGAGCAGCAGTGGCAGCGCACCGCGGACAACACCATCCCCTCGCGGTCCTACCTGCAGCTCGGCCTGTCGAAGAATGTCCGCTACACCTTCGATCCTGCACGTCCCGAGGGCAGTCGCATCACCTCGATATCGATCAACGGCCACCCCTATGACCCGGCCGCGGAGTACAAGGTCGGGACGTTCGCGTTCCTCGGCACCGGCGGTGACAACTTCCGGGCCTTCACCGAGGGCACGTCGGTCGACTCCGGTCTCGTCGACTACCAGGCGTTCGTCGACTATCTGAGCGACAACGGGCCGGTGTCGCCGGACTACGCCCGGCGATCGGTGCAGGTCAACGGCGTCAAGTCCGCCTACGGGTCCGGCGCGAGCGTGACCTTCTCGCTGCCCAAGCTCGACCTGACGTCGCTCGGAAGCCAGAAGAACACCTCGGTGTCGGCAAGGCTCCTGTACGGCGCGGGCCAGAGCAGGAGGCTCGGGTCGAAGGGCGTGACGGCAGGTGCCAGTGCTCCGTTCACGTTCCAGCTCCCCGCGGGGGAGGTCGGCTCGATGAACATCGAGACCACGGCGTTTCCGACCGGCACGAAGGCGAGCATCCCGCTGCTCGTCAAGAAGGCCGCGACCGTCACGGCCGCGAGCACGGGGGCCGTGTTCGGTGACGATGCCACGGTCGACGTCACTGTCACCGGGTCCGGCGGCAGCTCGTCGGGCACGGTCACGCTGTCCAAGGGAGCCACGCAGCTTGGCCAGAAGACCCTCTCGGGCGCAGACACCGCGTCGTTCACGGTTGACACCGAGGGCCTCGGCGCCGGAGCGAACGAGCTGACGATCGCCTACAGCGGCGATGCGGACTTCGGTCCGGGGTCGGGCACGACGACACTCACCGTGGCCAAGGCCTCGACGTCGGTGCAGGCTGACGACCCGGCGGCGGCTCCCGTCGCCGGGACGTTCGTCGTCGGGGCGGGCGTCGCCTCCGCCCCCCCGGCGGCGCCGGCCCCGCCCCGGGCGGGCACCGCGGGGGGGGGCCCCCGGGCGG
>NZ_JACMOM010000040.1 GCF_014378035.1 Aeromicrobium sp. | reverse complement strand
AGCTCGGCCTCATCACTGACGCCGCGAAGCAGGTCTTCACGATCCTGACGACCGGAGACTTCTCCGCTGGTCCGCTCGCGCAGGGCGGCCCGATCGTTACCGCGCTACAGGACATCAACGACGGCTTCGACACTCTCGCGAAGACCGCCGGAGACACCTTTGACGCAGTGAAGAAGAAGGCCGAAGAGTTCGGCGCAGCACTGTCTTCCGCGATCTCATCCAACATCACGGTTGACGTCTCCGCGATTCTGCCGGCACTCGTCTCTCAGTTTGAGACCTTCGGCGCCCCCATCGTAGAAGCCTTCAAGAAGGGCATCGAGACTGGCGACTTCTCAAGCCTCGGCAGTCCCATCGGCAAGGCAATCGCCGCGATCCTCGACAGCCTCGTCGTCGGCGCCGACGGACTATTCAACGTCCTCAAGGACCTCATCGGCAGTGTCAACTGGGGAGAGCTCGCCCTAGAGCTCGGCAAGCAGGTTCCCACTCTGCTCCTCGGGCTCGTCACCGGAATCCTGTCCTTTGACATGGGTAGCTTCTTCGGCTTCATCGCCGACAACTGGTTCCTCGTGCTAATGGGTGTTCTCTCCATCGCCTTTATGCCTGCCAAGTTCATCGGCAAGATCGCAGAGATTCTGGCCAAGATCCCTATTATCGGCAAGTTGCTGGGGTGGCTGCTCAATACCTTCAAGAGCCTCATCGACCCGGTTATGGGATTCATCGGACGAATGTTCTCTAGGTTTACCCAAGGCTTTATGTCCGCAGGCCCCGGCCTAGTCGGCACGTTCGGGACGATCCTCAAGAATATGATTCTCCGCATCGTCGACTTCGTTGTTGACGCAGTCCGATTCTTCCGCGAGCTGCCCGGCAAGTTTGAAGGCGTACTCGGTCAGGGAATGGTCAAGCTCGGAGAGTTCATGCGCGGCGCTTTCATGAAAATATGGGACCTAGTCAAGTCCGTCACCCTCACTGGCCTCGCCGCCATTGTCGGCGTCTTTCTCCTCTTCGCGCAGAAGATCCTTGACACCGCCGCCTCTGCCTTCGGTTGGATTCCCGGCATCGGCGACAAGCTCACTACCGCCGCCGAAGGATTCCGAACCTTCCGCGACGACGTCAACAAGTCACTAACCGGGATTGAAGACGAAGACGTCAAGGTCAACGTCGACACGACCGGCAAGGTCACCTATCCCGAGGGATTCAGCGCACTCGGGCAGAAGGTCCTCGGTGGCACCCTCACCCGCGCCGGCGGTGGCGCTGTGTTCGGCCCCGGCTCTGGCACCTCAGACTCGATCAACGCGCGGCTCTCCAACGGCGAGTTCGTCGTCAAGGCCGACAGCGTCCGCAAGCTCGGGCTCGGCAACCTCAACGAGATCAACCAGACCGGCCAGCTCCCCGGCTACGCGGTCGGCGGCATCTTCTCCGAGAAGGCTCTCAACACCGGATCATCGACCAGAGCCGACGTGGGAACCGTCCGAGACAACACGGTCACGAGCGTCGTCGCGGCCTCCGCTGCCCTCTTCAAGGACATCGCAGCCCGCGCCCTAGCCGCTGGCGCCGGACCCTCTGCCGCACCCGGCAGCGGCGTCCTCAGCGGCGCCGGCTACCAGGCCGCGTTCGCGACAGTCCTCAAGGCCTTCCCGCAGGCCAACCTCAACTCCGGCTTCCGCCCCGGCGACCCCGGCTATCACGGCCAGGGCCAGGCCGTCGACCTCGGCCAGGTTGGTCGCGCCGGCGGAGCCGGTCACCCGTACCTCGCCGCGATGAACCGCTGGATTCACGACTCGTTCCCCAACTCCCGCGAGCTCATCTACGACGGGATCGGCGACGACCGGCCTGACCTCAAGAACGGTCGCCCGCTCAACTACGGCGCAGCGACCTCGGCAGAGCACCGCAACCACGTCCACTGGGTTCCCCCGGGCTTCAAGAGTGGCGGGCTCTTCGACCCGAAGCTCTACGACAACGGCGGGATTCTTGAGAGCGGGCACACCGGAGTCAACCGTTCCGGTCGCCCCGAAGCCGTCCTCGACCCGGAAGAGACGCGGATGTTCAAGACGCTCGTCGCCAACGGCGGCGCTTCCGGGCCGCTCATCGGTTCTCTCACGATCGCTGCCGAACCCGGCGCGAGCACCCGCGACCAGCTCACCGAAGTCAACCACCGGCTCCGCGTGATTCGACGAGGAGGTTCTAGTGCGCGCCGATGAGTGGAGCCTGACCTACCCCGGAACCGAGATCGTCTTCGGCTCCTACGAAACACCTATCTTCAACATGACCACGCCCTCCGTCAGCGACTCCGAGCTTCGCGTCGCTGACGGGGCGCGGGCCCGCACCGACGGCGTGAGCTTCGGCTCTGACTTCCGCGGTGGTCACACGATCGCCTTCGAGCTCGGCGTCCGGGGCAACGGTGAGGCCGACGTCAGGGCCAACGTCGCCGCAGTCGCGCGAGCCTGGCGAGCCGACACGATCCGCAGCACTCCCGGCGCGGTCGCTGAGCTGCGAAGCAACTACGCCGGCCGCGAGCTCGTCTCCTACGGGCGCCCTCGCCGCTTCGAGCCAAACCAGACCTCCGCAAAGTCTGGCCTCTCAACCGTGGTCGCTGACTTCGCCTGCGTCGACGATGTCTTCTACGGCGCGACCGTAAACGACGTCTACATCAACTTCGTCCCCTCCGCGTCCGGCGGTCTCATCGCGCCTCTCGCTTCTCCGCTCTCGACAACGGAATCCTCCGACCGCTCTATCGGGCTCACTGTGGACTCAGACCTGCCCGTGTGGCCTGTCGTGACGATCTTCGGCCCGATCACCAACCCTATCGTCGAGGTCGTCGGGCTCTTCCGCTTCGAGCTGAATCACTCTCTGAATCACGACGAAACGATTGTCATCGACACCCGCTCGTGGAAGCGCACCGTGATCCTCAACGGAATCGGGTCTATCCCCGGCCACTTCTTCCGCACATCAACGCGACTCTCCAAGGCCTCTATTCCTCCGGGCTCCTACGAGCTCGCTCTTCGCGGCCTTGACGTAACCGGCACTTCCCACGCGCGACTCTCCTGGCAGTCCGCGCACCCCTCGATCTAAGTAAGGACACACTATGTGGGACTCTGTTCCTTGGTTCGTCGGCGGCGGCGCACAGCACACTCCCGAAGTTGCCCGGCTGCTCGCTTTCACCGCCCTCGGCGGCGCTGAGGGCATCATCAACGCGACCGACCTCAAGGTCTACGCACGCCCTACGCCCGGCTCAACCGTCCGCGTCATGCCCGGTGGCTGCTCGATCCTCTCTCGTGCCTCTGGGGGCGCGCAGCAGGCATACACAGCCCGCAACCCGAGCGAAGACATCGTCAGCATCGCCGCTACCACGTCTGGCGCTTCGCGTACTGACCTCATCGTCGCTCGCGTCGAAGATCCGTTCATGGCCGGCGAGCCGTGGGCGGCTCCTGCCACACCCACGACCGGGCCCTACATCTTCACTCGTGTCATCTCGAATGTTCCAGCAGGCACGACGAGCGTCGCTGAGTTGAATCTCGGCTACACCGCGATCCCGCTCGCGCGCATCAACATTCCTGCCTCGACCGCGACGATCACTGACTCCATGATTACCGACCTTCGCACCGTGGCTCGGCCGCGCACGTCCCGGACGCACAGCCGCCAGGATTGTGCACCGGCACCCAACGATCTGAGCTCGTACAGCTTCGTCGTCTTCCCAATCACCCCGGCGCAGTACATCGCAGTTCCGTCGTGGGCGACTGCGGCTGTGATCCGCGTTGACGTGACAGGCCTCTTCACCGCGAACACCGCGGTCGGTGGTGTCATTCGCGCCAACTTCGGCAGCGTGGCGACCGCCGAGACCTACTTCAACGAGCAGGTCCCCGACGGATCGCGAAAAAGTTACGTCGCCTCTAGCACCGTGCCTATTCCCCCAAACATGCGCGGCAACGTGAACGGCATCAACGTGCAAGCGAAACTGATCGACGGCACCGGGCCAATGCGCGCAGATATCGGCACACAGATCCTCTACGATGTCGAGTTCCTCGAAAAGGCGGCCTGACCTATGGCGTGGCGCTACATCATTCAGCGCGCGCTTTCCGGAGAGATCCTTGACTGGGACCTACCGCTAAAGCGTGACGGTCTCAGTTGGGCTCTCTCTGGCGCAGGCTCCCTCACCGGCACAATCTCACCCGACGACAAGCTCCTCCGCAACCCCGACGGCTCTACTCTCGTGATCGAAGAGTGGGGAACTTTCATCTACGCCGAAGCCGACGGAGAGATCCGCTGGGGCGGAATCATCATCTCATCCAACTTCTCCGACGACGAGTGGCGGATCGAAGCCGCCGGCTTCACCACCTACCCCAACGGTATCCCCTACCTCGGTGAGTACAGCGAGATCAACCTTGACCCGGCTAATGCTGTCAAAGAGCTGTGGCGGCACGCTCAGTCCTTTCCTGACTCCAACCTCAACGTCACAGTCACCGCAGATCCGACCAAGACAATACTCGGCACACCCGCGCTTTCCGGAGACGGTACGAACCTGGACCCCAGAACCGGCCAGGTCATCGCCACCGGAACCACCGTCGAAGCCTCTCCCTACGAGCTCAACTATTGGACGGCAAAGGACTGCGGCACTGAGATTTCTGCTCTCGCCAAGCTCGCGCCGTTTGACTTCACCGAGACCCACTACTGGGACGGCGACGTCATCCGTCACCGCGTCAACTTCGTGTATCCCCGCGTCGGTCGCCGACGAGATGACCTTGCCTTCGTGCAAGGCGACAACGTCTCATCCGTCATCGCCTTTACCGGCACCGGCGACGATTTCGCGAACGAGGTCTACGGCATCGGCGCCGGCGAAGGGCGAGCAGTCCTTCACCGCGCGACTGCGGTGAGGAATAACCGCCTACGTCGCGTCGCCGTTTACACCGACAAGGCCGTAGTCGAGACGAGCCGACTTGACGCACTCATCGCCGAAGAGCTGCGCTACCGAATGGGCAAGCTAGAGGTCACGTCGATCAGCGTCATCGACCACCCCAACGCTCAGATCGGCTCGTGGCAGCTCGGCGACGACATCCTTATCTCCGCGACCGTCCCGTGGCTCGGCGACGTCGACCTGTGGTGCCGCGTCATCGGGTGGTCACTCACCGACGAGCACACCGCTTCTCTGTCCCTAGCTCGATCCGACTCATTCTTCTACGGAGGTGCCTCGTAATGACCGAATCAGTGGATCGCTTTGCGCGGATGGTCTCCGAGATTGAACGACGACTGACATCGGTTGAGCGCACGTCCTCAATGAGTCGCCGCTCTATCGAGAACGGCGCTATCCGCGAGTACGACGCCGACGGGAACCTAGTCGGGCAGACCGGCCAGCAGCACGACGGCACCCACGGCTCAACCTCCCTCGGAGGGCCACCGCCCCCGACGCCCAGCGCCCCGTCCGCCGCCAGCTCGCAGGGCACGCTCATGGTGCGCTGGGATGGGTTGTGGGCCGACGCCGGCGCCGTGGCACCCATGGACTTCACGCGCGTAGAGGTGCACGTCAGCCTGACCGCCGACCTCACCGGCCTCCTGTTTGAGACCCTGCGAGCAACCATTGAAAGCCCGCGCGGCGGCGAGGTTGTCGTCGTCGGCCTGGTCCCCGAAACCAACTACTACGTCCGTCTCACCGCCCGCTCCGCCTCCGGCGGCTTCTCTGCCCCGTCCGTCGTTGTGGGGCCCGTGCAGGTCGCCGCCCTCACCCCCGCCGACGTCGGCATCGACCTAACCAAGATCGGTGGCACCACCATCTTCTTCGGGAAGGACGACCCCGTCGCTGCCGGCACAGAGCCCGCGATCGGTGACCTGTGGCTTCGCGAAGGTGCCACGACCGCCGGCGTCATCCAGTACGAAACGCTGCGCTGGATCGGCACGAGCTGGCAGCTCGCGGCCGACCAGGGAATCAGCGCGGCACTGGCAAAGGCGATCACCGCACAGCAGGTAGCCGACGCCGCCGCCGTCACCGCCGACA
Organism: Aeromicrobium sp.; assembly: GCF_014378035.1. Classification (GTDB taxonomy): domain Bacteria; phylum Actinomycetota; class Actinomycetes; order Propionibacteriales; family Nocardioidaceae; genus Aeromicrobium. Next base: position 4,464 of record NZ_JACMOM010000040.1, on the reverse strand, counting down.
TCGCCGGCGGCGTGGCTGACGGGCGCGCACAGGTCTTCGCGCAGGGCACCCCGCCGACCGGGCTCACCTCCACCATGAAAGGCCTGTGGTACGACACCAGCGCCGGAAACAAGGCCTACACGTGGTCGGGCACCGGTTGGGCTGCCCGCGCCCTCGGCAACGGTTCGATCCAACCGCAAAGCCTCGTCGCCCGGGACGTCATCGTCACCGGCACCGTCTCCGCGGCCCTTCTTGAAACGGTGATCGTGCTGGCGACAACCATCATCGCCGGCGACCCCAACGGCACACACGCGCGCATGACCCCCACAGGCTTCTACGTCTTCCGCCCCGACAGCAACGGTGACGGTCAACCCGACCAAGTGGTCAGCCTCGGCGGCAACGGGAGCGACTACTTCGGCATCACCGACGCGAGCTCACGCCTGCTAGCCGCCATTGACCAGAACGGTCGGGGCGCGTTCGCCGGATTGTCGGTCACCGAGGAGCCCACCATCATGGGCCGGAAGTTCACCAGCTTCTTTGACAGGTCTACCCGATGGGTCGCGTTCGGCCAGTACGACATCTCGCAGCCCAACATCGTCGGCGAGTACGGCCTGTTCGAGGTGGCGTTCACCGCGGAAGCGAACCACGCTTATCAGATATTGGTGTCCGACATCAAGTTCGCCAGCTCTGTCTCCGGCGGTCGGGCAGTGTTCATTCTTCGTGACGGCGGCACCTATGGTATCCCCGAGATTTACCGAAAGGATGTCACCCCGCCCGACGGCTTCTTCGAGGGCCAAGACATCAACTACACATGGTACAACCCTGCCGCGGGGGGTAGGCGCGTCGTGCTGTCCGCGGCGGCGATCAACGGCGGCTCTATTCACGTTGCGGGTCCGGACGTCAAAATCACCATTCTTGACCTGGGGCTTATCCTGCCCAACGTCGCTAAGGTCAACACCCTCGGCGGGACCGCCGGCGGCTCGACAACCGCGCCTCCACCCAACCCGCAGCCGGTGCGGACGCAGTACACGACCGAGTTCGCCTCCGTTGGTTACAAGTCCTACGACGGCTCCGGAAACCAAATGTCCAACGCCGGTGTCTACCAGGGCGACGACGGCTACAACGGCAACACCCGCGGGCTAATCTTGTTCTCCGATGTCACCGGATCACTGAGCGGTGCGACCGTCAACCGCGTTGAGGTCTACCTGCACGCCGAGCATTGGTACAACAACGCCGGCGGCACCGGCATCATCGGATTCCACGGCCACACCGGCATCCCCGCAACGTGGTCCGGACCGATCAACCCCGACCAGCTCCGCGTCGGCGGATGGGCCCGATCAACCGGAAAATGGGTAGACCTCACCGGATACGCAGCCGACAACTGGCGCACCGGCAGCTACCGCGGTGTTGTCACCGGCCCCGGCCCCAGCACTGGCGGCGAATACTTCGGACGCTTCGCCGACAATGGCGCTTCCGCCGGCAACCGACCGCGACTGAGAATCACCTACACCAAGTAAGGAGGCAGCGTGCGAACCGTTCTTTCACCGAACAACGGACCTGCTCTGAGAAACCCTTTCTGGATTCTCATTCACACTGCTCAAGGTGCAAGGACTGACGAGAGCCTCGCTTCCTTCACAAGCCGATCTTCCTCCGCCGTCGGATACCATTACCTCTTTGACGACGACTCCGAGACGCTCACGATCTATGAGTCCTCGCAGTCATGGTCGGCCCTCGGAGCCAACGCCTTCGGCGTCCACCTCTGCACGACGGGCTTCGCCGAGTGGTCCCGAGCCGAGTGGCTCTCACACGATTTCATGCTCCGCACCCTCGCCGCGCGTATCTCCGAGATTGCGCGGCGTCGCGGCATCCCCCTCCGGCGTCCCAGCGACGCGGAGATTCGCAACCACGTCGCCGGCGTCATCGGACACGGCGACTACGCCCGCGCCACCGGCGACGGCGACCACACCGACCCCGGCCCGAACTTCCCATGGGACTACGTCCTCGGGCTCGCAGCCGGCGTCACCACCAACCCCACGGAGGTAGACGACTTGACTCCCGACCAGGACAGAATCTTGCGAGACACGCTCAGCACCGCGCAGAGCTCCGCAACGATCAGCTCGGAGGTCCGCAACTGGATCGTCGACCCGAACCGCGGCGTGCTCAAACAGCTCGGCGTGATCTCCGGTGTCGTCTCAGCTCTCACCGCGGCGCAGAGCGGCGTCTCCGACCAGGCCGCTCTCGAAGCTGCTGCTGAGCGTGGCGCCAAGGCCGCGATCGCCGAGATCGTCTTCGTCCCGAAGGCCGCGTGATGACCCTCCCCGGCGGGTACACCTTGCCCGAAGCCACCAAGGCCGTCGTCGCCGCGCTGACCGCCGCCGTCGCACTGCTGACCTCCGCAGCCGCCGTCTTCACCGACGGTCCCCTCGCCAAGGTCGGCGTCGCCGCTACCGCAGCTCTGCTCATCGCCAACCCGATCCTCGTCTACGTCAAGACGAACGCACCTCTCGCTGACGCCTACGGGCGCCACGCAGTGAAGGAGTGAAGGTGCTCGCGGGGCTCTCGCGTCTGCGACTCCCCGCGTGGGCCCACACGCTCGGACATCTCCGCGTGAAGGCAACCGACCAGCCACGCGCGACGATGAGCCTGTGGTCAGGGATCGTCTTCGTGCTCCTCGGCCTCGCGTACACCGAGCCTGACCGGTACGCGCGCCGTGCACCGCTGCCCGGTCAGATCGGGATCGTCCAGCAGATTGAACAGATCGGCCCATTCTGGTCGGTCGGCTTCTGCTCCATCGGCGTACTTCTGCTCATCTGCACCTTCCTCGGGCGAGGCCTCGTCATCGCCCATCTTCTAGGGCAGGCTATTGCAGCCGGCTACGCGATAGCGCTGTGGTTCTCCGCCCTCGCGATGCAACCGCCCTCGCCAGTCATCGCCGCGGTCCTCGCGACCGTGTTTGCGCTCCTGCAGAAGGCCTGCCGAGACTCCTACGTCAACATCCCGAAAGGAGCAGCGTGACTCTCGACTTCGAAGCCATCGCCGTTCTCATCGGCGCGGTGTTCGTCGGCATCAACGGATGGAAGGCGATCAGCCTCAAGAGTCTCAAGGCTGAGATCGCCGACCTCAAGGAGCGCGTCGACCGAGCCGAGCAGCTCGGCGGCAAGCTCGCCACCTGGCAGTACGAGGCGCGGCTCTACATCGCGCTCCTCCGAAACCGCATGGCTGACCAAGGCATCCAAGCCCCAGAGATGCCCCACGCACTCTCCGACGAACCCACCCCCTGATCCGGCGACCTCCTCAGCGCCGCGCGTACACGCCCCGTCCACTTCGGTGGGCGGGGCCGTGTTGCGTTTACACGCACGCACCGATACTGTTTCACTCATGGCAAAGACGATCTCCCCCAAGCTTGCAGCACTCCGTGAGTCCGCTCGGATCTCCAACATCGAGGGTGCCCGGTGGCGCTCCTACTTCTACGGCACCGAGGCCCAGGCCCTGTCCCGCGCTGCGATCGACGCCGTGGACGCAGAGCAGGAGACGCTCTACACGAACAAACGTCTGCGCTGGATCGACCCTGAGCGCACTGAAGAGTCTCGCGTGCTCTGCGAGATGCACAACGACCTCGCGCAGTACATCAACCGTGGCCTCGAAGAGGGCACCGAGCCCCGCCCCTGACTCTCCCCTCAGCAGCCCCGCCCTCACCCGAGGTGCGGGGCTGCGTTGCGTTTACACGCTCAGTCCGCCACTGTTTGCTCATGCCTACCAACCGCTGCCCAGGAACGTCCGCCGTCAAGTGGGGGACGTCAGCTCCCGAGCCCCAGGGCGGAGAGTCCGCAGCCCGTCGTGAGTGCGCGACGTGCGGTGGATGGGTCTTCCCAACAACGGGAGGAACTCTCCGTAAGCACGCCGCAGGGAGCAACAAGCCCTGACCCTCCGCCCCCCTTCACAGCCCCGCCCTCAACCGAGGAGCGGGGCTGCGTTGCGTTTACACACTCACCCCGATACTGTTTCACTCATGACAACGAAGCGCATCACCGCTACCGAAGAGATCCTCACCGCTGCTGCTGAGAACGGCTGGGCCCCTTCGTGGCCGATCAGCGGCACCCTCAAACTTGTCCGTGACGAGGCTGTGCTCCACGTCTACACCGCGCGCAACGGCTCCATCTCGTGCGTCCGAGAGAGCCTGCTCAGTGTCCCAGCCCGCTACAAAGACCTTCCCACCCCTCGTCGGACTGCTGCTCTCATGCGGATCTCACGGGACTACTGAGCCCCCCCTTCACAGCCTCGCCCTCACCCGAGGTGCGGGGCTGTGTTGCGTTTACACGCTCACACCGATACTGTTTCACCCATGGACATCATCAGTAGCACCGCAGCCACTCGGGTCACCTACGCGGGCACGGGTGCCCTCCGCAACGGGACTGAGTTCGGCACTGTCACAGACACTGCTCCCGTCAGCCCCGACGGAGACGTCGTGCCTGGTCTGATCGAGGT
>NZ_JACMOM010000259.1 GCF_014378035.1 Aeromicrobium sp. | reverse complement strand
GCCGGGGGAGGTGCGGCAGGAACGTGAGTCTGGCGGAGTGCCCCCGGCAGGACTCCGTCGGGCGCTGGCGCCCTCCTCCCCGAATCCTGGGCGCCGGGGTAGGTGCAACAGCAACGTCAGTCTCGCGGTGTGCCCCCGGCAGGATTCGAACCTGCGCTTCCGCCTCCGGAGGGCGGCGCTCTATCCCCTGAGCTACGGGGGCCAATGCGGCCAACTGCGGTGTGAGCCTACCCCACGGGCGATACCGTGATGGCCATGCCCAGAGTGCTCGTCGTGGACGACACCGCCTCGATTCGGTTCCTCATCCGGACCAACATGGAGCTCGCCGGATTCGAGGTCGACGAGGCGGTCGACGGCGTCGACTGCCTCGACATTCTGAGCAAGGCGTTGGTCATGCCCGATGCCATCACGGTCGACGTGATGATGCCCAGAATGGACGGCGTCTCGACCGTCACGGCGATCCGTGCGAACCCGCGAACGAGGAACATCGCCATCGTCATGGTGTCGACCCAGGGCCATCCCGCCGACATCCAACGAGGGCTGAGGGCAGGTGTCGACGCGTACGTCACCAAGCCGTTCGATCCTGACTTCCTGATCCTCACGGTGCTCGACGTCATGAGCCGGTACGGGAGCGGCGACGAGTCGAGCATAAAAAGCACTTGAGCGACGCCCCCGGGAGACGTACGGTTGTCTCACACGGATAGGAGGTGGTTCCAGGAATGAATAGATCTTGGACTTGTGAGGTGGCTGTCCGCTAGCCGCAAGGCAACGGCCGGTGGCGGCGAAAATCCCGCAGTCACCCGACCCGCAGGGCGTCGAGTTGTCCACTCGACCTGTGTCCTCCTCTCCGGAAGAACGACACAGCCCTGCGGGTCGTCCACGTTCGCGGCCGATTCGTCCGGCTCCAGCCGCAGCGAGCGCGCTGGCGGTCTTCTTCGGGCCCCCACAACCGACCGATAGGGTTGGGGGGTGACTCCAGAACAGCTCTCCGCCACGATCGTCGCGGCGCTTGCCTCCCTCAGCGAGGCGGGCACCATCGCGCTGCCGGACGGCGTGCCGACCGAGGTTCTGGTCGAGCGTCCGAAGGTCAGGGAGCACGGTGACTACGCCACCAACATCGCCCTGCGGCTGGGCAAGCAGGCCGGCATGAACCCCCGCGACTTCGCGCAGCTTCTCGCCGACGAGCTCAGCGCTGCTGAGGGCATCGCGAGCGCAGAGGTCGCCGGGCCCGGATTCCTGAACATCCGGGTCGATGCCGGTGCGCAGGGCGCTCTGGCCCCGCAGATCGTCGCGGCCGGCACGACGTATGGCACGAGCAGCTTGTATGCGGGGCAGAAGGTCAACCTCGAGTTCGTGAGCGCCAACCCCACCGGACCGATCCACATCGGTGGCGTCCGGTGGGCAGCGGTCGGCGATTCGCTCGGCCGCATCTTGTCGGCCATCGGTGCCGAGGTCACACGGGAGTACTACTTCAACGATCACGGTGTCCAGATCGACAGGTTCGCCCGGTCCCTGCTTGCCGACGCGCGCGGCGAGGAGGCTCCCGAGGACGGTTACGGCGGCCAGTACATCTCCGACATCGCCAGCACCGTGGTCGCCAAGCATCCCGACGTGACGACGTTGGCGGCGGCAGCCGCGCTCGAGACATTCCGCGGTGAGGGTGTCGACCTGATGTTCACCGAGATCAAGAGGAGCCTGCACGACTTCGGTGTCGACTTCGACGTGTTCTTCCACGAGAACGACCTGCACGAGTCCGGCGCCGTCGACCGCGCCATCGCCCGGCTGCAGGAACTCGGGATGATGTACGAGCGGGACGATGCCACCTGGTTGCGGACGTCTGACTTCGGCGACGACAAGGATCGCGTGGTCATCAAGTCCGACGGTCAGCCTGCCTACATCTCCGGTGACCTCGCCTACTACCTCAACAAGCGTGAGCGCGGATTCGACCGCTGCCTGATCATGCTCGGCGCCGACCACCACGGCTATGTGTCGCGGATGTTGGCGATGTGCGCGGCCTTCGGAGACACACCGGGGGTCAACCTCGAGCTGCTGATCGGTCAGCTGGTCAACCTCGTGCGCGATGGCGAGCCGTTGCGCATGAGCAAGCGTGCGGGCACGGTGATCACGCTGGAGGACCTCGTCGGAGCGATCGGTGTCGACGCGTCCCGCTACGCTCTCGCGCGCTACTCCACCGACTCGATGATCGACCTCGACCTCGACCTGTGGGCCAAGCAGGACAGCGACAACCCGGTCTACTACGTGCAGTACGCCCACGCGCGCCTGTCATCGATCGTGCGCAACGCCGTCGATCTCGGCGTCACGATCGACGTGGAAACATTCGACCCGTCCCTGCTCGTGGTCGACCAGGAGGGCGCCCTCCTGCGTGCCCTCGCCGACTACCCACGCGTCGTGGCGCGTGCCGCCGAGCTGCGTGAGCCCCATCGGGTCGCGCGCTACCTCGAGGACACTGCCGCGGCCTTCCACAAGTTCTACGACGTCGCACACGTCCTGCCCAAGGGCGACGAGCAGCCCAGCGAGCTGCACCGCGCGCGGCTGATGCTCGTCGCTGCCACGCGCCAGGTCATCGCCAACGGGCTCGGGCTGCTGGGTGTCTCCGCGCCCGAGAGGATGTAGACATGCGTTCCCATGAGGCCGGTGCCGTCCATGCCCGTGCTGGCGACCGCGGCCCGACGTGGCTGCGCACGCCTGAAGATCCCAACGAGCTCGTTTCCCACCTGTGGGCGTCGTCGGTGTCCAAGGTCGACGGTGTGCTGACGGTCGCGGGTGAGTCGGCGATCGACCTCGCGGAGGAGTTTGGCACACCCACCTACGTGGTCGACGAGGACGACTTCCGTCGCCGCGCCCGAGCGTTCAAGGAGGCCTTTCCGGCCGCCGATGTCTACTACGCCGGCAAGGCGTTCCTGTGCGTCGCGACGGCTCGATGGGTCGCCGACGAGGGTCTCAGCCTCGACGTGTGCACCGGCGGTGAGCTGGCGGTCGCGCTGAAGGCCGAGTTTCCTGCGGCCCGCATCGGCATGCACGGCAACAACAAGTCGGTCGCCGAGCTCCGTCGGGCGCTCGAGGTCGGCGTCGGACGCATCATCATCGACTCCGTCGAGGAGATCGCCCGGCTGCGCGAGCTCACGGCCGAGCTGGGCGTCACCGCCTCGGTCCTGATCCGGGTCACGGTGGGTGTCGAGGCACACACCCATGAGTACATCTCCACCTCCCACGAGGACCAGAAGTTCGGCTTCTCGATCGCCGGTGGCGACGCCCTCGACGCCGTCCGTCGCGTGCTCGCCGAGCCTGGGCTCGAGCTGCGCGGTCTGCACTCGCACATCGGCTCGCAGATCTTCGTCACCGACGGTTTCGACGTCGCGGCCCGCCGGATCCTGGGGGTGCATGCCGAGGTCGAGAAGGTCTTCGGCGTCGTCCTGCCCGAGCTTGACCTCGGCGGCGGTTTCGGCATCGCCTACACGACACAGGACGACCCCTCCACCCCTGCCGACCTCGCTAGCGGCATGCTCAAGATCGTCAACGACGAGTGCGCCGCGCTGGGCGTCCGGGTGCCTCACCTCTCGATCGAGCCCGGCCGGGCGATCGCCGGCCCCTCGACCTTCACCCTGTACGAGGTCGGCACCACCAAGTCGGTCTCGCTCGACGGCGGTGTCTTCCGACGCTACGTGTCGGTCGACGGCGGCATGAGCGACAACATCCGCCCTGCCCTCTACGGCGCCGACTACTCGTGCACGCTCGCGTCGCGCACGTCGGACGCCCCGGCCGTCCTCAGCCGGGTCGTGGGCAAGCACTGCGAGTCCGGTGACATCGTGGTCAAGGATGAGTTTCTGCCCGACGACGTGGCGGCCGGCGACCTACTGGCGGTGCCCGGCACCGGCGCCTACTGCCGCTCGTTGGCGAGCAACTACAACCATGTTCCCCGCGCCGCGGTGGTGGCAGTCCGCGAGGGTGAGGCGCGGGTCATCGTGCGCCGCGAGACCGAGGACGACCTGCTCGCCCTCGACATCGGTTAGTCGCATGTCTTCGACGCCGATCACCCACCGCTACGCCTTGCGATTCGTGGTCATGCTCGTCGCCGGGGTCGCGGCGACGAGCATGACCGCGGCGCAGAACAGCTGGACATTGGCGCTGGTGGTCGGCTGGGCAGCCGCCTCGTTCGTCTACGTCGCGTGGGTCTGGTGTGTCGTCGGACGGATGGACGGTGCCGGCACGGCGAGCCATGCCGCACGTGAAGATCCTGTGCGCGGTGTCGCGGAGTTCATGATCCTGCTGGCCAGTCTTGCAAGCATCGGCGCGGTCGCGCTGCTGCTCGTCGAGGCACGGGGAGCATCCAACACTCGGAGCGGGGTGCTCGCGGCGGGGGCCCTGGGAAGCGTCGCGCTGTCGTGGCTGCTGATCCACACGTTGTTCATGCTGCGCTACGCGCGCCAGTACTACACGGACGTCGTCGGCGGCATTGACTTCAACTCGGACGTCCACCCCTACGACCCCCGCTACATCGACTTCGCCTACGTGTCGTTCTCCCTCGGCATGACCTACCAGATCTCCGACACCGACCTGCGCACGAGCGAGTTCCGGGCGACGGCACTACGGCACGCGCTGCTGTCGTACGTCTTCGGCACCCTGATCGTGGCGACCACCATCAACCTCGCGGTCAGCCTCTCTGGCTAGGGCTGGTCCAGTGGCTGACGCAGGAGCCGACGCGCTCCGGGCCCGTCGGCGGCAAGCCGGTCGTGCGTGTTGTAGAGCGCACAGCTCTTGAGCGACAGGCACCCGCAGCCGATGCAGCTGTCGAGGTTGTCGCGCAGCCGTTGGAGCTGGTCGATGCGCGCGTCGAGGTCGGTGCGCCAGTTGCGCGACAAGCGGGCCCAGTCGGCCTTCGTCGGTACGGTGTCGTCGGGCAGGGAGTCGAGCGCAGTGCGGATGTCTGCGAGGCTGATGCCGAGGCCCTGCGACACCCGGATGAACGAGATACGCCTGAGGACGTCGCGGTGGTACCGCCGCTGGTTGCCCGACGTCCGGTTGCTGGCGATCAGACCCTCGCGCTCGTAGAAATGCAGGGCTGAGACCGCCACCCCGGCACGCGTCGCCACCTCACCCGGCGTGAGGGGTGGATGGGTGATTCCTGCGGTCAAGGCATGGCTCCTCCGATTGACCTCAACCATACTTGAGGTTGTCGACTGGTGGCAGACCCCCAGGAGGAACCGCGTGCAGCTGATTGCCCAGAACCCCGACAGCCTGTGGTCGGGTGAGCACCGCCGAGTCGTCGCTGGCATCTTTGCCTTGGCCTTCCTCGTGGCCTTCGAGGCGCTCGCCGTCGCCACGGTCATGCCGGTCGTTGCCGCAGATCTCGACGGACTCGGCCTGTACGCCCTGTCGTTCGCCGCCCCGACCGCGGTAGCCGTGGTGTCCATGACGGTCGCCGGCCCGATGATGGATCGCCGCGGGCCCCGCACGGCCCTTCGCGCGGGTGTCGGGATCTTCGCGGCCGGACTGGTCGTCGCGGGCCTCGCGCCGACGATGCCGGTGTTCCTGATCGGTCGAGCAGTGCAGGGACTCGGCATGGGATTCATCGGAGTCGGGCTCTACGTCGTGATCGGACAGGTGTTCCCGGATCAGCTTCGCCCACGAGTCTTCACGGTCATGACGAGTGCGTGGGTGCTGCCCGCACTGCTGGGCCCGTCAGCCGCCGGACTCATCGCGGAGGTTCTCGGATGGCGGTGGGTGTTCCTCGGCGTGCCGGCCGTCGCCATCGGGTCGCTGCTGCTGATCTGGCAGGTGCTTCAACGGCTGGACGGTGAGCCGTCGGTAGTCAGCGATCGTCATCGGGTCTGGTGGGCCGTGCTGACCGCCGCCGGCATCCTGTCGATCAGCATCGCCGGACAACGCTCGACGAGCTGGTGGCCGCTGGAGCTCGTGGTGTCCCTGCTTCTCGTGATGTCGTGCGCCCCGCGCCTGCTTCCGGCCGGGACGTGGCGCGGGCGGCGCGGTCTGCCGAGCGTCATCATCGCCCGGAGCGCGCTGGGCGCCGGATACGTCGGTGCCGAGGCATATGTCCCGCTTTCGCTCGTGGAGCACCGGGGGCTCAGCCCCTCCCAGGCCGGACTCTTCCTGACGACAGCCGCGGTGCTGTGGTTCAGCGGCTCCTGGTTGGCTGCGCACGTCCCGGCATTGTCGTCGAAGCCCCTGCGGGTGCGGCTGGGTTCGCTCTGCGTCCTCGTCGGCATCGGATCGGGCTTCCTGACGCTGGCGTCGAACGTTCCTGTCGTGGTCGCCGCCGCGGTGTGGAGCATCGGGGGGCTCGGCATGGGTCTGGCGTCGCCGACGCTCGCCGTGCTGCTGCTCGATCAGTCCAGACCGGGCGAGCACGGTGTCAACAGTGCGTCGCTGCAAATCAGCGGCGCAGTCGTCGACTCGCTGGTGCTGGCCCTCGGCAGCGTCGTCTTCGCTGCCCTGCTCTCGACCCAGGAGATGACCGGCTACCTGCTCATGTTCGGCCTTGCTGCGCTGGTCTCGGCCGTGGCGTTGCTGTTGTCGACGCGCCTGGAGGGCTGATTCCGTGCTGCTTTGGTCGCGGGGCGGATGCGGGTCAGGTCTGACCCTGAGACCCGGCGTTCAGCCCAGGCAGACCGCTATCTTGCCCTCACCCCGCACCGTGCTCGACTTGATCTGTCTGCCGTTGACGCTGATCGTGCAGGTGACGTACGAGGCGCCGGACAGGCCCTCGACGGCGAAGAGAACCGCGGGCGACGGGCCTCGCACGGTGCGTTTGAAGGAGAACGAGCGAGGAACGACCTTGACCCCACCTAGGTCGGCGCGGAAGAGGTAGCCGAGGTAGATGTCACCGTCGGAGCGCGCGCTCAGGACCACGTCCTGGAGTGCGGTGGTTCCAAAGGAGAACGCGAACGGATCCTTCGGCCCTGCCTTGAGCGGGTTCTTGCCAGCGTTGCTGGTGGCGCTGTCGGACTGGACGCCACCCGACTCGTAGGGCAGAAATGCTGCGGGGTCGTTGCCCACCGCAGACTGGTTGTCGGACGAGCCGCCCCTCCAGAGCGAGAAGAGCGTGGCGATGATGACCACGGCACCCACTCCCATGGCGATCTGGGCCGCTCGGCGTACTCGCGTGCTCGACAGATTCATCGACGTCCTCGATCTGGGTGCTTGCGGCTCGGTGTCCTACGGGTATGGCGTGGACCGCTGCCCCGGTGGTGACAACGAGGCAGGGGTGGTCGGAGTTATGACCTCACGACTTCGGTACCGCGGGCGCGCTCTCCCGATGCCGGTTCTCCTAGGGGAGTGGGTCACGGGGGCGCGGGCGCCGATACTCTTGAGAGGTGAGCGCACCTGTGTGGCCCCCCGGTCGTCCGCTCCGTGTCGCCCTGCTGGGCTGCGGAGTCGTCGGAACCGAGGTGGCGCGACTCCTGACGCGCGACGCCGACGAGCTCGCCCAGCGCGTCGGCGCACCCCTCGAGCTCGTGGGCATCGCCGTCCGTCGCCTTGGTCGCGACCGGCACCTCGACGTTCCGACGGATCTGTTCACCACAGATGCCGCGGGGCTCGTGGGCCGCGGCGACATCGACGTCGTGATCGAGGTCATCGGTGGTATCGAGCCGGCCCGCGAGCTGATCCTCTCCGCGCTCGAGAACGGCGCCTCGGTCGTGACGGCCAACAAGGCCCTGCTCGCCGAGGATGGCGCGACGCTCTTCGAGGCAGCTCAGAAGGCCGAGCGTGACCTCTACTTCGAGGCAGCTGTCGCCGGCGCCATTCCCATCGTCCGTCCGCTGCGCGAATCACTTGCCGGCGACAGGGTGCAGCGCGTGCTCGGCATCGTCAACGGCACCACCAACTTCATCCTCGACGCCATGACCACGACAGGTCAGGGTTTCTCCGAGGCGCTCGACGAGGCGCAGCGGCTCGGTTACGCCGAGGCCGACCCGACGGCAGACATCGAAGGATTCGACGCCGCGTCGAAGGCCGCGATCCTGGCCGGGCTGGCGTTCCACACCCGCGTCACGATCGGAGACGTGCACCGCGAGGGCATCACCGACGTCAGTGCGGCAGACATCCGGTCGGCCAACGAGATGGGCTGCGTCGTCAAGCTGCTCGCCATCTGCGAAAAGCGCGACACGCCCGACGGTCCAGCGGTGTCGGCCCGCGTGCACCCGGCGATGATCCCCGACTCCCACCCCCTCGCCAGCGTGCGGGGCGCCTACAACGCGGTCTACGTCGAGAGTGAGTCGGCCGGTCAGCTGATGTTCTACGGCCCAGGAGCCGGCGGCGCACCCACCGCCAGCGCCGTGCTCGGCGACGTCGTCTCGGTGGCCCGTAACCGTCGCAGCGACGTGTTCGGACCGGGGGAGTCGACGCACGCACAGCTCGAGGTGCTCGACATGGGGCGGGCCCGCACCCGCTACCACGTGTCGATCGACGTCGATGACCGTGCGGGGGTCCTGGCCTCGGTCGCCCAGCAGTTCGCCGAGTTCGACGTGTCGATCAAGACCGTGCGGCAGGAGGGCAGCGGCTCTGACGCACAGCTCGTCATCGTGACGCACGAGGCCGAGGACGCTGCGCTGTCGGCCACCGTCGCGTCGCTGCGTGGGCTCGACATGGTGCGTGACGTCACCTCGGTGATGCGCGTCGAGGGAGGTTTCTGATGCCCAGGCAGGCACACCTGTGGCGAGGAGTCATCGAGGAATATCGCGAATGGCTCCCCGTCACCCCGCAGACCCCCGTCATCTCGCTGGGCGAGGGCGGCACGCCGTTGGTCCACTCAGGGTGGCTCTCCGGCATCGTGCACGGCGACGTCTGGCTGAAGGTCGAGGGCAACAATCCGACCGGCTCGTTCAAGGATCGCGGCATGACCGCAGCCATCTCGGTCGCCTGTGGCGAAGGGGCGAAGGCCGTGGTGTGTGCGTCGACAGGCAACACCTCGGCCTCCATGACCGCCTATGCCGCCCACGCGGGGCTCACCCCCATCGTGCTTGTCCCGCACGGCAAGATCGCGGCCGGCAAGATGGCCCAGGCTGTCATGTGCGGCGCGACGGTCATCCAGCTGAATGGTGGATTCGACCAGTGCCTGCAGGTCGCGCGCGACCTCGCCGACCAATATCCCGTCGCACTGGTCAACTCGGTCAATCCGGTGCGAATCCAGGGGCAGAAGACGGCCTCGTTCGAGATCGTCGACGTCCTCGGCGAAGCACCTGACCTGCACGTCCTGCCGGTCGGCAACGCCGGCAACATCTCGGCCTACTGGCTGGGCTACCGCGAGTATGCCGAGGCAGGCATCTCGCAGAACACCCCAGCGATGTGGGGGTTCCAGGCGGAAGGCGCCGCTCCGTTCGTCCTGGGTCATCCGATCGAGCATCCCGAGACCCTCGCCACCGCGATCCGCATCGGTAACCCGGCGTCGTGGCACCTCGCGGTCGCTGCCCGCGACGACTCAGCCGGTCGCATCCATGCCGTGACCGACCAACAGATCCTCAGCGCCCAGCGCGAGCTGGCGTCCCGTGAGGGAGTGTTCGTCGAGCCGGCGTCGGCCGCAGGTGTCGCCGGTCTGCTGAACTCTGCCGCCGAGGTCGAGCGCGGCGCCACCGTCGTCATCACCGTCACGGGCCACGGCCTCAAGGACACTGAGACCGCGCTGTCGGGCGTCGACTCGATCGTCGACTCGGTCATCGAGCCCGATGTGCACGCCGCGGCGCAGGTCGCCGGGCTCGTATGACATTTGTGTCCGGGCAGGTCACCGTGCGCACTCCCGCCTCCAGCGCCAACCTCGGACCGGGCTTCGACGCGCTCGGCCTGGCGTTGTCGATGTACGACGACGTCACGGCCGAGGTCATCCCCGAGGGACTTGAGATCCAGGTGGAGGGCGAGGGCTCCGGGGGAGTGCCGCTCGACGACGGGCACCTGGTCGTGCGGGCGATGCGCGCGGCGTTCGACCTGCTCGGCGAACGCCCTGCCGGCCTCCGGCTCTCCTGCGTCAACGCGATCCCGCACGGCCGCGGCCTCGGCTCGTCGGCCGCCGCCATCGTGGGAGGCATCCTGCTGGCGCGCGCGCTGGTTGATGCGGGCGACACCAGGCTCGACGGCCTCGCCGCCTACCAGCTGGCGGCCGACCTCGAGGGGCATCCGGACAACGTCGCCGCCGCGATGTTCGGTGGGCTCACCATCGCCTGGAACGAGGGTGCGGCCGCGGAGGTGCAACGCCTCCACACAGAAGTCGACGTGACGGTGTTCGTTCCGCCGGGCGCAGTGTCGACCGAGAAGGCCCGCGGGCTTCTGCCCGAGTCGGTCCCGCATCGAGATGCCGCGCTGAACGCCGGTCGCGCCGCGTTGCTGATCGCCGCACTCACGTCTGCACCGGAGCGTCTGATCTCGGCAACCGAGGACCGCATCCACCAGTCGTACCGCTCCACCGCGATGCCCGACTCGTACAAGCTGTTGCAGCAGCTGAGGGTCGAGGGGGTGCCCACCATCATCTCCGGGGCCGGCCCCACCGTGCTGTCGTTCGCCCGGGGCGTCGCCGACCGGGCCCCTGCCGGCTGGTCGGCGCACGAGCTGTCCGTCGACCAGATCGGCGCCCACGTCTGCTGACCAGCCGGGGCGGCGACATGGTCCGAACCAGAGTGCATGGCGAAGCGAGGGTGTTACAGTTGAGAAGTCGGAGTCGAGTTCATACTCCCCGACAGTGACAAGCAAGTAGCAGAGCCACCAGAGCTAGCCGTCCGTCCGATTCGGGCAAGCTTTCACATGTTCCGGTCATTCCGGACGTCGGCCTGTGGCCTCACTCCAAAGGAACCCACGTGACTGATACCACCATCCCTCCCGAACCCGGCACCGCGGCAGAAGCCGTTCCGGTGACTCCCAGGAAGACCGGGGGCGGACTCGGCGGCAAGGTGCTCGCCGAGCTTCAGGTCATCGCCGGAGAGCTCGGCATCACCGGCGCCGACAAGATGCGCAAGGGCGCCCTCATCGACGCCATCAAGATCGCCCGCGGTGACGCTGGCACCTCGACCAAGGCAGCCGTTGCTGCCGCGGCGCCCAGCAAGGTCGACACCTCGAAGGGCGATTCCCCCGAGGTCGACACCGCGGGTGCATCGCGCAACGAGCCCGCCGAGGCTCCCGCCCGGACCAAGGCCGCCGCCAAGGCGGAGCAGGCAGCGCGCACCGAGCCGAAGGTTGATTCGAGCGAGGACGACTCCGCTGGTGACGAGTCCCAGCAGCGCGGAGGCGGTGGGAACACCCGCAACCGCAACCAGAACAACCGCAAACAGAACAATGGCGGCGACAACAGTGGCGGCGGCGGCAACAACCGCAACCAGAACAACCGCAACCAGACCAATCGCAACCAGAACGACCGCAACCAGAACGAGAACGCCGGCGGAGGCAACAACCGCAACCAGAACGCCACCACTGACAATGCTGCGGCAAGCAGCTTCGACGAGGACGACGAGTTCGGCAACAGCCGGCGTCGCAACCGTCGCGGGCGCAACCGCAACCAGTCCGGCGGCGCTGGCGGGCGCGGCAGCATGGACGTCGACACGACCTACACCGACGACGACGTCCTCGTCCCGGCCGCAGGAATCCTCGACATCCTCGACAACTACGCGTTCGTGCGCACCACTGGCTACCTCCCCAGTGAGAACGATGTGTACGTCTCCCTCTCGATGGTCCGCAAGTGGGGCCTTCGCCGCGGTGACGCCGTCATCGGACAGGTGCGCCAGCCCCGTGAGGGCGAGCGCAAGGAGAAGTTCAACCCGATGGTCAAGATCGAGTCGGTCAACGGCATGACGATCGACGAGGCCAACAAGCGCGTCGAGTTCGCCAAGCTGACGCCTCTCTACCCGTCGGAGCGCCTGCGCCTCGAGGGCGAGGCGGGCGGGCTGGCCGGCCGGGTCATCGACCTCGTCGCCCCGATCGGCAAGGGTCAGCGCGGCCTCATCGTCTCGCCGCCCAAGGCCGGCAAGACCATGATCATGCAGGCTGTGGCCAACGCCATCACTGAGAACAATCCCGAGTGCCACCTGATGATCGTCCTCGTCGACGAGCGTCCCGAGGAGGTCACCGACTTCCAGCGCACCGTCAAGGGTGAGGTCATCGCCTCGACGTTCGACCGTCCGGCCACCGATCACACCATGGTCGCCGAGCTCGCCATCGAAAGGGCCAAGCGGCTCGTCGAGCTCGGACACGACGTGGTGCTGCTGCTCGATGGCATCACCCGGCTCGGCCGCGCCTACAACCTTGCGGCACCGGCCAGCGGACGCATCATGTCCGGCGGAGTCGACTCCTCCGCGCTGTATCCGCCGAAGAAGTTCTTCGGGGCTGCCCGCAACATCGAGGACGGCGGCTCACTCACCATCCTGGCCACCGCACTCGTCGAGACCGGCTCGCGCATGGACGAAGTGATCTTCGAGGAGTTCAAGGGCACCGGCAACTGGGAGCTCCGCCTGCGTCGCGATCTCGCCGACAAGCGCATCTTCCCGGCCGTCGACGTCGACGCCTCGAGCACTCGTCGTGAAGAGCTGCTCATGGCAAAGGACGAGCTCGCAGTCGTCTGGAAGCTCCGTCGGGTGCTCTCGGGCCTCGAGAGTCAGCAGGGCCTCGAGCTCATCCTCGACAAGCTCAAGAAGACCGACACCAACCTGGAGTTCTTGATGCAGATCAACAAGACACTGCCGCAGGGCACCAGCGACGGCAGCTGACTCACCGCACGACCACGGAGGGGTGCAACCGGGAAGCCGGTTGCACCCTTCGTGCGTCGGCCGCGCATTTCGGATGGTCGGCGGTGTGGCGCGCCTCTAGGCTTGTCCGCATGACCACCGCATACGACTTCTCTGCCACCGCCATCGACGGCTCCGAGCGCCTTCTCGCCGACTACAAGGGCAAGGTGCTCCTCGTCGTCAACACCGCAACCCAATGCGGTTTCACCCCGCAGTTCTCGGGCCTGGAGGAGGTCTACCAGGAGTACGTCGACCGGGGCCTCCTGGTGCCCGGCTTCCCGTGCGACCAGTTCGGCCACCAGAATCCCGACGGCGACGAAGCCACCGCCACCTTCTGCGAGAAGAACTTCGGCGTGACGTTTCCGCTGTTTTCGGAGATCGAGGTCAACGGCGACGGGGCCCACCCGCTCTACAAGTGGCTCAAACAGGAGAAGGGTGGCGTCGGACCGTCCAAGATCAAGTGGAACTTCACCAAGTTCCTGATCGACACCAAGGGCAATGTCGTCAAGCGCTACGGCTCGGCCACGAAGCCCGAGAAGATCAAGTCCGACATCGAGAGGCTCTTGCCGGCCTGAGCCTCGGGCGGGAGTGGTCCACGGGGAACAAACAGGTGGCCGATTTCCTTATGATGAGTGTCAACTGGCACAATCACTCCTTGGTTCTGGTTCACGCGCCGCAACCCGCAGCACGACCCAGCGACCGCCGAGAGGACATCATGAAGCAAGGCATCCACCCCGAGTACGTCCAGACTCAGGTCACCTGCACCTGTGGCAACTCGTTCACGACCCGCAGCACGGCCACCGAGGGCACCCTCCGTGCCGACGTGTGCTCTGCGTGCCACCCCTTCTACACCGGCAAGCAGAAGATTCTCGACACCGGTGGACGCGTCGCCCGCTTCGAGAAGCGCTACGCCAAGAAGACGGCCGAGACTGCCAAGGCTGCCGAGACCGACAGCAAGTAGTTCTGCACCGGCACCGACCCCTACCTCGCGTACGGGTCGGTGCCGTTGTCCTGCTCGCACCCATCAGCCAGAGGAGCCTGCGTGTTCGAGGCCGTCGAGACGCTCGTCGCCGAGCACGCCGATCTCGAGCGACGCATGTCCGACCCGTCGGTGCACTCCGATCCTGGTCTGGCCAAGAAGCTGGGGCAGCGCTATGCCGAGGTGTCGGCGATCGTGAAGACGTATCGCGACTACCTGCAGGTCACCGACGACCTGGAGGCCGCGCGTGAGCTGGCCTCCGAGGACGACAGCTTCGTCGCGGAGATCGCGACGCTCGAGCCCCGCCTGCATGAGCTGGCCGAACGGCTGCAGCGGCTGCTCGTCCCTCGCGACCCGGCCGACTCCAAGGACGTCCTCCTGGAGATCAAGGGCGGCGAGGGCGGCGAGGAGTCGGCCCTGTTCGCTGGCGACCTGCAGCGCATGTACGCCAGATTCGCAGAGCAGCGCGGTTGGAAGACCGAGATCCTCGATGCCACGGAGTCCGCGCTCGGGGGCTACAAGTCGGTGACGATGGCAGTCAAGGCCAAGGGCACACCCGAGCCGGGAGAGGCGCCTCACGCGCTGCTGAAGTTTGAGGGCGGCGTGCACCGCGTCCAGCGGGTGCCGGTCACCGAGTCGCAGGGTCGCATCCATACCTCTGCGGCCGGTGTCCTCGTGCTGGCCGAGGCCGAAGACGTCGACGTCGAGATCCACGACAGCGATCTGCGCATCGACGTCTACCGGTCGTCCGGGCCGGGCGGGCAGAGCGTCAACACCACCGACTCGGCCGTGCGCATCACCCACCTGCCCACAGGCGTCGTCGCGAGCTGCCAGAACGAGAAGAGCCAGCTGCAGAACAAGGAACAGGCCATGCGCATCCTGCGTGCACGGCTGCTCGAGGCCGCGCAGGCCGCGGCCGATGCCGAGGCGGCGGGCGTCCGCAAGTCGCAGATCCGCACGGTCGACCGCTCTGAGCGCATCCGCACCTACAACTTCCCTGAGAACCGGCTCTCCGACCACCGCACGGGTTTCAAGGCCTACAACCTCGACCAGGTCATGGACGGCGCGCTCGACGACGTCATCGCCTCGCTTGTCACGGCCGAGCTCGCCGAACGACTCGCGGCGGTCGAGTCCGGCTCGTGACTGTCCGCACGCTCGCCGAACGGTTGCTGACTGACGCGACCAAGACTCTCAACACTGCGGGTGTCGCGTCCGCGCGTCACGATGCAGAGGAGCTGCTGAGCCACGTCACCGGCGTGCCTCGCCTCGCGCTGCTGAGTCAGGCCAAACCGAATTCTGCGCAGCGCGACGCTTTCCTTGTGCTCGTCGATGCGCGCGCTCGACGCTTCCCGCTTCAGCATCTCACCGGTACCGCGTCGTTCCGCTACGTCGAGGTCGAGGTGGGTCCGGGCGTGTTCGTCCCCCGGCCCGAGACCGAGATCCTCGCCGGCTGGGCGATCGACCACGCCAAGGCGCTCGACGCGCCGGTCGTGGTCGAGCTCGGCACAGGTTCGGGCGCGATCGCCCTCTCCGTCGTGCACGAGGTGCCCCGATCCGCAGTGCACGCCGTCGAGCTCGACGAGCCAGCCTTCGAGTGGGCGCAGCGCAACCTGGTCGGCACAGGCGTCGACCTGCGGCTCGGTGACATGGCCGATGCCTTCACCGACCTCGACGGCACAGTCGATGTCGTGGTGGCCAACCCGCCCTACATCCCGCTCGATGCCTGGGAGAGCGTGGCGCCTGAGGTGCGCGACCACGACCCGTCGCTCGCCCTGTGGTCCGGCGACGACGGCCTTGACGCGATGCGTGTCGTCGAGCAGATCGCCTGGCGGCTGCTCAAGCCCGGGGGAGTGGTCGGGGCGGAGCACGCCGACGCCCAAGGGGAGTCGGCGCCGGACGTGTTCACCGCCCGGTGGGCTCAGGTGCGCGACAACCAGGACCTGGCTCGCCGACCGCGCTACGTCACGGCCCGCAAGCCCCGATGACGTGGCGTGGCGCCGATCAGGGCGGCGCGCCGATAGGCTGGCCCTCTTATGGGCGGCGACCTGGCACTCTTCGGGGCCGCATTCGCGGTGGGGATCGGCTCGGCCCTGCTGCCGATCTTCGTCAACGCCGAGGTGTTCGTCGGCGGCCTCGGCACCATGGTGAACAACCGCCTCACGCTGCTCCTTGCGATCGTCTCGCTCGTCATTGCCACGACGATCGGCAAGGCCTTCGTCTTCCAGCTCGCCCGCAAGGGCAGCCGCAAGATCCGCTCCGTCGAACGGAAGGCGGCCCGCAACGCGTTCGTCGGATGGGTTCGGCGGGTCAGCGACTGGCTCCTCGGTCTGCTCGACCGTCCCTACGCGGGCGCGCTCACGGCGTTCGTCTCTTCCCTCACCGGGGTGCCGCCGCTTGCCATCGTGACGATCATGGCCGGAGCGTCGCGACAGCCCCAGTGGCTCTTCCTGACAATGGTGTTCGCCGGCCGCATGATCCAGTTCCTTGCCATTGCCTTTCTCTTCCAGAAAGTCAGTTGGTTCTGACCCTGAGTGACTCGCGAGCGGTACTGAGTGACTCGCGAGCGGGCTCTAGGATGACCGAGTGAAGTTCGACTGCAGCATCGACGACGAGCTCGACAGGGGACTCCTGGCGGCTCAGGCCGCCCTCGAGGAGGGCAAGCTCGTCGTCCTGCCGACCGACACCGTCTACGGGCTCGCGGCCGACGCCTTCTCACCCAGGGCGGTGCAAAACCTCCTCGACGCCAAGGGGCGCGGTCGCCAGCAGCCGCCGCCCGTGCTCGTCGGTTCCCCCACCACGCTCGATGCGCTCGCGGTCGACATTCCCTCATGGCTCCGGTCTGCGGTGGAGGCGCTCTGGCCTGGCCCGCTGACGGTCATCTGCCGTCAGCAGCCGTCATTGACGTGGGACCTTGGCGAGACCCACAACACCGTGGCGGTGCGGATGCCCGCCGACAAGCGTGCGCTCGCCCTCCTCAAGCACACAGGCCCGCTCGCCGTCAGCAGCGCCAACATCACCGGCGAGCCCGCGGCGCAGACCATCGAGGCGGCCGAGGACATGCTGGGCGGGAGGGTCGCGGTCTACCTCGACGGCGGCCCCAGCGCCTCGGGCATGGCCTCGACGATCCTCGACGCGACTGGCTCCACGCCGCGAATCCTGCGTTCCGGCCCCATCGACCTCGAGCTGCTCCACACGTTCAACAACACGATCGAAGGTCTCGACGAGGACGTCGACCAGTGAGCCCAGACGAGCTGAGGCCACGGGAGTGAGGGAATACCTCGCCGTCTTCGGCGTCGCGCTGGGGGTGACCTATCTGCTCGCGTCGATCGCGCGGATGGCAGCGGTTCGCTTCGGGGCCGTCGCCCGCGTGCGTGACCGCGACGTCCACGCCATCCCGACCCCCTACTTCGGTGGACCAGCCATGCTCGGCGGCCTCGTCGCCGCCTATCTCGTGGCGACGCACCTGCCGTTCCTGTCCCTCGCCGATGACGGTGTGTTCAAGGACGCCCGTGCCGTGATCCTGGGCGGTGCCGTCATCTGTGCTGTCGGCGTTGTCGACGACCTCTACGAGCTCGATGCGCTCAGCAAGTTCGCCGGACAGGTCCTTGCCGGCATCATCGTCGTCGCGCAGGGCGTGCAGTTCGTCTACCTGCCGCTCTACGGCAACTACCTCGGGCTCGACCAGGTGCAGGCGGTGATCTTCACGGTCGTGCTGATCGTCGGCACCGCGAATGCTGTCAACTTCGTCGACGGGCTCGACGGGCTCGCCGCCGGCATGGTCGCGATCGGTGCAGTCGCCTTCTTCGCCTACGCCTTCGTGCTCGCCGTCGAGAACGGTGAGACCCGCGCGATCGCGGCGGCGCTGCTCACGGCAGCGCTTGCCGGTGTCTGCGTCGGCATCCTCCCGCACAACTTCTTCCCGGCACGCATGTTCATCGGCGACTCCGGCTCGATGCTGATCGGCTTCGTTCTGGCGTGCTCGTCCATCAGCCTCACGGGCCAGTTCCCGGCCGAGGGGCTGTCGGAGGGCATCGGCGATGCGCAGGCGAGCTTCCTGCCTGCACTGCTGCCCCTGATACTGCCGTTCACCATCTTGATGGTGCCCTTCGTCGACCTCGCACTCGCGGTCGCGCGCCGCACGCGCGCTGGCCGGTCGCCGTTCAGCCCCGACAAGATGCACATCCACCACCGACTTCTCGAGATCGGACATTCCCACCGCCGCGCAGTCCTGCTGATGTACGCGTTCGCGGGCCTCGTCGCCTTCGGCAGCGTCGTCATCAGCCTGTTCAGCGGCTGGAAGTCGATCGCCGGCTTCGGCGCACTCACCATCATCACGATCGCAGCGGTGTTCCTCCTTCCCAAGTTCGAAGAAAAGGTCTGGTCATGAGCCTCCTGCGACACAGCGTCCTGCCCGCCTTGGGAGTCACCCTCGTGTGCGCGGTCGTCGCGGCGTTCGTCGTCGGCGCCCAGGGGGTGGGCGGCGCGCTCGTGGGTGGGGTCATGGTCTGCGTGTTCTTCGCCTCCAGCCCGATCGTGCTCGGCCCCATCAGCAAGGTGAGCCCGCACCTCTCGCTCGCCGTCGCCATGACATTCTTCCTGACCAAGATCATCGCGCTCGTCGCCCTCATGACGGTGCTGCTCGACCCCGAGGGGTTGGGGCGGCACCTCGACCGGAAGGCTCTTGGCGTGACGGTCATCGTCACGACCCTTGCGTGGACCTTCCTGCGGGTCTTGGCCTCCACGCGGGAGAGGGTGCCGTTGTATGACCTGCGTGACACCCAACCGTGACCGCCTGATAATCTCAAGGCGCAATGAACGAGACTCCACGGGCCACGCCCGAGAGGCTTCGTTCTCGTGGAAAAGGCATCATTGGAGAGACCGATCTCGGCCCCTCGTGGTCCCGGATCCGCACCGCAATGACGCTGGCCGTAGCCGCGATGATCTAGCCGACCGCGCCATCTGAAGGGTAAGTGAGTGACGACCGTAGCTTCGCTGTTCATCGCGTCGGAATCCGGTGGATTCATCGCCCCGGGTCCGGGCAGCTTTGAACTCCCCCCGGCCTTCGAGATCGCCGGCTTCGGCGTCACCAAGTCGATGCTGCTCCTGTCATTGTCAGCCGTGCTCATCATCGGCGCCACCTACGTGTCGTCGCGCAAGGCCGCCGTCGTGCCGGGCCGTCTGCAGTTCGCGGGCGAATACGTCTACGACTTCGTCCGCAATGGCATCGCGCGCGACTCCATCGGCACGCGCGACTTCATGAAGTTCGTGCCCTACCTGTTCTCGTTGTTCCTGTTCGTCTTCGTGAACAACTACTACGGCGTCATCCCGTTCCTGCAGTTCCCGAGCTTCTCGCGTATCAGCTACGTCTACGGACTCGCTGCCGTGACGTGGATCGTCTACAACGTGGCGGGCATCAGCCGGCACGGTGTGCTCGGCTACCTCAGGCGCTCAACGGTTCCCGGCGGCGTCAAAGGCCCGATCCTCGCCCTCATCATCCCGCTCGAGTTCCTCTCCAACATCATCGTGCGCCCCGCGACGCTGGCACTACGACTCTTTGCCAACCTGTTCGCCGGCCACCTGTTGCTGATCCTGTTCTCGACCGGCGCAGCGTTCCTCATCTTCGAGTCCGACAAGATCGCCTACGCACCCGTGGGCCTCCTGTCCTTCCTGCTCGGCATACTGGTGAGCTTCCTCGAGCTCCTGGTGATGTTTCTGCAGGCCTACGTCTTCACCCTCCTGACTGCTATGTACATCGGTGGAGCACTCGCCGACGAGCACTGAGTCATCACCCCGCACGACCCTGACCCACAACTTCATACGTCTCATCACCGACGCGGAACTCCGCGTCACAACGAAAGGAAATGCGGTGAACGGCACTCTCGACGGCAACCTGAACATGATCGGTTACGGCCTCGCGGCCATCGGTCCTGGTATCGGCATCGGCCTGATCTTCGCGGCCTACATCAACGGGGTCGCACGTCAGCCCGAGGCGCAGTCGCGTCTTCAGGCGATCGCCATCCTCGGCTTCGCCCTGGCTGAGGCACTTGCCATCATCGGCATCGCCCTCGCCTTCGTCCTTTGATCTCGTAGCGGACAGGAATCTCCATGTACCCGACACTGTTGGCCGCCGCGGCCGAGGAGCACAGCCCACTGGCCGTGGTCTGGAGTGAGCTGGTTCTTGGCCTCGTCGTCTTCGCCATCGTGGTCTTTGCGATCAAGAAGTACGTCGTACCCAACTTTGAAAAGGCCTACGCCGATCGCACCGCTGCCATCGAAGGTGGCATCGAGCAGGCGGAGTCCGCTCAGAAGGAAGCCAAGGCGGCTCTCGACAAGTACACAGCGCAGCTCGCCGAGTCGCGTCACGAAGCTACGGCCATCCGTGAGGAGGCCAAGGAGCAGGGTGCGCAGATCATCGCCGAGCTCCGCGCCCAGGCGCAGGCAGAGGCCGAACGCATCACCTCGACGGCGCACGCGCAGGTCGAGGCCGAGCGCGCACAGGTTCTCGCCCAGCTCAAGGGCGAGGTCGGCTCCATGGCGACGCAGCTCGCCGGTCGCATCGTGGGTGAGTCCCTCGAAGACGACGCACGCCAGAAGCGCACCGTCGAGCGCTTCATCGCCGAGCTCGAGGAGTCGGCCAACTGATGCGAGGCATTTCAGCGAAGTCACTCGAGGAGGTCCTGGCCGCAGTCGATGCGGTCAAAGGCTCGTCGGGCGACCTCGGAGCGGAGTTGTTCGGGGTCGTCTCGACGCTTGACGGCGCCCCTGCACTGCGTCGCGTCCTGACCGATCCGTCGACCGAGGCCACGGCCAAGGTCGGCCTGGTCAAGCAGGTCTTCGCGTCTCAGATCAGCGCTGACGCGCTGTCGGTCCTCGACACCGCGGTCAGCGGTCGCTGGGCTTCGATGCGTGACCTCTCCGACGGGCTCGAGACCGCGGGAGTGACCGCCCAGGTCGCTGCGGCCGATGCCGCTGGTGAGCTCGACGAGCTGGAGACCGAGCTGTTCGAGGTGGGCCGCATGGTGCAGTCCGATGCCGAGCTTCGTCAGGTCATCTCCGACCGCGCACTCCCGGCTTCGGCCAAGGGCACCCTGCTGGCTTCGCTTCTCGACGGCCACGTCACCGCAACGACGATCGCCCTTGCGACCCAGGCCGCTGCGGCACGCACCGGATCGTTCGAGAAGGTCCTTGCCGGTTTCGGCGAGACAGCTGCTGCACGTCGCAGCCGTGTGCTCGCTGAGGTGCGCGTGGCCTACGACCTCGACGAAGCCGAAAAGACCCGTCTCGCTGCGGCTCTTGCCAAGAAGTACGGCCGCGAGGTCCACCTCAACATCCTCGTCGATCCCTCGGTCGTCGGAGGCATTGCTGTCTCCGTCGGTGGCGAGGTCGTCGACGGCTCCATGTCCACTCGCCTCGAGATCGCCCGTCGGCGACTTGCAGGCTGACCCACTCTCCCCGAAGAAGAAGGCAGGCACACTCATGGCGGAACTCACGATCCGTCCGGACGAGATCCGCGACGCGTTGCAGAAGTTCGTGGCCGACTACAAGCCCAGCGCTGCGGCCACCGAAGAGATTGGCATCGTTGCCGAGGCCGGTGACGGCATTGCGCGCGTCGAGGGCCTCCCGTCGGCCATGGCCAACGAGCTCCTCGAGTTCGAGGACGGCACTCTCGGTCTGGCACTCAACCTCGACGTCCGCGAGATCGGCGTGGTCATCCTCGGGGAGTTCTCCGGCATCGAGGAGGGCCAGCAGGTCCGCCGCACCGGCGAGGTCCTGTCGGTGCCCGTCGGTGACGCCTACCTCGGCCGTGTCGTCGACCCGCTCGGCGCACCCATCGACGGACTCGGCGAGATCGCCAGCGACAAGCGTCGCGCGCTCGAGCTGCAGGCCCCCAACGTGATGCAGCGCAAGAGCGTCCACGAGCCGCTCATGACGGGCCTCAAGTCGATCGACTCGCTGACGCCCATCGGCCGCGGTCAGCGCCAGCTGATCATCGGTGACCGGCAGACCGGCAAGACCGCGATCGCGATCGACCCGATCATCAACCAGAAGGACTTCTGGGAATCCGGTGATCCGGACAAGCAGGTCCGCTGCATCTACGTCGCCATCGGTCAGAAGGGCTCGACCATCGCCGCCGTGCGTGGCGCCCTCGAGGAGGCCGGCGCGCTGGAGTACACCACGATCGTGGCCGCTCCCGCCTCCGACTCGGCCGGCTTCAAGTACCTCGCCCCCTACACGGGCTCGGCCATCGGTCAGGAGTGGATGTACGCCGGCAAGCACGTGCTGATCATCTTCGACGACCTCTCCAAGCAGGCCGAGGCCTATCGCGCCGTGTCGCTCCTGCTGCGTCGCCCGCCGGGACGTGAGGCGTACCCCGGTGACGTCTTCTACCTGCACTCCCGACTGCTGGAGCGTTGCGCGAAGCTGTCCGACGAGCTCGGTGCAGGTTCGATGACCGGTCTGCCGATCATCGAGACCAAGGCCAATGACGTCTCGGCGTACATCCCGACCAACGTCATCTCGATCACTGACGGCCAGATCTTCCTGCAGTCAGACCTGTTCAACGCCAACCAGCGTCCCGCGGTCGACGTCGGCATCTCGGTGTCGCGTGTGGGCGGTGCGGCGATGCAGAAGTCCATGAAGG
>NZ_JACMOM010000258.1 GCF_014378035.1 Aeromicrobium sp. | reverse complement strand
CTAATCCGCTGGGTGTAGCCGGCAGGAAGTCCGTCAACGACGTCGACCTCACAACGTAAGCCGTCCACTGGCCCCGTGAAATTGCGACGTTGAGCCGGTTGCGGTTCAGAAGGAACTCCATGCCCCGTGGCACGTCCTCAGCGCTCGAAGCGGTCATCGAGACGATGACGACGGGCGCTTCCTGCCCTTGGAACTTGTCGACGGTGCCGACGCGGGTGTCGTCGAAGCCGGCCGCCGCAAGCTCACGCCGAAGGAGCGCACCCTGGGCGTTGTACGGCGCGACGACCAGCACGTCGGCCGGTACCAGGGGACGAGGTGACAAATCTGATGACGGCTTCCACGTCTGAGAAGTCAGAGAGGTGACGAGCGAGACTATCGCCGCGGCCTCCTCGATCGACTGGACATCGTTGCCGGTGTGTTCGACCTTGACGACGTGCACCCTCGGTGCGACGCCACTGAGCTCGCGGACATCCGTCACTTCGACCTCCGACAGGAGACGGCCGGCGTACGAGAGCCGCGAGACTGGCGCGGTCAGGTCGGAATGCATGCGCCAGGTGCGTTCGAGGAAGTAGCCACGATCGGGCGGCATGGTCTCGTGGCCGTCGGCGATCCACTCGAGTGCGGAAGTGTCGACGGGTTCGGGGTGGGCTCCTTGGCTGACCTGTGGCAGCTGCTGCGGGTCGCCGAGCAGGAGCATCCGTTGGGCTGCGGTGGAGACGGCGAGCGTGTTGGCGAGGGAGAACTGGCCGGCCTCGTCGATGACCAGCAGGTCGAGCTGTTCGTACCCAACGCTCTTGCGGCTTGAGAAGGTCCAGGCGGTGCCGCCGACAAGGCAGCCGGTGTGGTGCTCATTGATGAAGTCCTGCAGCTTGTCGCCATTGAGGTCAGCCCATGGGGAATCGTCCGGACTTTTCGGCTTAGCCATGAGTGCGGGGGATAGGCCGGCGTCGATAGCGCCGGCGAAGAAGTTCTCCACCACGGCGTGTGACTGGGCGACGACTCCGATGCGCCAACCGCGGTCGACAAGACGCTTGATGACGCGAGAGCCGACGTAGGTCTTGCCGGTGCCGGGCGGTCCCTGCACGGCGAGGTAGGACCGGTCCAGCGCGACCAAGGAGTCGTAAATTGCGTCCTCCGGGGCGACGCCGGAGGACGCGAGCATGCCGGAGGTGAGGCGGGGAGCCTGGCGCCGGAGGATGTCGAGCCCGGCTGATTTCGGCCAGTCGGGCAGGACATCGGCGACACCGCGGGCGAGCTCGAGCAGCGTGGCCTCGATCGATGCCGTGGAGATGGGCGAGGGAATGCACAGGCCCATGGGCAGCTCTTCCCAGGCAGCTACGCCCTTCTTGACCTTCTCGCGGACGACCAGAACGTCGAGCCCGTCAGGCGTGGTCTCGACCTCGTCGATGGTGGCACCACCACCGACGCAGCGACCGCCTTCCTCCGGCGGGATCAGCCCTTCCGGGATCTCGTCGTAGATCCCGGTGACCGCGGTGCCGACCGTGAGGTTGGACGCCGGCTCGAGCCGACCGACCAGACGCAGGGTGCGGGCGTTCGCCTTGCGACCCTCCTGAGTCCAGTCCTCCACGAGCTCAACACGTGACGCATGAAAACAGTCGCGCGGCTCCAGCCACTCGCCCGGCCAGCTGGTGAGCCGATCGAAGAATGCCCACCAGAAGGGTTTGTGCTCGCGGCGGTGATAGCCGACAGCGGCCGCCACCATCGCCGCGGCCTGCTCGTCAGGCGTGCGGTCCTCAGGGTTGCCAGCATGCGCGAGCAGCGCATCCATGATGGGTGAGATCTCGTCAATCGAGTCCGCAGAGAGGTCGCCGTCGCCAGAGTCGTCGGACGTCGGGCCAGACATTGTGGCGGACGTACCGTCGTCGTCGACCTGCGCCAGAAGCCAGTCGCGGAGGCGCCAGGTCGAGACGCAGTCGTACCGGTTGTAGTCTGCGATGCCCTTGAGGGTCTCCGCCGCAGCGGGGTCGCCCAGGAGCACCTCGTCGG
>NZ_JACMOM010000257.1 GCF_014378035.1 Aeromicrobium sp. | reverse complement strand
CGGGCTCGGCGGGTGAGCCCGTGAGCGGCGGCGTAGGAGTTGACGACATGCGTCGAGGCCACCATCGGGTTGGCGTGGGGCTGGCCCTGGACGACGATCCCGTACTCGACTTCACTGCCTTGCACACGTCTCACGGTCATGGTGCCAGCGTACGGTCCCCCGCCGCGGCCGCCCGTGCAGCGACACCGTCGGCCACGAGCCGGGACATCAGGCCACGGTGGGCAACGAGCGCCCACGGCTGGGCGCCGGCGGCCAACTGCACCGTTGCGCCCTCGTGCACCCAAGCCGCGGGGCTCACGGACGCCTCGGTCATAGGCTCGCTCACGGGCTCCGCCCGGGCGAACGAGGGTATGACGACTGGCTGAGGAGCTGGTCGTCAGGTGAGGGTCTTGCCCAGATGGACGCTGAGCGGGTCGCTGGCATAGAAACCGAAGGCGGGGATGTCGTGGTAACCGGCTGAGCGATACATCGCGACGGCTTCCGGCTGCGCGAGTCCGGTCTCCAGGATCAGCCGGGTGAAGCCGGCCAGGGCTGCCGTCCGCTCCAGCTCGGCCAGGATCATCCTTGCGAAGCCGCGGCGCTGGAACTGTGGACGGACGAACATCCGCTTGATCTCAGCGTCGCCGTCGTCGCCGTGGCGACGCCACCCGCCCATGGCGGCAGCCACGTCATCGACGTAGACCATGAAGAAGGCGCCGCCGGGGCCGTCGAACTCCGAGGTGTCGATCGGTGCGGTGTCGCCGTCACCGCCATAGCGACGCGCGTATTCGAGCTGCACCTCGGCAGTGAGAAGCTGCGCGTCGTCGCTGTGATAGGTGGCGACGCGCAGCACATGACTCACTGTCGTGGTGTCGGGTGCCTGTCCACTCACAGGTACTGACCGGTGTTGGCGACTGTGTCGATCGACCGTCCCGGCTCGTTGCCGCTCTTGCCGGAGATGAGCGTGCGGATGAACACGATGCGCTCGCCCTTCTTGCCGGAGATCCGCGCCCAGTCATCGGGGTTGGTCGTGTTGGGAAGGTCTTCGTTCTCCTTGAACTCATCGAGACACGCCTGCATCATGTGCTGGATCCGAAGACCCCGCTGACCACTCTCGAGGAGGTCCTTGATGGCCATCTTCTTGGCGCGGTCGACGATGTTCTGGATCATGGCGCCGGAGTTGAAGTCCTTGAAGTACAGGACCTCCTTGTCACCGTTGGCGTAGGTCACCTCGAGGAACTGGTTGTCCTCGGACTCGGTGTACATGCGCTCGACGGTGCGCTGGATCATGCCACCCACACACGCCTGCCGGTCACCGTTCCACTCGCCCAGGTCATCGGGGTGCAGCGGGAGGTTGGCGGTGAGGTACTTGCTGAAGATGTCGCGTGCCGACTCGGCGTCGGGTCGCTCGATCTTGATCTTCACGTCGAGACGACCCGGGCGCAGGATGGCCGGGTCGATCATGTCCTCACGGTTGGAGGCGCCGATGACAAGGACGTTCTCGAGACTCTCGACACCGTCGATCTCGCTCAGCAGCTGCGGGACGATGGTGTTCTCGACGTCGGACGACACGCCTGATCCACGGGTGCGGAAGAGCGAGTCCATCTCGTCGAAGAACACGATGACCGGGGTGCCCTCGCTGGCCTTCTCGCGCGCCCTCTGAAAGACCAGGCGGATGTGGCGCTCGGTCTCGCCGACGTACTTGTTGAGCAGCTCGGGGCCCTTGATGTTGAGGAAGAACGAACGTCCTTCCTCGCCGGTGCGCTCGGAGACCTTCTTGGCCAGCGAGGCGGCGACGGCCTTGGCGATCATCGTCTTGCCGCAACCCGGGGGCCCGTAGAGCTGGACGCCCTTGGGGGGCTTGAGCTCGTGCTCGATGAAGATCTCAGGGTGGAGGTACGGCAGCTCGACGGCATCGCGGATCGACTCGATCTGCGCCCGCAGACCACCGATGCTCTCGTAGTCGATGTCGGGCACCTCCTCGAGGACGAGATCCTCGACCTCGCTCTTGGGGATGCGCTCGTAGACGTAGCCCGATCGCGAGTCGAGGAGCAGGGAGTCTCCGGGACGCAGCTTGATTCCGTCGAGGGACTCCGCGAGACGGACGATGCGCTCCTCATGGGCGTAGCCCATCACCAGGGCACGTCCTCCG
>NZ_JACMOM010000039.1 GCF_014378035.1 Aeromicrobium sp. | reverse complement strand
GCCGGGCATCGGCTACCCTGTACCACAGCCGCCGCGCCTAAGTGCCAGCGATCAACCCGCAGCATCAAGCAGAGCCAAGGAGCCTGATGAGTACAGAGTTCTATCTGATCGCAGTCGCGCTGGTCACAGTGCTGAGCGCATCGCGCCTGACTCGTCTGGCGGTACACGACGACTTCCCTCCCGTGAGGTTCTTCCGGGACAAGATGTACGACCTCCTCGACGGGGGTGTCCGCCGCCGCCAGTGGCAGATCATCACGTGGTGCGGCTACTGCGCCTCGTTCTGGTTGACGATGGCCGTCGTGGCGTGGGCTGACCTGTCAGGCATCTTCGACGGCTATCAGGTGGTCGAGGGTCAAGACCTCTCCCTGTGGCAGCAGGCATGGTGGTTCGTCAACGGCACCCTCGCAGCCTCTTATGCAGCAGCAATTCTGATGGCAAACGACGGCGACAACGGGGATGAGAACTGATGGTCAAGCCAAGGAACCCCGCCCTGCACAAGACCGGGCCGACGTTCGTCACGCAGCAGGTAGCGGGCAAGGACATCGGCCTGACCGCGACGTTGGACGCTGGCAGCACGCAGTTCTCGATGGCATCGTCATCGGCCATCTACAAGAAGCACGCGAGGCGTGGTCCCGCTGAGGAGCGCGGGCAGATCGCGTCGGCCAAACAGATCGAGGCATACCGGCTGGTGAAGTTGACAGGTGAGGCGCGCTATGCCGTCACCCTGTTCGCCAACACCGCAGCCCGCGCGGAGATCGGTGTCTCCCAGCCCAACGCCCTGAACCGCAAGGCCGTGTGGGTCAAGGACGGCCCCGAGGTCGACGCCTTCGCCACGATCTTCCCCGACGTTCGC
Organism: Aeromicrobium sp.; assembly: GCF_014378035.1. Taxonomy (GTDB): domain Bacteria; phylum Actinomycetota; class Actinomycetes; order Propionibacteriales; family Nocardioidaceae; genus Aeromicrobium. Next base: position 5,670 of record NZ_JACMOM010000039.1, on the reverse strand, counting down.
GCCCGGTCCAAGGCCATTCGTGACTACATGATCCACCGCACCATCGCTGGTGAGTGCTACCTGATCGCCCGTGCTCCCGTGTCGACTGACTCCGGGTACATCGACCCGCCCGAGAACCCGGCCACCCCCGGCCAGCAGTGGGAGTCGTGGGACGACTACCTCAAGGACGCCAACGGGTATGTCGACGTGCTGGACCCGGCCTTCGATCCCGAGACGGACTTGGAGCGCAACCCCAACCGGGACAACCCGATCTGGGAGATCATCGCGGTCACCGAGTTGCAGAAGATCGGCAGCGGGAACCTCGCCGCGTGGCGAGTGCGGCTCGACAATGACAACTGGGTGAACCTCGACACCGACGACCCGGTGATCCGCATGTGGAACCCGGACCCGGAGAAGCGCTGGGAGGCGTGGAGCCCGATCATGTCGATGATCACCACGTTGCAGGAGATCGAGTGGGAGACCAAGCACATCTTCGCGCAGTTGAAGTCGCGCCTGATGTCTGCGGGCGTGTGGTTCCTGCCGAACAACCTGACCTTCCCCGCCCCTCCCCCCGACAGCATCGAAGGTGGCGAGGAGGCTCTTGCCACACTCAACGAGGCCGAGTTGTTCATGCTCGCGCTGGCCGAGTCCTCGATGCAGGAGATGGACGCGGACGAAATCTCGTTCCCGACCGTCGTCACCGCTGACCCGATGGCGCTGGAATCCATCGACAAGGGCAAGTTGATCCAGTTCTGGTCGGAGATCGACGACAAGGCGATGGTGCTGCGCTCCGACGCCATCCGTCGCTTCGCTCTGGGCATGGACCTGATGCCCGAGGACGTGCTCGGCTCGTCGGGTCTGGCCGTCACGGGTGCAGGCGGTTCCGCTGGCAGCGTGAACCACTGGGGCGTGTGGGCCAACGAGGAGAAGACGATTGCGAACCACGCCGAGCCTGCGCTCGACGAGTTCGTGGGCGTGCTGACTGTCTCGGTCCTGCGCCTCATCGTCACCGGCACCAAGTTGGTCATCGCCTACGACACCGCGACACTCCGGATGCGGGCCGACCGGAGCAAGGAGTCGATGGAGTTGTACGACCGTGGCCTCATCAAGCCCGAGGTGGTCGTCCGCGAGAACGGATTCGACCCCGAGAATGACCTGATGAGCCCCGAGGAGCGCAAGTTGTGGCTGCTCACCAAGTTGGTCAGCGGCTCACCGTCGCCTGAGCAGATGCAGGCCGCGTTCCTGCTCATCACCGGAATGGACCTGCCGGTGCAAGACCCCGTTTCTGGAAACCCCAGTGGTGCCGATGCCAAGCCACGAGGCGAACAGGGCCAGCAGAAGCCCCCAAGCACCGATGGTCACCCCTATCAAGGCCCCCCGAGGGAGCAGCACGACCACACTCCTGCCCCGTTCAGCCCTCGGATGGCCTCCTGTGAGGTGCTGGTGCTCCGAGCCCTTGAGAAGGCGGGCAATGTTGTCCTCAACGACGGGAAACGGGGCCGCACGAGGGACAAGACCACTCCCCCGGTGATCGCGCACACCAAGGTTGAGCCTGCCAAGACGTACATCGGGGCCGAGTTCGACTTCTCGCTGGCCTCGACAGCGCTGTCTGACGTGTCCAGCCGCAATCTCCCGTCCATGATCGAGCAGATGGGCGACTTCTGCGCCACTCTCTACAACACACAGCAGGGGTACACCAGAGAAGCGCTGATCGCGGCCATCGGAGGGGGCAAATGACCCAGACAATGGCAGGGATCGCCGCCGCTGACGGGTATGAGGGGGCCACTCACGCCGGACTCGCCCTTGTCGCCACCGACACGGGGGCTGTGTTCCTCGCACAGCGGGCTCCGGACCCCACAGACGCCGCAGACGTGGCCGAAACGTGGGAATTCCCCGGCGGGAGCCTTGAACCGGGCGAAGTACCCATCGGTGGGGCTCTGCGGGAGTTCGCTGAGGAGATCGCCCTACCCCTACCCCTGAAAGTGTGGGTCACTGACGGATGGCGCTCCGTTGAGGGGATCTACCAAGGGTTCGTCCTCAACACCCCCCAAGAGTTCGATCTGGCGGGTTTTGTGCCAAATGAGGAGGTGCAAAAAGTAGGATGGTTCACCCGTGAGATGATCGACGGGCTGGACCTTCGACCAGAAGTGCGGGATCAGACCGATTGGGGCCTCATCTTCGGGGTTTCTGGAAACACCGCGAACGAGGGAGACACCATGCCCGACACCGCCGATGAGACCGCCGCTGCCGCTGAGGGCGTGGATGAGACTGAGCCGGAATGGGACACGACGGCGCTCGCGGTCGGGCCGACCCCGATTCACGGAATCATGGCCCCCGAGGACATTGAGACCGGCGACCAGCGCGGGTTCAACGCCGGGTCGATGACGGCTCGCCCGCTCCGTCTGCCGTTCTCGTGGCAGGAAGTGTCCATCGGCGGGCACGACGGCAGCGTCGTCGTCGGCTCCGTCGACCGGCTCATGCGCAAGGACGGGATGATCCACTGGGAGGGCCAGTTGATGCCCGCTTCCAGCAGCGATCCCTTCGCTGACCTGCTCGCGTTCTTCGGGCGGTTCGGCGTGTCGGTCGACGGCGACAAGGGCAGCCTCGATCAGGAGAAGTCGGTGGCGAGCGGCGTGCTGTGGTTCGACGCCGTGCGTGCGTCGGGTCTGACCGCCGTGTCCATCCCCGCGTTCCACGAGGCGTACGTCGCCTTCGGGCCGAGCCCCGTGATGCCCGCCGACAACACCGACGAAGCGCTCACCGCGTCCGGCGTGAGCAGCGTCGACATGGCGGGGGCTCGGACGAACGAGTTCAAGCGTGGTCCGGGCTGGGTCACCAACCCCAAGGAGACGAACCGGCTGCACGACTACTGGACCAAGAAGGGCCAGCCCGGCTACATCAAGGTCGGCTGGGGCACGCCGGGTGACTTCACCCGCGCCAAGCACCTGATCGGTGAGAAGATCGCCAAGAACAGCCCCGAGAAGATGAAGTACCTCAACCAGATCATCGCGCAGTGGCATCACGACGCGCTCGGCTACTGGCCCGGCGACCTCAACAAGCCCGGCAACGACACGACCGCCGAGGCTCGCGCCAAGCGGGCGGGCGGGGATGTCGCCGCCTCAGATGGAGAGGGCGCATGGGAGGCCGTGCTCACCTCCTCCGGTGGCGACCGCGTGCTGCCGCCGCTGTCGTACTTCAACCGCCACCCCGACACCGGAGCGACTGTCATCGAGGAGCCCGATGCGAACGGCTTGCGCCGCACCTACGGCTACGCAGCAGAGCGCGGTGTCTGCCACATCGGCTATGCCGGTGAGTGCGTCGAGGCTCCGATGGATGAGGCCAGCGTCTACGAGGACTTCCACCTCGGCCGCACCAAGACCATCGACGGCTACATCAACACCGGCCTGATCACCTACGGCATCGACCACCGCGACGCTGACGAGATCCTGTCCGAGACCGCGACGCAGCAGCACTTCGTCAACCTGTCGAACGCATGGGCCGCTGTCCGCATCGGCACCGACGAGCGCGGCGTGTGGTTCTCCGGTGTCGTCCTGCCGACCGTCGAGGAGAAGTGGATCACCGCGATTGAGGCATCGGGTCAGGTGTCCGGCGAGTGGAAGTACGGGGCGCTCCGCTCCCTGCTCACCGTCAACGTGCCCGGCTTTCCCGTGCTGCGGTCAAGCGCTGTCATGGGCGAGGACGGCACTGTGCTGGCGCTGGTGGCTTCGGCTCATGGCGAGTACAAGGTGACCGAGGACTTGACCTGCGAGTCGCATGAGGAGTGCGGTAAGGACGCCACGATGGGGGTGTGGCTGAGCCCGAATGAGTCGGCTGTGTTCTGTGACACGCACTACTCCGAGGCACAGGTTGACTGGCAGTGCCCGGAAGAGACCGACGACAGCGAGGCGCTGGCTTCCTTCATGGCGTCGCTCCGAGAAGACTGGGCCTCCTGATGGGCTGCGTCCCCTGCGCTGCGAAGGCGCGACTGCGAAACCAGCAGTACGAATGGACTGACGGCTCCAACGTCATCGTCTATCCGACCGAGGCTGCCGCGAAGACCAAGGTCCGCAAGCGCGGCGGCACGTATCGAATCGCCACGCCCTCGGTGATCTGATGACGGCCACCTGCTACGCGATGGTCCGGGGGTCGGGCATCCGGCTCACGGACCTCACTTCGGCTGGGCGCTATGACGCTGCCTCCATTCGCTATGCCACGAGCAAGTCTGTGGTGTCCATCAAGATCAACGAGGTGGTCGAGGGGGGCAGCAACGAACTGATCCGCAACGATGACGACGAGGCTCGTCTGCACTTCGTTACCGCCGATCAGGTCATCCGGTACGACGCCGACATTGACTTCCTGCGCTGCGATCCCGAGATCCTGCAACTGATGACCGGCGTACCGCTGGCCCGCAACGCCGCTGGCGACATCGTGGGATTCGACGCGACCACCCGGCTCAAAGCCAAGTCGTTCGCGTTGGAGGTCTGGTCGAAACTGTCCGGGTTCGCGTGTGTCGCTGACGCGGTGGCAGCCGGGTTCGGTGAATCGAACTTCGGTGAGACGGACTTCGGCGGGACCGGGGCCAGTTACGGGAGACCCTACGGCTACACCCTCTTTCCGTTTTTCAAGGGGGGGACCGTGAGCGGGTTCTCGTTCTCCAACGGGCTCGTCTCGTTCAACGTCAAGGGCGCACGCACGCAGCGGGGCTCCAAGTGGAGCGTCGGCCCGTACGACCTCGAAGGCTCATACAAGAGGCTGCTCAAGCCTGTTTCCAGAAACACCGCATGGCGCACGCTGATCACCACCTCATCGCCTCCCGTGGAGAGGCCGGGCGTGAGCACGTTCGAGGACGTGATCTACGGCGGGGACGCCACGTATTCATCGCCTGATATCTTGTCAGGCGACCCGGCAGATGGACTTTGGATTGTGGACGGTGGAGGAGCATGACACGTATCAGGCAGCGCGAGGACACGGCCAGCGCATGGGCGGCAGCGAACCCCCTCCTGCTCAAGGGTGAGGTCGGGTGGGAGTCAGGCTCCACACCCAAGGCCAAGAAGGGCGATGGCGTCACGCTGTGGAACGCGCTTCCCTACGCCATTCAGATGACCGCTCCGATTGACAGCCCGGCGTTCACGGGCAACCCCACCGTGCCCACGCCGCTCCCGTCAGACAACGACACGTCGGTAGCAAATACCGCGTTCGTCAAGGCGCAGAACTACGCACCGCTCGCCAGTCCGACGCTCACGGGCAACCCCACGACACCGACTCCCCCGCTCGGTGACAATGACACCTCGGTAGCAAATACCGCGTTCATCAAAGCGGCTATCGACGCTGCCATCAGTGCCTCCATGCTGTCGATGTTTCCTGTTGGCTCCATCCGGATGTCGACGGTAAACACCAGCCCCGCTACGGCCCTCGGCGGCACATGGACGGCGTGGGGCTCTGGCCGGGTTCCTGTCGGTGTTGACGCGGCCCAGACTGAGTTCGATACGGTCGAGGGGACAGGCGGAGCGAAAACCGTGACTCTGACCGCGTCCAATCTTCCTGCTCACACGCACACCATCGCCCACACACACGACCAAAATACTCGTGAGACAGCGACGGCGTTCGGTACTTCGGCCGCAGTCGCCGCACCAAGCGCTTCGGGAAACTTGCTCGTGAGGCAAACGTTGGGCTCAAACACCCCGAGTTCTG
>NZ_JACMOM010000038.1 GCF_014378035.1 Aeromicrobium sp. | reverse complement strand
GGGAGTCCACCGTCCTGCTGGGCAGCGTGGGCTCCGCCGACGACCCAGAAGATTTCGTCATCACCTTGACGGACGAGGCCGGAGAAGAGGTCACCACGCTTCCCGCGGGCGAGTACACGATTCAGGTCAGCGATCCGGCCACGACCCACAACTTCCACCTGGTCGGCGGCTCGATCGACGAGACCACCTCCGTCCCAGGCAAGGAGGAGGTCACCTTCGATGTGACTTTCGAGGCGGGGGAATACACCTACAAGTGCGACCCGCACCCCCCGATGACCAAGACGTTCACCGTCACCTGAGCAGGACGCTCGACCACGCGAACGGCCCCGGACCTTCCTGGTAGGGGGCGTTCGCGTGGTCAGGGTTCTACCGGGTGAGCCTCCGCATCCGGACGAGAGCGACAAGCGCGACCAGCGCGGCCGAGGCCGCCGACGCCGCGGCGAGGTACTTGTCCTGATACCAGAACGGCTCGTAGGTGACCGGGAACGGTCCGATGGACGGGACCTGGACGTACACGCTCAGCACCAGCGCGCCGAGCGAGCCCGCCGCGACTGCGCCGAACGCAAGCCAGGCCAGGACACCGGGGCGCACCAAGACCCAGATGACGACGAGCGTCGCCGCTGTCGCTTGGACGATGAAGAGCCCGCTGAGCGTCACCTGGCCATCGGCGAACAACGGTGGTCGCTCGAGGGCGATGCGCACGTGCAGGTATGCAGAATAGCCGAGCGTCACGGCGCCGAGCAGCCGCAGCATGCCCATCGATCGCCCGGTCTTGCGAGTGGATTGCGCGGAGGAAGTAGTCACCGTGAGCTCCCAGTTCTACGCGGGATAAAACGCCCATTCTGCCCGGCGAGCCACTCTCGCGCAGGAGTTTTGCCACCGATGAGCGGGGCGCAATCTTGACCAGGTTCTCGCCGAGCGCAACGCTGGCGGTGGCCATCGCTTCGGGTCGGCAGTGCGCCCCGGAAGGGCTTGCGGTGTCGGGACGTTCGGCTCTCGCCGGGTCCGCGAACGGCTCCTACCGTGTGACTTGGATCTGAACCTGCGACTGTGGGGTGTTGTGATGTCGACCATCGTCCGGCGGACGCAGCGAAAGTCCAACCCACAGCCAGCCGCAACGGCACCCACAGTCGGAGCGCCGCTTCCCCTGCGCTTCATGCTGCTGCTGGGCGCCCTCGTCGTGGCCGCCACAGTGTTTGGGCTCCTGACCGAGGATGCGTACCGGTCGGTGCCGGACCTGACCCGCTCGACCTGGCGCGCGCAGGACGTCGTCACCCTGGGGTCCGTTCCCTTGCTCCTGTGGTCGTCGGTTCGAGCCCGATCAGGCTCGCTGGCTGCGCACGTGGTCTCGGTGGGCGTGCTGACGTGGCTGACGTACTGCTACGCGCATCAGGCGCTCGGAGTGCCGTTCAACGCGATGTTCCTCGTCTACGTCGCGATCGTGGGGCTGGCGGGGTTCGGCACGATCGACGGCCTTGTGCGCGTCGACGTCGTGGCCGTCGCGCCCGCGTTCACGCGAGCCCCCTACCGGGCGGGGTTCTGGTTCCTGACCATCGCCAGCGTCGCGATCGCGGGCTTGTGGCTCAGCGACATCGTGCCCGCGTTGTCGGGTGGGTTACCCGCCAACATTCACCTGGCTGAGCTGCCGAACCCGACCTGGGTGCTCGACCTCGCGTGGATCATCCCCTGGGCACTGACGGCAGCGTGGATGCTCCGCCGTCTCCACCCGGCCGGACCCATCATTGCTGGCGTCATGCTGGTGATGCTCGGCATCCTGTCCGTGGCCATGCTCACCGTGACCCCGGTCGCACGCCTCGACGGGCTCGGCGACAACCCCGAGATCCGACCGCAACTCATCGCCTTCACCGTCATCTTCACCATTCTTGGCGCCATCGAGGCGCTGCTCCTCGCAACGACCCAGCGTCGGCTCAGCGCGATACCCGACCAATGGATGCGGCCCGGTTGGTGGCCCTAGGACACCCGGTACCCGATGCTGCGGAAGAGTCGTCTCATGAGTTGCACGCAAGCCAAGAACGCTGAGGTCCCTGCGTGACCACTGACCAGGCGTCCGCGCTGCCAGCCGCGGGCCGACCGGTCGGCCCCGACGGTCCGATCTACCTCGACCACAACGCGACCACCCATACGCCGCTGCTCCGAGGCCGACGCGACGGCGATTCGTGGCGTGGTGACGGCCGCGCTCACCGCAGGCGCGACCCGGCCCCACATCATCACCCGGGCCACCGAGCACCCCTCCGTGCTTGCCGCCTTCGAGTACGTCGAACGGTTCCACGGCGCCGAGGTGACCGTCCTGCCGGTCGACGGCGACGGCCTGCTCACCCCTGACGTCCTTGCCTCGCGATGCGCCCGACGACGGTTCTCGTGTCGGTGATGCACGCCAGCAACGAGACCGGCGCCATTCAGCCGATCCGCGAACTGGTCGCGGTGGCGCCCTGTCGCGCGGGCGAGGTCCTGACAATCTGAAACCGAGATCCGGTTCAGATCGTCAGGTGTTGGTGACGATGCCTCGTTGCCGATACAGCGCGTCGTCGGCCCGGCCGAGAAGGTCGAGCAGAGATTCGCTCGGCTCCAGCACTGCGAGCCCTGCGGTGAACGACTTGTGCTCCTGCTCATGGGCGAGTTCGTCCCTGACGTTGGCCAGACGTGCGTCTGCCTCGTCCGGGTTCAGTCCTGCGAGGGCGCAGATGAACTCATCACCGCCGTACCGGAAGATCAGGTCGTACGGACGCAGATTGTTCTGCAGGCTCGTCGCGACCTGAGCCAGAAGCCGGTCGCCAGCAGCGTGCCCCTGCGCATCGTTGACCGATTTCAGGCCGTCGATGTCGATGAACGCGAGGGTCAACGGTTGCTTGGTGCGTCTGGCCCGGGAGATTTCTCGGGCCAATTCCATCATTCCGGGACCGCGTAGATATACGCCGGTCAGCGTATCGACGCTTGCGGCGTCCCGAAGTGCCACCGCCTCCGCCCGGTCAGCGGCCGAGTCTTCCCGGTCTAGCCCGGAGAGCTGCCGTTCATCTGCGGAAGCGGCGCGCTCCTCCGCGGACGCGTCTCGGTCCAGACCGGCACCGGTGCGCCCCTCGGCGGACTTGTCCCGGGTCTGGCGGGCCGTGTGTCGCTGATCCGCTGCTACAACCCGGTCCTGCTCCGAACGGCGACGGTCCGAGGCCGCGTCGCGACGCACCACGCGCGCGACCTGGCGAGCTTCACCCGCGTCACCCCCGCCCGCCGCAGCGCTCCCGGCCTCAGCGATGATGGCGGCGTCTGCGTCATCAGCAATGCGGTCCCGCCGCATAGCCGCCTGGTCTCTCTGGTGCGCCTCTCGATCACGCCGGTCGGCGCTACGGTCCTGGATATTCGCTGACCGGTCCCGCTCGGTCGCGTCCCGGTCGCGGCTCTCGCTCGCCTCATCGCGGCGGTCGGCGGCTGCATCGCTTTCCACGCTAGCCGCCAGGTCGTCGCTCCGAGCGGAGATCGTGGCCTCTTCGCACACATCGGAGACCCGATCGCGAACGTTGGCCAGCTCATCACGCCGATTAGCGAGCTGGTCGCGCAGGTTCGCCGCCTTGTCACGCTCCTGTGCCGTGCTGCCGCGCGAGCTGGCCGCACCGTCACGATCTTGCCCCGAGTCACCACGTACGTCAGCGCGGTCGCGCTCGGGCCCGTGGTCCGCGGCCAGACTCCGCTCCACATCGAGGTCAGTGGCGTCCGATTCGGGCTTGAGCCCCAACAGGTCGAGGACGCGCTCGGTCGCGTTCTGGTCGCGGATCGCACTCGCCTGACTGCGACGGTCGGCGGCTGCATCGCTTTCCAAACTCGCCGTCACGTCGCCACCCCGAGCAGCAATCGTGGCCTCGTCACGCACATCGGAGATCCGGTCCCGAACGTTGGCCAGCTCATCACGCCGATTAGCCAGCTGGTCGCGCAGGTTCGCCACGTCGGCGCGCTCGGGCCCGCGGTCCGCGGCCGGGCTCCGATTCAACACGGGTTCAAAGCCGTCCGATTCCGGCTCAGGGACTCGCGTGCCAGCATCCATCTCGTCGCTCCCGTGAGTTCGTCGGGTCCGCCGGGAGAATGTGGGCACTCAGGCACACCGGCACCATCGGCGAAAGCCCCCACGGATAACGGTACGTTGAGTGAGGAAATGGACCAGGGTCAGGCACGTGGACCCTTCTATGTCTTGTCAAGCCGGGCTGGGGCTGGTGATGGTGGTGTTGAGGGCCCGGTAGATCTGGCGGGCGAGGTACCGCTTGAGGATGCGGCGGATCTCCTTGGTCGTGCGTCCTTCGGCGGTTCGCTTCTCGACGTAGGCGCGGGTGTCGGGGTCGTGTGTCATCCGGACGATTGTGGCCATGTGCAGGGCGCGGTTCAGGCGTCTGTCTCCGCCGCGGTTGAGCCGGTGGCGGGTGGTGTTTCCCGACGAGGCGGGGATGGGGTTGACCCCGGCGAGGCAGGCGAATGCGGCTTCCGACCGCACCCTGCCTGGGTGGGACCAAGCGGTCAGCGCGATCGCGGCGGTCATGGGCCCGATGCCGGTCCGTTCCAGCAGCACCGCGGCACGGGACTGGCGGACCAGGACGGTCATGCTGGTCGCGTTGCTCTTGAGGTCCTCCCCGGCGTCCACGACGCGCTTGGCCAGACGGACGGTTTCGGCGCGGGCTGTTGCGGCGCCGAGCTCTTCGTCACGGGTGCGCCAGCAAGAGACTTCGAGCACCTGCTTGCTGGTCAGCGGCTTTCGGGCGTCGATGCCGAGGTCGACCACACGCAGCAGCGCGATGAGCGCGTTGACGTTGGCGGTGCGCTCGAGGGTCATGTGGTCACGGGCCGTGACCAGGACCCGCAGTGCGGCGCGCACGCCATCGTCCTGACGGGGGTGGCGCAGCTCGTCGGAGTCCAGTGAGAGAACGGCGGTGGCGATCCTTCGGGCGTCGAGCGGATCGGACTTGCCCACGGCATGGTGGGCGCGGGCGTTCATCCGTGGCGCCTCCACGACCTGGTAGCCGGCGTCGGCGGCGATGTGGGCCAGGCGAGCCCCGTAGGTGCCGATCCCTTCGATGACCCACAGCGTGGCGAGGTCGCCGCCGGTGCGGCGCCCGACCCATGCGATGGAGCGGTCCATGCCTGTCTTGGTGGCGGGGAACTGCTCGGCGGCAAGCAGTTCACCCGTGGCTGCGACGAGGATCGCCAGGGCGTGGTTGCGGGCGTGGGTGTCGACGCCAACGACGAACGGGCGAGCATGCGCGACGATGGTCATGGTGATCGGGCTTCCTTTCTCAACGGGAACATGGACCGGTCGCTACCGGCCGGCGCCGGCCTGGGAGGAAGTCACTTCGTGGCAGCACTGTGATGAGCCACGACCCGGCAGGGTCGGGCAGCCTTCTGATCAAGTCACCGAAGTGGGCCAGGACGACGCCGGCCACACACCCACGCTGGACAAGTCCACGGTCGGGCACCCCCGGTGGGGGCCAAAGTGGTGTCGAGTCACAGCGGGGCGAAGCGGCCGACGCCAACCCTGCCAGCCGATCCCAGATCAGCCACCACAAGACTCACAG
>NZ_JACMOM010000256.1 GCF_014378035.1 Aeromicrobium sp. | reverse complement strand
TTGAGCCGCGGGGTCTCTCCCGCGGCCACGACGTCGGCGGAGGCCAACGCCCCGGCGAGCCCCCCGCTGGCGTCGGCCACCCGACCGATCGGGGTCGCGGCAAGGATGAGCATGGGAGCCATGCTCTCAGGCCGCTCGCCTAGGATCGTCGGGTGCCCAAGATCCGATGGTCCGAACGGACATGGGGCTGGATCGGGCCGATCGCGGTCGCCCTGCTCGCCTTCGCGGTCCGGGTCTGGAACGTCGGCCGTCCCCGCATCCTGATGTTCGACGAGACCTATTACGCCAAGGACTCGTGGTCGCTGCTCAAGCACGGCTACGTGCAGGACTTCGTCGAGAAGGCCAACGGCAACATCGAGAAGGGCGACCTGACGGGGCTCTTCACCGGCCAGCCGTCGTGGATCGTGCACCCGGACGGCGGCAAGTGGGTCATCGCGCTCGGCGAGTACGTGTTCGGGCTCGACTCGTTCGGATGGCGCATCTCGGCCGTGGTCGTCGGCACGTTGACGGTGCTCGTGCTGGCGCGCCTCGTCCGCCGGATGACCGGTTCGACGGTCATCGGCTGCTTCGCGGGCCTGCTGCTCACCTTCGACGGCATGCACTTCGTGATGTCGCGGCTCGCCCTGCTCGACGTCTTCCTGACGTTCTGGCTGGTGTGCGGGGTCGGCTGTCTTGTCGCCGACCGCGACTGGCTCCACGACCGCCTCGACCGCTACCAGTTCGTCCGGCCGTGGCAGCTGCTCGCCGGGTTCTGCTTCGGCATGGCCTGCAGTACCAAGTGGAGTGGGGTCTACGTCCTCGCAGTGTTCGCCCTGCTGGCCGTCATCTGGGAGGTGCTCGCGAGGCGTCGTGCTCCGGTGGAGCAGGCAGGTCCACGGCACGGCTGGGTCAGGACGACCCTCGTCGTGGGTCTGCCAGCGTTCGCCTCGATCGTGCTCGTGGCCGCCCTCGTGTACCTCGCCACGTGGACGGGTTTCCTGCTCCACCACGACCTGTACGAAGCACGCTTCGGCCGGGGGTACGGAGATTACTCAGCGCCGTGGGGGGCATATGTCGACAAGCCGACCACCGGCTTCCTGGGCGAGACCCGCGACGCCTTCCGCTCGCTGTGGCACTTCCACGTCATGACGTACGACTTCCACACCAAGGACCTCAACTCCGCCAAGCACCCTTACCAGTCCAATCCGCTGGGCTGGCTCGTGCAGGAGCGACCGGTGGGCGTCGACGCACAGTTCGACAAGCCCGCCGCCTCGTGCGGAGCCCCCGAGACATCGTCCTGCATCCGCGAGGTGCTGATCCTGGGCAATCCGATCCTGTGGTGGACCGGGGCGCTTGCCCTGGTCGCGGCGGTAATCGCGTGGATTCCCTCCCGCGACTGGCGCTGGGGCATCGCCGTGCTCGGCGTTCTGGCCAGCTGGCTGCCGTGGTTCCGCTTCGACGACCGCCCGATCTTCTCCTTCTACGCCGTCACCATGATCCCGTTCACGATCATTGCCATCTCTTTGGTCGTGAACTCAGTGGCGCGCTCGGCCGTGACACCACGGCAGCGCTATGCCGTGTGGCTCGTCGCCGGAGGGTTCCTGACGGCCGTCATCGGGACGTTCTGCTACTTCCACCCGATCTACACCGACGCTCTCATCCCCTACGACACCTGGCACGACAAGATGTGGTTCAAGCGCTGGATCTAGCCCGAGCCGCGACCCCTCCCGCACCGGCATCGGCTCAGTCCTGGGCGCCCTTCAGTGCCAGACCGACAATCCACGCGATGTCTGCTGCTGCGTCAGCCGAGGGCTTCGACGGACGCGTGATGGCCGAGAGCACCAGACGCACGACCACCTCGACCGCCACCTCGAGCTCGGCATCGGTGAGCGGCGAGGGCGGGTAGAGGTCGACAACGCACTGCTTGACCACAGCGACGGCCGACTCGACGATCTCGCCCGACTCCGTCGTGAGGATCGTGAGGAACTCGGTGTCGTGCTCGTCCGGCAACGAGCCCACGATGGTGCGCACCAGGAGGCTCTGCTCACCCATCAGGAGCACTCCTTCGCACGCCGCCCGGATGCCGCCGATGATGTCGACCTGCCCAGCCATGCGCTCTCGGACCACGCCGAGAAATCGCTCGAGCTCGCGCATCGCCAGCTGCTCGGCCAGGCCGTGCTTCGTGCCGAACTCGTTGTAGACCGTCTGGCGACTGACCCCCACCACGTCGGCGATGCGCGCCATCGTCACGGTCGACCAGCCGGTGCTCCCGATGACGTCCTGGGCGGCGTCGAGGAGGCGCTCGTGGACGCCGGCGGTCATATGTCCCGCTCGTCCTGTCCGGGCACGACCGCGTCGATCAGGTCGGCTGACTCGTCGGCGAGGAGTGCCGGGTCGAGGCGACGGGCGGCCGCTATCCAGGTGCGGGCGGTGCGGACGTCGCTTGGCCGCCCGATCGCGACGGCTCCCCGCACGACGCCGTCGTCGAGGAGGAACGCGCTGAAGGTACGGTCGGCGAGCGAGCCGCGCACCACCAGGTCGTACGACGGGTCGGGCCAGCCGGCGACCTGCAGGTTGTGCCCGTACTGGTCAGACCAGCACCACGGCACCTCACCGAAGCTGTCGTCGCCGCCGGCCATGACCTTGCCGACCGCGGTGCCGTGGTTCTGCGCACCCTGCCAGTGCTCGACGCGGTGGCGTCCGCCGAGGACGGCGTTGGGCTGGTTGGCGACGTCACCGGCGGCGAAGACTCCCGGTGCGGAGGCCCGCCCGCGTGAGTCGACGACGATGCCACCGCCCTCGTTCGAGGGCGCCGTCACGATGCCGGCATCCTCGGCCAGCTCGACGTTGGGCTCCATGCCCACCGCGACGACCACGACCGACGCCGACCAGGTGCGCCCGTCGACCGCGCGCACGACAGTCGTGCCGGCCTGGTCAGAGATGTCGGCGACCATGACGCCGGTGTGGAGGTCTGTGCCCTCACTCTTGTGGAGGTCGACGTACAGCTCGCCGAGTGCCGAGGGGAGCAGGCGGGGCAACGGGAGTGAGGCCGTCTCGAGCAGCGTGACCTCGCAACCCAGCCCCCGCGCGCTGGCGGCGATCTCCGAGCCGATGAGCCCGGCGCCGACCACGATCACGTGCCCGCCGGACGCCAGCTCGGCCTGCAGCCGCGGGATGTCTGCGAGGCCGCGCAGCGTACGCACGCCCTTGGCCTCCCACGGGCTCCGTGCACGGCCCCCGGTTGCGATCAGCAGGTGGTCGTAGAACAACGCCTCGTCGTCGGCGAGCCGCACGGCTCGTGACTCGGTGTCGATCGACGCGACCGTCACGCCGGTACGCAGGGTGATGTCTTGGGCGGCGTACCACTCGGCCTTCTTGATGCGGATCTCGTCGGATGTCTTGTCGCCGCGAACGATTTCCTTCGACACCGGTGGGCGGCGATACGGCAGCTCGGGCTCGTCGCCGAGGAGGGTGATGTCGCCGTCGTAGCCTGCGGAGCGCAGAGCACTCGCGGCGCTGACCCCGGCGATGCCGGCCCCGATGATGACGGTGCGGTGAGTCATCGCGGGTCCGCGTCCAGCACGCCCGAGCGTTCGACCATCAGACCAGCTCGAGCATCGTGAAGTCGGCCTTGGCCGCGCCACAGTCGGGGCACGTCCAGTCGTCGGGGATGTCCTCCCACTTGGTGCCCGGGGCGATGTTCTCCTCTTCCCACCCCTGCTCCTCGTCGTAGACGAACCCGCACTGCTGGCACTCCCACCGTTTCACTGTCGTGCTCCTTCGTCGTCCTGCTCCGCGTCAACGGTGCGTGTGATGCCGCGGGTCTCCGCCGCAATGATGTTGCCGTCCTGGTCGTTGCGCTCGAACTGATCGATCGGGAGGAAGTCGACCTGCTCCCGCACGCCGCAGTCCGGGCACGTCCAGTCTGCATCGACCTGCCCGAACGGGGTGCCGGCGGGCCACCCCTCGCGGGGGTCTCCCACGTCGTCGTCGTAGACGTACTCGCAGTTGGGGCAGATCCACTTGCTCATGCGCCGTACCTGCGGGCGTAGTTCGCGGCCATGCGCGGCTGGACGTTGGCCTGCTCGAGGTCACCCTCGTAGTGCCCGAGCACGCGCTCGTCCATGACCCGGCGCCAGACGAACGGCAGCCAGCTCAGGACGATCATCCCGGAATAACCTGTCGGCAGGACCGGCGCTTCCTTGAAGTCGCGCAGCGCCTGGTAGCGGCGGGTGGGGTTGGCGTGGTGGTCGCTGTGTCGCTGCAGGTGGTAGAGCAGCACATTCGTCGCGATGTTGTTGGAGTTCCAGCTGTGGCTCGGGTTGACGCGCTCAAATCGTCCAGACTCCAGCTTCTTGCGCTTCATGCCGTAGTGCTCGAGATAGTTGACCGACTCGAGCAGCCAGATGCCGGCCGCGGCCTGCAGCACGAGGTAGGGCAGGATCTCCCAGCCGAAGGCGATCATCAGCCCACCCCAGAGAACAACAGAGAAGATCCACGCGTTGAGGAGGTCGTTCTTCATTGTCCAGTGCGACTTCTTCTGACGCTCGAAACGCTTCTTCTCCAGGCCCCAGGCACTTTTCAGGCTGCCCCAGACAGTACGCGGCATGAACTCCCACACGGTCTCGCCAAGCCGGCTGCTGGCCGGGTCTTCCGGGGTGGCGACCCGCACGTGGTGACCGCGGTTGTGCTCGATGAAGAAGTGGCCGTAGAACGTCTGCGCGAGGGCGACGCGGGCGAACCACCGCTCGTACTCCTCTTTCTTGTGGCCGAGCTCGTGTGCCGTGTTGATGCCGATGCCGGCGACCATGCCGAGACCCAGCGCCAGACCGATCTTGGCGGCGATCGACAGTGGCTCATCGATGCCGAGCATCGTGCCGCCACCCAGGAGGTAGGCGCCCCAGATCAGGCCCGCGACCTGAGCGGGGATGAACGCGTAGGTCACCCAGCGGTAGTAGCGGTCTTCCTCGAGCTGCTCGAGGACCTCATCGGGCGGGTTGTTGGGGTCAAGGCCGGCGAGGAGATCGGCGATCGGTATGACCACGAAGACGAAGAAGGGTCCGAAGTACCACGCCAGGGTTGAGTCGGTGAGCGAGAAGAGCCCCCAGGACATCATGGGAATCAGGGGCACGAGCGCCCCGACGATCCACAGGTACCGCTTGCGGTCGGTCCACTCGATGGTCTGGCCATCGACAGCTGCCTCGATCGTCATGCTCGTCCTCCTGTGTTGGTGCTTTACATCAAGGTAGCGAATGTAAAGTCACCTGACAAGGGCTCAGCGGAGAATGACTGGTCAGAGGGATTTGGACATGCTCACGACCGCCGGGGTCAGGATGACGATGAACAGAACGGGCAAGATGCACACCAGCAACGGGAAGGTTATCTTCACCGGCACCTTCATGGCCGCTGCCTCCGCGCGCTTGCGCCGCCTGAAGCGCATCTCGACGGCCTGCGTCTTGACGACCGTCGCGATCGAGACGCCGTACTGCTCGGCCTGGATGATGCTCTTGACGAAACGACGCATGTCGTCGACGTCGGTGCGGTCGGCCATCGACTGGTAGGCGTCGCGGCGACTCATGCCCAGACGCATGTCCTGCACGGTCCGCACGATCTCCTCGGCCAGGGGACCGGAGCGACGCTCGCCGATGTGCGCGAAAGCCGCCTCGAAGCCGAGACCGGCCTCCAGCGAGATCGTCACCTGGTCAAGCACGTCTGGCAGCTGTTGCTGGATCAGCTTCTGGCGGGCTTCGGCACGCTTCTGGATCAACACCCCCGGCGAGACGTAGCCGACGAAGATCGCTGTCGCTCCGAGCAACCAGGCCATTGCGCTCGAGCCGCTCGACAGCATGATGAGCAGCAAGAAGACCCCGACGAGGCTGAAGATCAGCTTCATCGCCAGGACACGGGGCACCGTCCACCCGGCTGGCCGACCGGCCAGCAGGACATTCCGCTTGATCTTGGCCAGCGACGTGCCGCTCGTGAGCACGCGTACGAGGGTCGACCCTTCGTCGGCGCTCCGCACCACGCCAGCATCGGGGGTGGGATCCGCCCGCGGCGCAACGACCTCGAGACGGGCGAGAATCGCCTTGCGAGGGCCGCCAAGGATGCCGAGCGCGAACAGTGACGCCACGACTGCGGCGCCGACCGCCACCAGCCCAAGCAACAGGAGTCCTCCGCCGGACATCAGAACCTCACATTCACAATCTTCTTCATCCACAGCCCGCCGATGATGTAGAGAACGAGCGAGGCCAGGAGCAGCACGCGTCCGAGGTTGGTGGTGAACATCGGGCCGAGATAGCCGGGGTTGATCAGCGAGAAGGCGCCGCCAACGACGACGGGAAGGGCCATCAGCACGATTGCCGAGAACTTGCCCTCGGCCGCCAGCGTGTCGACCTCCTGGCGGATCTGGTTGCGCTCGCGCATGGTCTGGCCGACCCGATCGAGCACCTCGTTGAGGTTGCCTCCCGTGTCGCGGTGCACCGCGACAGCCTCCGCGACCCAACGGAAGTCCTCGTTCTGCATCCGGTCGGCCGTCTGCTCCAGGGCGACTATCAGATCGCGGCCGATGCGATTCTCATTGATCACCCGCGCGAACTCCTCAGCGGTGGGTGAGTCGGCCTCGGTGGCTACCGAGTCAAGTGCCCGCGCAAAACTGTGGCCGGCGCGCAGAGATGATGCGATCAGCTGGATCGTCTCATCGAGCTGCTTGCCGAAGGCGGCGCGCCGGCGGTCGGTCTTGACCCGCAGCACCACCTTCGCGACACCCGGCACCAGAAGCGCGAGCAGAAGAGCGACCAGGAGACTGCCGGTCAACAGGGTCATCAGGACCAGCAACGTGACGCCGAGCGCACCGACGGCAACGACGAGCGCGCCGGGCGTCATCCGCACTCCGGCAAGCTCGAGCTCGCGTTCGCGAAACGGCACCCACGAGCTCTGGCGCAGCACCCTGTCCGCCAACGACACGAGGTAGTCGGACGTCAGGGACAGTCTCTGCTTCTCCTCCTGCGAGCCCCAGACCCTGCGCTCGAGCGGCACGCGCTGCACGGGCGCCGCCGTGACGGCGAAGACACCCGCGACGACGGCGAGCACGGTGATGAGCAACCCGGCGATCAGGAGCACGGCGTCACGCCCCCGGCCGTTGGTCAAGGCTGTCGAGGTTGAACTTGATGCCCATCTCTTCGAACTTGTCCGTGAACCGGGGACGAAGCCCGGTCGAGATCTGCGTGCCCTTGAACCTGCCGTGGGCGTCGACTCCGGCGGAGTAGTCGAAGACGAAGACGTCCTGCAGCACAACCCGTTCGTTCTCCATGCCGAGCACCTCGGTGACCGCGGTGATGCGACGCGTGCCGTCGCGCATGCGGGTCAGCTGGATGATGAGATCCACAGCCGACGCGATCTGCTCACGAATCGCCCGCATCGGAAGGTCCATGCCGGCCATCAGGACCAAGGTCTCCAGGCGCGATACCGCGTCACGAGGGGAGTTGGAGTGCAGCGTCGAGATCGACCCGTCGTGGCCGGTGTTCATGGCCTGCAGCATGTCGAGGCTCTCACCGCCGCGGCACTCGCCGATGACGATGCGGTCGGGTCGCATGCGCAGTGAGTTGCGGACCAGGTCACGGATCGTGATCTCGCCAGAACCTTCGATGTTGGGCGGACGGCTCTCGAGACTGACCACGTGCTCCTGCTGAAGCTTGAGCTCGATCGCGTCCTCGATCGTGACGATGCGCTCGTCGGAGGGGATGAACGATGACAACACGTTGAGCAGGGTGGTCTTTCCCGTTCCGGTTCCGCCGGACACAAGGATGTTGAGGCGTGCATTGACGCAGGCGTAGAGCAGCTCGGCGACGGGGCGGGTCAGAGTGCCGAACCGCACCAGATCGTTGACCTCGAACGGCGTCTCGGAGAACTTGCGGATGGTCAGCGACGAGCCGTGGACCGCCAACGGGGGGATGATCGCGTTGACACGCGAGCCATCGGCCAGTCGGGCGTCGACCAGAGGCGAGTTCTCGTCGATCCGGCGGCCGACCCTACCGACGATGCGCTCGATCACGCGCCGGAGGTGCTCCTCGGAGTTGAACCGGAACCCACTCAGCTTGAGCTTGCCGTTGCGTTCGACGTAGATCTGCTCGTGGCCATTGACCATGATCTCGGTGATCTCGGGGTCCGCGAGCAACCGCTGGAGGGGTCCGAGACCAAGGGCGTCGTCCTCGATGTCCTGGATCAGCCGCCGCCGCTCCTCCGCCGTGAGCGAGAGCTGCTCCTCATCGACGATCCGGCTCAGTTCCTGCCGCACATAACGCCGGAGCTGCTCCTCCGTCAGCGACGCGTCGTTGATGCGCACGCCGATGCGCTCGAACAGCAGCTCCACGGCCCTGCCCTTGACCGCGACGAGTCCCCCAGCGACTCGCGCCGAGGCCGCGGTCTGCTCGACTTCGGGGATCTCCGGCAGCGCCGCTGACGGGATGATGTCGCTCTTGTTGCGAGCAGCCTCAAGCCTCTCGCTCAGGCTGCTCATCAGGACTTCCCTTCGCTCTTCTTGCGCCCACGACGTCGGGATTTCTTGCCAGCACTGACACCGGTGCCAGCGGTCGCGGTCAGCAGGTCAGCCAGCTCGACGATCCCGTTGGCGACCGGACCGGGGCGCTTGGCCAGCATCAAGGGCTCACCGCGGTTACCCGCGAGCGGGGCCTCGGCCGAACGGGGGATGGTGACGGCGACCGGCATGCCGACCACGTTTTCGATGTCTCGCTGGTTCAGTCCCGAACGTCGGTCGGCAAAATTGACGACGAGGTGACGGGCCGCCGGCAGCAGCTCGAGCTCACTGAGCAGGTCAACCTCACGACGGAGCGCACGGATGCTTGTCACGTCCATGCTCGACACGAGCACAGCGTCATTGGCCTCTTCGAGCGCCGCCAGCGTGTGCTCTGTGAGACCCGATGACGTGTCGACGACGACGTACTTGAACTGTGACGCGAGCTGGCCCAGCAGACGCTTGACGTGGTCGGCTTGCACGCGGTCACCCACGGTAGGCGACTCGGCTCCACACAGGACATAGAAACCTGCCGGATGCACCGTGAGGAAGGTCTTCAGGATGAGGGTGTCCAGTGCCGCCGAGGTGCCAAAGGCGTCTTCCAGCGAGTGCGCCGGCTTGAGGTCGAGCAGGTTGGCCGCGTCACCGAACTGTACGTCCAGATCTACCAGCACAGTTTCCATCGGAGCGTGCCTGGCCAACACGATCATCAGGTTTGAGGCGATCGTGCTCTTGCCGACACCTCCCTTGGGTGAGATCACGACGACGATCCGTCCGGCTTCCGCCCCTGCGGGACCGGTGGACTCTTGTGTCGTGGTCCGCAGTGTGAGCGCGGCCGTGACGCGATGGATCAGGACCTTGAGGTCGTCGTCGAGGATCGCCGGTACGACGATTTCGCGAATCCCGACTCGCATGGCGCGCAGCGCGAGGTCCGTGTCGGGCTCTGCCACCAAGATGACCTCCACCTGGGGGGCAGCAGTGTCGATCGCGTGGGCGATCGACAGTGCCTCCCCGACAGGGATGTCGTCACCCAGCACCACGATGTCCGGGCGCTGCCTGGCGTCCGAGCCCGCGAAGCTCTCCATTCCCTCGGTCTGCGTCATTCGTGTGACCTGATCGCGGTCCATCGACACGACGTCATGTCCGGGCAGGGACGTCACCATCTCGGTCACAGTTGTGTTCGCAGCAAGAATCCAGATGGTGCTCATTGCGTCACGTCATTCCTGGAGATCGAGCCGCCGTTACCGCCCTCGGTGTCCTTGTTCTGCCGGGTGAGATAGATCTTCCCGAACTCGACCGCGTTGACGATCTTGCCGGCATCTCGCGTCCGCACGGCGAAGGTGACGAGCTGGGTACCGCCGACCTGTCCCTCGGCGACCGGACCGCCATCGCTGATGCGGATGACCTGCACCCTGTTCTGAACGATCCGGGTGATCCCGTCGCCGTCGCTCGTCTGGTAGCTCGCCACGACACCAAGGGTGTCACCGACCTTGATCGTCCCGCCGAGGGCACGAGCCACGTCGACCGGGATTGTCAGCTCCTGCATGCCCAGCGGCAGGTCGGACTTGCGGACGACTGGAGCGCCGCCACCGGCGGCGGCGGCGGAGAAGCGGGCGAGAAGCAGCTGCTCGCCCGGCTCGAGAGACGTCGTGGTCGACAGCTTGGCGACGTCGGCCAGGTCGGTCACCGCCCCCTGCGCGATGGCGGACCTGGGCAAGCGCACGACGGCAACCTTGCCGACGAGATCGCTGCCCTTGGTGTTGGCCGGAACAGGTTCTTTGACCTGCAACACCTTCTGGAGCTTGGCGCCGCTGAAAGCCCGCTCGTCGGCGTTGTTGACGTAGCCGACCAGCAGCACGACACCGACAACAGCCAGCACGGCCGCCAAGACCGCCGCGATGACCCTCTTGTTCATGAAGTCGTGCCTTTCTGGTTGAGGCCGCTCACGCTACGCGGTGGATGAGTGGTTGCGACGGGTTTTCGCCAACGTCGACAGACTAGGTCCGAGGGGT
>NZ_JACMOM010000255.1 GCF_014378035.1 Aeromicrobium sp. | reverse complement strand
GGATCCGCCTCCTCCTGCTGAACAGCCGGCCAGCAGGAGTGCTGCTGCAATTACCCCGGCGATATGCGTCTTTGCCATCTCTTGGTCTCCGATTCAGTGTGGGTCGCCCTTGACGAAACAGCGCCATTACTCAGAAATCGAGCAGATAACCTCGCACGCTGTCGAACGTGACGATATGCCAGATCGAGGTGACGGTCAAGTCAAATGTCAGCGTTGTCATAACTTTTGTCTCGTTGTTCTATTTCTCTTGATGACCTTGAGTGCTCCGCATTCATTGGTAATCGTCCCGGGTAACGGCGCCTATTCCGTTCGTGGCGGCTCTCGATGGGGAGAAGATAATGTCTACGCTGACATTCTGCTCCAACCGGTGCTAGCGTGTCTGCATGACCGAGACGGCGACGGGGGCAAGCGCGTTCGACGCGCCACTGCCGGCACCCGCCATGGGGCCGCCCGAGCGCGATGCTGTGCTCGAGCGACCGCAAGCACGAGCAACTCTCGCCGACGTCGGACGCCTCGCCGGAGTGAGCCCTAAGACGGTGTCCCGCGTCATCCTGGGCAGCAGCAATGTCGCCGAGGGAACGAGGGACCGCGTGCTGTCCGCCGCACGCACGCTCAGGTTTCGTCCCAATCACCTCGCACGCAATCTTCGTCACGGCAGCGTCACCACCACCGTCGCGTTCGTCATCGGCGACCTGACCAACCCCTTCTACTTCCTCGTCGCCGCCGGCATCGAACGCGAACTCGCCGGACATGGACTCATGATGATCCTCGCCGCAACCGACGATGATCCCGCCAGCGAGAAGCGAGTCGTTGAGACGCTGCTCCAGCAACGCGTTCGTGCGGTGCTCATGGTTCCCATCGCGGCTGACCAGTCCTACCTCGAGGGTGAGCGCCAGCTGGGTACCCCCGTCGTCTGCATCGACCGTCCGGCGCACAACCTGATCGCCGACTCGGTCGTGCTCGAGAACTTCGCGGGCACCGCGAGCGCGGTGCGATCGCTCACCCAGGCAGGGCATCGCAAGATCGGCTTCGTCTGCAGTCCTGCAGGGCTCTACACGCACCAGCAGCGACTCGCCGGCTACCGCCAAGCGCTGCTGGAGGCCGGAGTAACCGACACGGCTCAGTGGGAGCGACTCGAGGACGCCGATGGCCCGACGGCGGAAGAGTCCGTTCGCGAACTCCTCGCGCTTCCTGACCCGCCGACCGCGATCATCGCCGGCAACAACCGCGCCAGCTCCGGTGTGATCCACGCGCTCGGCAACCGGTTCGACAAGGTCGCGTTCATCGGATTCGATGACTTTGAGCTCGCCGACGCAGCCGGAATCAGTGTCATCGCCTACGACCCAGCCGAGTTGGGCCGCCAGGCGGCCCGCCTCGTCATTTCACGGCTCGACGATCCGCTCGGCCCGCCGCGCCAGATCGAGATACCGACCTCCCTCATCCAACGTGGCTCCGGCGAACTCCGCGGTGGAGTTAGAGAGGATGCGCAGCAACCTGCGACCCCAGCGCCGAGGGGGCCCGCGACCGAGGAGATCATCAGCATCCCCACCAGAAGGACGATTCAGTGACCACAACCCCTCGGCCCATCCGTGCCCTCGTGTGGGGCGAGAACCGACACGAACAACGCGAGCCCGGCGTCGCCGAGCGGTACCCGGAGGGGATGCACGGGGCGATCCGAGCTGGGATCGAGCAACATCTCGGGGCGGCGGCATCCGTCACCACCACAACGCTCGACGAGCCGGAGCACGGGCTCACCGAGCAGGTTCTCGCCGAGACCGATGTTCTTCTCTGGTGGGGGCACGCCGCCCACGACGAGGTGTCCGACGAGGTGGTCGATCGCGTGCATCGCCACGTGCTGTCGGGGATGGGGCTCATCGTGCTGCACTCTGGGCACTTCGCGAAGATCTTCCAGAAGCTCATGGGCACGACGTGCTCGCTACGCTGGCGAGGAGAGGCCGACCGGGAACTCGTATGGACCATCGATCCGACCCACCCGATCGCTCGCGGTGTTCCCCACCCCATCGTCATCGAGGAGCAGGAAATGTACGGCGAGTTCTTCGACGTACCGGCGCCCGATGAGCTGGTATTCGTGAGCTCCTTCAGTGGCGGGGAGGTCTTCAGGAGCGGATGCACGTGGCGTCGCGGTCACGGAAAGATCTTCTTCTTCAGCCCCGGTGACCAGGAGTACCCGGTCTATCACCATGAGGATGTGCGCCGCGTGATCGCG
Source organism: Aeromicrobium sp. (assembly GCF_014378035.1). Lineage (GTDB taxonomy): Bacteria > Actinomycetota > Actinomycetes > Propionibacteriales > Nocardioidaceae > Aeromicrobium. The sequence goes on along the minus strand of NZ_JACMOM010000255.1, from coordinate 5,253 downwards.
AACGGCGTCGAGTGGGCGTCGAGCGACCGTGCGCGCGAGCTTCCCGAACTGCACAGGTATTACAGCGGCGAGCACTTCGAGAATGCGGACGGCCACATCGACCCGGTACCCGTCGAATGAGCGGCTTCGCCACCCTGCCCGACTCATCGACGCCCGTCCGGGTGATCCAGGTCGGGGCAGGCGGGATGGGGAAGGTGTGGCTCGAGCTTCTCGTCGCGGCTGCCGATGTCGACCTCGTCGGGCTCGTCGACCTCGACGTCGACCTCGCGCGCCGCGCGTTGACGGAGCTCGGCATCGACGGGGTGATCGTCGGTACGAGCGTCACGGATGTCGCAGCGCAGGTCGATGCGCAGGCGGTGGTCAACGTCACCGTGCCGGTCGCGCATCATCCGGTCACGACCGAGGCCCTGTTTCTCGGGCTGCCGGTGTTGAGCGAGAAGCCGATCGCGCCGACCGTCGCCCAGGCGCTGTCCCTCGCCGCAGCTGCCGAGACCACGGGCCGGCTGCTCATGACGAGCCAGTCACGGCGCTATTACCGGTCGCTTCAGGAGTTCCGGCAGCAGGTCCGTTCGATCGGGCAGGTCGGCATTCTCACCACCGAGTTCTTTGTCGCACCCCGGTTCGGCGGGTTCCGCGACGAGATGCCGTATCCGCTGCTGGTCGATATGGCGATTCATCCGTTCGATGTCGCCAGATACCTGCTTGGAGCCAACCCGGTCTCGGTGTACTGCGAGAGCTTCTCGCCTCCGTGGAGCTGGTACGCGGGTGACGCCGCAACGACGGCGATCTTCGAATTCGCCGACGGTACGCGCTATACCTTCACCGGCAGCTGGTGCAGTGGTGGGCTCGAGACATCGTGGAACGGCTCATGGCGCGCGAGCGGCTCCGACGGAACCGCGACCTGGAACGGCGAGGACAGCCCGCTCGCAGCAGGGTTTGCTGAGAACGCGACGACTCCTGCGATTGTGGGAACGGATGCCGCGGGGCCGGAGGTCATTGCGGGAGCACTCGCCGAATTCGTCGCCGCCCTGCGCACGGGCGAGTCTCCGTCCGGCGAGGTGCACTCGAATGTCTTCAGCCTCGCGATGGTCGAGGCTGCGGTGCGATCGGCGGAGACGGGTGCCCGGGTCGCGATCGCCGAGGTGCTCGAATCGGCGCTGGTCTCGGCGATCGTCCACGAGCGACGCGCCGACGTGCGTTCCTGCCTCGAGTCGTGGGGCTCGGCAGCGGGTCACCTCGGAACTTAGGCCGACCCCCGCCGGGTCGGCCGCACACCAGAGAACCCCCCGAGTGGTGCACGACCGATGGACCCGCCCACGGCAGCTAGTCGTACTCGGTCAGGAGATTGATGTCCTGACCGCGCTCCTGAACTTTGCTCGGTGGCTGCTGCAGCTCAGTGCCGAAGGTGATCCGCCGCCGTCATACAGTCCGGCGACGTACGCGCGCGACGATGAGTGCACACGCGCCACCGAGAAGCAGCAGCAGGGCTACCACTCCGACGATCCCAGGGGTGCCGCCGGTGAAAGCGAGCGCCAAGGTCGTGAGTCCGCTCTCCACGCTGCGAACTCCGAATGGCGGAAGATTCACCGTCGAAGTGGTTGCGGTGGTCGGGCGGAAGCCACTCGGGAAAGTTGTCGGATCCAGGGTGACGGTGTATTCGCCCGACGGTAACGTCGGCAACTGCCAGTTGCCGTCAGCATCCGTAATCGCCCGCAGCGTAACGTCGCCTGTCGGCCCGCGCCAGACGATGACAACTCCGATGCCGGGAATGCCCGGCTCGTCGCCATTTCGAACACCGTTACCGTCACGGTCGTTGAAGACGGTGCCGTTGAGCGTTGAGCTCCCCACAACGACGAAGTCGACATCGAGCCGCGAGGCCCCCGCGGTGAGGGTGGCGACGGTACTGAACTCATCCATGCCGTCCAGGTCGGATGACGGCACATACCCGAGCGGAAGCTCAGTCGGATCGTAGGAGACCCTCACGTCGCCTGCTGGAAGCCCCTCGACGAGGTACTTGCCGGTCGCGTCCGTGCGCTGCCTGACGACGATGTCATCCGCAGTATCAAACACACCATCGGCGCCGGCCGAGCGCACGGTGATCAGGATGCCCGTGACACCCGGCTCCGTAGCACCCTGGATACCATCATGGTTGACATCGAGCCAGAGCAGGTCGCCGACGCCGGCATCACCGACATAACCGAAGTCCTGCACGAGATTGCTCGTGCCACCGAGGAGAGTGAGCTGCGATGTGCTATCCGCTCCCCCGTCCGGATCGGCAGTGGGGCTGATTCCGGTCGGCAGGTTCGAGAGCGTCACGGTGAACACGCCACCGGGCAGTCGATCAAATTTGTAACGCCCGGCCGAATCCGTGGTCGTGGTGGATGTCACGTCGTCCGAAGTGCCGAGCACTCCGTCAAGGCCCACCCACACCAGCGTCGCGGTCACACCCACCAGCCCGGGTTCGCCGGCATCCTTGGAGTTGTTGCCGTTCTGGTCGAGCCAGACGGTGTCGCCGATCGAGCCGGAACCGATGTATCCGAAGTCCGCCGTGGTGAGAGCGGTCGCCGCCGCGAGGGTGACCCGAGTCGTCGAATCGTTGCCACCATCCAGGTCGTAGGTGGGCACAAGTCCGGGGGTCGAAGCAGGCGCGGTCACCGAGACCGAGAACTCTCCTGCCGGCAGACCAGCGAACAGGTATCTACCCGAGGCATCGGTCGTCGTGGTGAATGTGACGTCATCACCGCCACCCTTGACACCGTCCGGCCCGAACCAGACAACTGTGGCGGTAAAGCCAGGCAAGCCGGGCTCGTCCGCCCCCTGAACTCCATCGCCATTGAGGTCGAGCCAGACGGTGTCACCGATACTGCTCGTGCCCGCAAAGCCGAAGTCCTGGTTCAGGTCACTACCGGTGAGGGTGAGCGCTGAGGTCTGGTCTGGCGAAGTGACGCCGCTGTCGGCGTCGTAAGTCGGCGAGAACCCGACGGGCACCCCGCTGATCACCGAGACGATCAAATTGCCATCCGGAACCTGCGTGACGCTCCAGGCGCCGGTGGAATCAGTGGTCGCGAAGAAGGGCAGATCGTCGCCCCCGCCAACGACGCCATCGGCACCGAGATAAAGGACGCGGATGTTGACGCCGGGGACACCCGGTTCGCCCGCGTCCTGCACGCCGTCGCGGTTGATATCCCACCACACCCGATCACCGACAACAGACGTCACCTTGTAACCGAAGTCGACCCCGAGGTCTGCCCGGCCGACGGTGAGCGCAACGGGCGTGACAGAGTCCTTATTGCCGTCACGGTCATAGGAGTTCGGGGCCGCGAGAGGCAGTCCGCCGGTAACGGCAACGGAGTAGTTGCCGGGAAGCAAGCCGGAGAAAAGATACTTGCCGGCGGAATCCGTCGTGGTGGTGAAGGTCGCGTCGTCTCCGCCACCTGCTACTCCATCGACACCGAACCAGCTGAGGGCGACTCCGGCTCCGACGATGCCGGGCTCGGTAGCATCCTGCACTCCGTCGCCGTCTCGGTCGAGCCAGACGAAGTCACCGATGGATCCCGCACCGTTCAGATCGAAATCCTGCACCAAGTTGTTCTGGCCCGCGGCGAGCGTCAGGGTGTTCGCGTTGCTCGTGCCACCATTAGGGTCCGAACTGACGGTATAGCCCGTCGGAAGCGTGCCAAGAGTCACCGAGTGAGGGCCCGACGGCAACTTCGACACGAGGTAGGCGCCGTTTTCGCCGGTAGTCGTGGGGTAGGTGACGTTGTCAGCGGTGGTCGACAGGTCGCCATCCGGGCCACCCCACACCACCGTGACCGGGATACCGGGGAGTCCGGGCTCGCCCGCGTCCTGCGTCTTGTTGCCATTCTGGTCGAACCAGACCCGGTCCCCGATGGACCCGGTGCCGGTGAAGCCGAAGTTCACGTCGGTAGTGACCGCGTTTTCAGCTAGCGTGCCCTGCCAGATGCCGTTCGGGGTGGTGGTGCCACCGTCGAGGTCATAGCTGGGGGTCATCCCGGTAGGTGTCGCCGCCGTCACCCGGTAGAGGCCGCCGGGCAGCTGGTCCACCAGGTAGTCGCCGTTTGCATCTGTGGTGGTGCTGTGCGATTCATCATCGGCGGTGCCGAAGATGCCGTCAGCGCCGGCGTAGAGCACGGTAATGCCGACACCGGGAAGCGACGGTTCATCTGCGTTCTGAGTGCCATCACCGTTGGCGTCGAACCAGACATGCCTGGCAATCGAGGCGAGGTCGAGCTCGACGTTCACCACATCCGCTGTGACGTTGTTGTAGTCGCTGTAGGTAATGTCGGGTTGCTGCTGGGCGGGGTCGACCCCCGCGTACGACGGCACGTCAGCAGTATTGACAATCTCGGGACCCGCGACGATCTCATCGGCGGCAGTGTAGGCCGGCATGGTCACGGAGTAGGTGATGGTGATGGTCTCGTTCACGGCGATGGGGCCGGCGATCGTCCAGGCGAGGGTTCCATCGCTGGGATCGGTGTCGGTCGCGATGACTCCGGCAGGTGGGGTCGACGCAAAGGCCGTGACGTGACGATCCGGGGTGTCGGTCACCTTCACCGCATAGGCGGGCGAGGTGCCGGTGTTCGTGACCGATACCGTGTACGTGAGCGTCTCGCCCGGCTTCGCACGGCGGGTATCAGTTTCGCCAACTGGACCAGTCACGGTCTTCTGAATCGTGAGCAGCGGCTCGACGACCGAAACACTCGCCGTCTTCGCTTCACCGGACTCATCGAAGCTGGCAGCGTCCGGCACCGTCAAGGGAGTTTCGGAGATTTTGTTCGTGCGGTTGTAGAACGGTGCGGCAGAATTCGTGAGCGTGTCTCCTGAGACCGCGCCCGGCGTCACAATGCCCGTGTAAATCAATCGAACGACACGTTGACTGCTGGATGCCGGGTTCAGGTCGCCGAGGAAGAATCCAATCGTTGTGTCGGTGGCCGTCCGGGGCTCGATAACGGCGGCCCCAATGGGGGGCTCACACGTCTCTGCCGGGAGGCACTCGGCGCTCAGCAGCGCGCCGAAGCGGGTGTGGGCTGGCAACGTATCGATGACGGTGGTGTCGAAGGCGACAACGGAGGCCGGAATCGTCACGTCGACCGTGTAGGTGATGACCTCACCGACGGTGCGGGTTGCGGGGCTGGCGGTTTTCGTCAGACCGATCGCCGGGGCGGCGAGCATGACGGAGGACGAGGCCTGGTAGCCCGATCCGGCGCCGCCCGCAGTCGAAGTAGAGGTGCG
>NZ_JACMOM010000254.1 GCF_014378035.1 Aeromicrobium sp. | reverse complement strand
GAAAGGCCGTCGTCGAGCTGCTGCGCCGTGGCATCACCGCCCGGCAGATCCTCACCAAGCCGGCCTTCGAGAACGCCATCGCCGTCGTGATGGCGCTCGGCGGCTCCACCAACGCCGTCCTGCACCTGCTCGCGATCGCCCGCGAGGCCGAGGTCGACCTCACGCTCGCCGACTTCAACCGGGTCGGCGACAAGGTGCCTCACCTCGGCGACCTCAAGCCGTTCGGTCGCTACGTCATGAACGATGTTGACAGGGTCGGCGGCATTCCCGTCGTCATGAAGGCGCTGCTCGACGCCGGGCTGATGGATGGCGACTGCCTCACGGTCACCGGCAAGACGATGGCCGAGAACCTCGCGCACATCGAGACGGCGGTCGACGGCGACGTCATCAGGCCCCTCAATCGGCCGATCCACAAGACCGGCGGCCTCACGATCCTGCACGGCACGCTCGCCCCGGAGGGCGCCGTCGTCAAGAGCGCCGGGTTCGACTCCGACGTGTTCCGTGGCACCGCACGGGTCTTCGACGGTGAACGCAAGGCGATGGACGCACTGGAGGATGGAACGATCGTCGCCAACGACGTCGTGGTCATTCGCTACGAAGGGCCCAAGGGCGGCCCGGGCATGCGCGAGATGCTTGCCATCACCGGCGCGATCAAGGGTGCTGGCCTGGGCAAGGAGGTCCTGCTCCTCACCGATGGACGCTTCTCCGGTGGCACGACCGGTCTCTGCGTCGGACACGTTGCGCCCGAGGCCGTCGACGGTGGACCGATCGCCTTCGTCCAGGACGGCGACCCGATCGTCCTCGACATGGCCAACCGCACCTTGGAGCTCGAGGTCGACCCCGACGAGCTCGAGTCGCGCAAGGTCGGCTGGGCCCCGCCGCCGTCGAAGTACACCAAGGGCGTCCTCGCGAAGTACCGCAAGCTCGTGAGCTCGGCGGCCGATGGTGCCGTCTGCGGCTGACCCTCCGTAGCGTTGAAGACACAACGGCGGGGATGGGACACTTGATCGTGACCGAGACAGCCGCCGACGGCATCGACCCTGCCGACCTCGCGGTGGCCCTGAGGGTGCTCGCCGCGGCCGAACGTCTCGTCGAGGACGACCCAGACTATGTCGCGCTGCGGCGTGCCTGCGGGACGTTCTACAAGAACGTCAAGAAGCATCGCCGCCTCGACAAGCGGGCGCGGGTCGCCGCCGCCGATCGCGCTGTCGTCTCGATCACGGCCACCGGCTCGCCCACCCGCATCGATGACGAGACCGAGGGCATCCCGCTGGTGTCGAACGCCGCCGGCGCCACGGCGGGGACGCTTCTCGTCGCGCGGCCGTGCTACATCTGCAAGCAGAAGTACACCGCGGTCGACGCGTTCTACCACCAGCTCTGCCCCGACTGCGCAGCTCTCAACCGTGCCAAGCGTGACGCCCGCACCGACCTCACCGGCAGGCGGGCGCTGCTCACCGGGGGCCGCGCCAAGATCGGCATGTACATCGCGCTCCGACTCCTGCGCGACGGCGCCCACACGACGATCACCACCCGTTTCCCGCACGATGCGGTGCGGCGCTTCACGGCAATGCCCGACAGCGCCGACTGGATCCACCGTCTCCGCATCGTCGGCATCGACCTGCGCGACCCGGCGCAGGTCGTGGGGCTCGCCGACTCGGTCGCTGCCCAGGGCCCGCTCGACATCCTCATCAACAACGCCGCGCAGACGGTTCGCCGCACGCCGGGTGCCTACGCGCCGCTGGCCGAGGCCGAGTCGGCGCCGCTCCCCGCCGGCCCGCTGCCCGAGCTGTTGACCTTCGGTCACACCAGTGACGCGCATCCTGCGGCGCTCGTCGGCTCGGTCTCGTCCCACCCCGTCCTCGCTGCAGATGCGCACTCGGCCGACGAGCTGACGGCGATGGCGCTCACCGCCGGCTCAGCCGACCTCGACCGCATCGACGCGGGGGGCCTGGTGCCCGACACCGTCGACGTCAACAGCTGGACGCAGCGGGTGCATGAGGTCGATGCGCTCGAGCTCCTCGAGGTGCAGCTGTGCAACACCACGGCTCCCTTCATCCTGGTGAGCCGGTTACGCCCCTCGATGGCCGCTGCTGCTGCTGACCGGACGTACGTCGTCAACGTCTCGGCGATGGAGGGCCAGTTCAGCCGCCGCTACAAGGGCCCCGGCCACCCGCACACCAACATGGCCAAGGCGGCGCTGAACATGCTGACCCGCACCAGTGCAGCGGAGATGCTCGAGGAGGACGGAATCCTGATGACCGCCGTCGACACCGGCTGGATCACCGACGAGCGTCCGCACCCGACGAAGGTCCGCCTCGCCGAGGAAGGGTTCAAGGCTCCGCTCGACCTCGTCGACGGCGCCGCCCGGGTCTACGACCCGCTCGTGCGGGGCGAAGCCGGTGACGACGTGAACGGGGGCTTCCTGGAGGAGTACGAGGCCTCGCCATGGTGATTGTTCGTGTCCTCCTTCCCGAGCCGTCGACCGCACCCCGG
>NZ_JACMOM010000253.1 GCF_014378035.1 Aeromicrobium sp. | reverse complement strand
GGAGTACTGGAACGTGTAGGCACCGGCGAATCGCGCACGCCGGACGACGTCCATCGTCTCGAGGAAGTCCTGCTCGGTCTCGCCGGGGAAACCGACGATGATGTCGGTGGTGATGGCGGCATCAGGCATGGACGCACGAACGCGGTCGATGATGCCGAGGAACTTCTCCTGACGGTAGGACCGCCGCATCGCCTTGAGCACGCGGTCGGACCCCGACTGCAGCGGCATGTGCAGCTGCGGCATGACGACGGGTGTCTCCGCCATCGCCGCGATGACGTCGTCAGTGAAATCCTTGGGGTGCGGGCTGGTGAACCGGACGCGCTCGAGACCATCGACCCCACCGCACGCGCGGAGCAGCTTGCCGAACGCCCGCTTGTCGCCGAACTCGACACCGTAGGAGTTGACGTTCTGGCCGAGCAGGGTCACCTCGACCACGCCATCGGCGACGAGCGCCTCGATCTCCGCGAGGATGTCGCCGGGGCGGCGGTCCTTCTCCTTGCCGCGCAGGCTGGGGACGATGCAGAACGTGCACGTGTTGTTGCAGCCGACGCTGATCGACACCCAGGCGGCGAAGACCGAGTCGCGCTTGGTCGGCAGGGTCGACGGGAACACCTCGAGCGACTCGAGGATCTCGACCTGCGACTCCTCGGCGATACGCGCTCGCTCGAGCAGGACCGGCAGCGAGCCAATGTTGTGGGTGCCGAAGACGACATCGACCCACGGCGCGCGCTTCGTGATGGTGTCGCGGTCCTTCTGCGCCAGGCAACCGCCGACCGCGATCTGCATGCCGGGATTCTTCTGTTTCACGCTCGCGATGTGGCCGAGGTTGCCGTACAGCTTGTTGTCGGCGTTCTCACGCACCGCGCAGGTGTTGAAGACGACCAGATCGGGCGTGCCCTCGTCAGCCCGCGCGTAGCCTGCCGTCTCCAGCAGCCCCGACAGCCGCTCGCTGTCGTGCACGTTCATCTGGCAGCCGTAGGTGCGCACTTCGTAGGTCTTCGTCATGACCCGTCAATGGTACGTGCGGGCAACAGCGTCGGCGCACTTCGCCTTTGCGCCCCAGTTATGCCCGTCCGACGTGTCCATCGTCAGCAAAGTCACCGTGTTGAAGCCCTTCGTTCCGCGCGGACTTCGGCGTGACATCCAGGGGCTCCGGGCGATGGCCGTCACGTTGGTTGTTGTCTACCACCTGTGGCCGACACGGCTCAGCGGCGGATTCATCGGCGTCGACGTGTTCTTCGTGATCAGCGGTTTCCTCATCACGGCGCACCTGCTGGGCCATGTTCCGACCCGGGGTTCGGATCTGGTCGCCTTCTGGGCGCGGCGCATCAGACGGCTGCTGCCGGCCAGCCTGACAGTCCTTGCCGCCACGCTGGTCGGCACGTGCCTGTTCCTGCCCGAGACACAGTGGCGCACGACTGCCGATCAGGCCCGGGCGGCCGCGCTGTACGTCATCAACTGGCGTCTCTCGTCCGACGCCGTCGACTATCTGGCGGCCGACAACACCGCGACCCCTGTTCAGCATTTCTGGTCGCTCTCCGTCGAGGAACAGTTCTACGGGTTCTGGCCGATCCTGCTCCTGGTCCTCGGGCTGCTGGGTGCAGCCGTCGGCGCACGCCGCGCCGTCATCGGAGTCGGACTCGCGGTGGTCGTCGCGACGTCGTTCGTCTACAGCGTCGTCCACACGGCGTCCGTCCCGGCCGACGCCTATTTCAACACTGGAACCCGCATGTGGGAGCTCGGCGCTGGCGGACTGCTCGCGTTCTGTGTCGCGGGATCTGGGACAGGAACGGGAGGGGGGACGAGACGAACTGTGTCGCGCGGTCGATGGCGAGCGGCCGTTGCGTGGGCCGGTCTCGCGCTGGTCGCGGCAACCGCGGTCCTCTACTCCGACGCCACGCCCTTCCCCGGCTGGCAGGCGGCTCTACCGGTGCTCGGAACCGTTGCGGTCATCGCCGCACAAGCTCCTGACAGCGGGCTGTCACCGACCCGTGTCGCGGCGTGGCGCCCTGTGCAGGGTCTCGGCGACATCTCGTACTCGGTCTATCTGTGGCACTGGCCGCTGATCGTTCTCTGGCCGTACGCGTTCAACTCGACACGAGGCACCTTCGACAATCTCGCGATCATCGCCGCGACGCTCGTTCTGGCCACGCTGACAAAGCGTCTGGTCGAGGACCGGTTCCGGACCACGGCATGGTCGAGTCGAACCGGTCGCACATACGGCTGGGCGGTCATCAGCATGGCAGTGGTCGTCGCCGCCGCGCTCACCGTCTCGACTGTCACCGAGCACCGCTCCGACCAGGACATCAAACGAACCGCGGCCCTTCTCGCCGCTCACGACCCCTGCGTCGGAGCGTCCGTTGCCGATCACCCCCATTGCCCGGCGTCGACGTTCGACGATCTCGTGCGGGGACCCGCAGCGGCCTCCTCAGACATGTCGGATGCCTATCGCGGCGCCTCCGACGGGAAATCCTGTTTCGCCGCGGCGTCCGGCTTCAGGTCCATCCCCTGCACGTTCGGCGACCCGGACGGGACCCTCGATGTGGCCCTGGTCGGCAATTCCCACGGCGGACAGTGGTTGCCGGCTCTAGAGGCAATCGCGGCCACCCGCCACTGGCGAATCCACACCTACCTAGCTTCGGCCTGCGCGATCAACGAGACGCCGCAGGTGTTCAATCCACCGGCAGGTACGGACGGGTGCCTTAAATGGAGCCGCCGCACCACCAAGGAGGTGGTCCGAGACGCGCCCGATCTCGTCATCGTGGCGGCCAGCGTGGCGCGCAAGGCCGAGGGCACGGCCAGTCTCGAAGCTGGGGCCTCGCAGTTCAAACGCGGCGCCCTGCCTGTTTTACGGTCGTGGCGCAACGCCGGGCTGAAAGTTGCCGTCATCCGCGACACGCCGTCTCCCCAGAAATTCAACGTGCCCGATTGTGTGGCAACGCACCCCAGCAGCTTCGACAGCGATTGCTCAGGCGCGGCGGCAGACTGGCTTCACCCCGATCCACTCGCTGCAGCAGCTCGCGCGCTCGACGACCCTCACGTGAGGGTCGTTGACCTGACGCCCCATATCTGTCCCGATGGCACCTGCCGTCCGGTCATCGGCAACGTGATCGGCTGGTTCGACGGTTCCCATCTGTCGGCTACCTTCTCATCCACCCTCGGGCCCTACCTGTTTCGCGCGTTGGCCGAGGCAGGTCTCGTGGACTGACCGTCAGTACAGGCAGTGGCCGTTCCCCGCCCAGACGGGTTACTGCACATCGGGACTACGTGGGGACAGGTCACGCATGCGAGAGATCTCAGCGCTCTGATCAGCCGCGATTCCCGAAGCCAGCTCGTTGAGCTGCTGCTCCGAGCCGTCGCGCAGGACGTCACCGGCCATGGCGACAGCTCCGTGGTGGTGCCTGATCATCAGCCTGAGATAGAGCCGGTCGAACGACGCTCCGCGCGCCCTCTGCAGATCATCGAGCTGACCTTGCGTCGCCATACCGGGCATCTCGTGGGAGACAGGTCCATGGCCCATCGACATCGCGCCCATGTCGCCGCGATCGATCTCGGCGAGGGT
>NZ_JACMOM010000252.1 GCF_014378035.1 Aeromicrobium sp. | reverse complement strand
CATTGTTGATGCCGAAGCTCTCCTCCAGCGGGGTGAGGCGGTAGAGCTCGGCGAGCACCGCCTGGCCGTTGAAGCCGGCTTTGACCTCGAAGACCAGGTGGGTACCGAGCTGGCGGTCGGTGAGGTCCTTGACGTCGGCGATGCCTTGCAGCTTTTTGCCGGTGACGAGCTCCTTGACCTTGGCGATGACGCGCCCGGCGCCGACGCCGTACGGCAGCTCTGTCACGGTGATGCTGGCCTTGCCGCGCGGCAGGACACCCACCTCGGCGGTCGCACGCATGCGCACGACGCCGCGCCCGGTCTCGTACGCGGTCCTGACCTCGGTCATGCCGAGCAGCTGGCCGCCGGTCGGCAGGTCTGGACCGGGCACGAAGCGCATCAGGTCATCGAGGTCGGCGTCCGGATGGGCGAGCAGGTGCCGTGCGGCGTCGACGACCTCGACGAGGTTGTGCGGGATCATGTTCGTCGCCATGCCAACGGCGATCCCGGAGGTGCCGTTGACGAGCAGGTTGGGCACGGCTGCGGGCAGCACCGACGGCTGCTTGAGCGAACCGTCGTAGTTGTCCTCGAGGTCAACGGTCTCCTCGTCGAGTCCGTCGGTCAGCAGCAGAGCGGCTGCGGTCAAGCGACACTCGGTGTAGCGGCTAGCTGCCGCCGAGTCGTCGGGACTTCCCCAGTTGCCGTGCCCGTCGATCAGCGGGACCCGCATGGCGAAGGGCTGGGCCAGGCGCACCATCGCGTCGTAGATCGCTGAGTCGCCGTGCGGGTGATATTTGCCCATCACATCACCGACGACGCGGGCGCTCTTGACGTACGGCCGGTCCGGCCGAAGACCCGCCTCGGCCATCGAGAACAAGATCCGACGGTGCACCGGCTTGAGCCCGTCGCGGGCATCGGGCAGCGCGCGGGAGTAGATGACGGAGTAGGAGTAATCGAGGTAGCTGGACTCGATCTCGGCGACGACGTCGGTGTCGATGATGGTGCCCTCGCCCTCGAAGGGCGGGATGGTGCTCGAGGACTGCCGCTTGCGCGCCATCACAGACTCCTTGCGTCCTGCTCAGCGGCCATGCTCATGCGGTGGTGGTGAGGACGCAACGGCACCGCCATCAGGTGTCGAGCAGGGTGCGGTTGACGCGGGAGGCCGAGGAGACGATGAAGTCGCGGCGCGGCGCCACGTCGTTGCCCATGAGCAGCTCCAGGACCCGCTCGGCGGCGTCGACCGCGCCGGGATTGATGCGCCGCAGCGTGCGCGACGCCGGGTGCATCGTGGTCTCGGCCAGCTGGTCGGGGTCCATCTCCCCGAGCCCCTTGTAGCGCTGGATCTGCCCTTTGACCTTCGCCCCCCGCGCGGCGATCTTGCGCAGCTCGCCTTGCATCTGCTTCTCGCTGTAGGTGTAGATCGGCTCCTTGGCGCCGGCCACCTCGATGCGGTGCAGCGGCGGGACCGCGGCGTACAGCCGCCCCGACTCGATGACCGGGCGCATGTAGCGGGCGAACAGCGTGATGAGCAGGCAGCGGATGTGAGCGCCGTCGACGTCGGCGTCGGTCGTGATGACGATCTTGCCGTAGCGCATCTGCTCGAGGTCGAAGGTGCGGCCCGTCCCGGCCCCGACCACCTGGATGATGGCTGCGCACTCGGCGTTGGACAACATCTCCGACACGCCGGCCTTCTGGACGTTCAAAATCTTGCCACGCAGGGGCAGCAGAGCCTGGAACACCGAGTTGCGCGCCAGCTTGCCGGAGCCGAGCGCGCTGTCCCCCGCGACCAGCCACAGCTCGGTGCGCGCGACGTTGGTGGAGCGGCAGGCGGCGAGCTTGGCCGGCAGGGTGGAGT
>NZ_JACMOM010000251.1 GCF_014378035.1 Aeromicrobium sp. | reverse complement strand
TTCCTGTCGCCAAACTGTTCCCCATCGGGAAACAGGCTGAGCGGTTGTCCACGTTGCTGGAAGCCATCTCCGCAGGATAGGAAGCTTTGTTGAACGGCTGGTACCCCCAACGGGATTCGAACCCGTGCTACCGCCGTGAAAGGGCGGCGTCCTAGGCCGCTAGACGATGGGGGCCTGAAACCCGTTCAGCATAGTGGGTCTCCGGCATGGTGTGCACATCGCATCGGGGAGGCATCAGGCAGGATGGTGGCATGTTCGAGGTGAGCGAGGACCGGTTCGCACAGCTCGTCGAGGAGGCGTTCAACGCCGTGCCCGCCGAGCTCGCGGCGCTGCTCGACAATGTCGTGCTCTTCATCGAGGACGATGCGCCCGCCGACGACCCGACGCTGCTGGGCTTCTACGACGGCATCCCGCTGACCGAGCGTGACTCCTCCTATGGTGGCGCGCTTCCCGACCGCATCTTCGTCTACCGCAACCCGACGCTCGCGATCTGCGAGTCGGAGGCCGAGGTGATCGAGGAGGTCGGCATCACCGTGGTGCACGAGATCGCCCATCACTTCGGCATCGAGGACGACCGGCTGCACGAGCTCGGCTATGCCTGAGGTCCACCGCGCCGACGACCGGTTCCTGACGCGGGGCGACGGTGTCTCGACCCGCCACAGCTTTTCGTACGGCGACCACTACGACCCCGCCAATGTCGGCTTCGGCCCGCTCATCGCCCTCAACACCGAGACGGTCGACGCGGGTGGTGGCTACGACGTGCACCGCCATGCCGACGTCGAGATCGTCACGTGGGTGCTGCGGGGCTCGCTGCTCCACGAGGACTCGACGGGTCGCCGCGGCATCATCGAGCCCGGCACCGCCCAGCGCCTGAGCGCCGGCACGGGGGTCGAGCACTCCGAGCGCAATGCCTCGACCGACGAGCCGCTGGTGTTCGTGCAGATGATGCTGGCGTCGGACCACGACACGGCGCCGGAGTATGCACAGGCGGACGTGACACGCGGGCCGGGCCTGACGGAGACGATCGACGTACACGCGCGCGCGACGTTGCTCGTCCTGCACCTCGAGGCGAGGGCGTTCGTCACGATCCCCGACGCACCCCGCAGCCTCGTGCACGTGACGGCAGGAACGGTGAGCCTGAAGGTGGGACAGCCACAGGACACCGAACTCCACGAGGGCGACGAGGCCCGACTGACGGCAGCCGGTGAGTACGCTCTGAGTGCGTCGGCCCCCGCCGACGCCCTGATCTGGCAGCTGGAGAGATGACACGATGACCGTCCTCGTCCTCAACGGACCCAACCTCGGTCGCCTCGGCGTCCGCGAGCCCGACGTCTACGGCACGGCCACCTACGCCGATCTCGTCGCGGGGGGTGACCAGGTGGCTGCCGAGGCCGGGCTCGAGGTCGACGTGCGCCAGACCGATGCCGAGTCCGAGATGATCGGCTGGCTCCACGCCGCCGCAGATGCGGGCTCGGCCGTCATCCTCAACGCCGGCGCGTGGACCCACACCTCGGTCGCCGTGCGCGACGCCGCCAGTCAGCTCAGCGCCCCGCTCGTCGAGGTGCACCTGAGCAACGTCCACGCCCGCGAGGAGTTCCGCCGCACCTCCTACCTGAGCGACATCGCGGCCGCCGTGGTCGTGGGCATGGGGCTCGAGGGCTACGCCGCCGCGCTGCGCTACCTCGCAGCCCGATAGCCCTCGAAGACCATGGGTGGAGCCGCGACGAAGGGTGAGATGCTGGTCTCACCAGGTGACCTGCCGACGGTGGCGGGGTGCGACAGGCTTAGCCTGATGCACGTGAAAGGTCGGCAGTCCCACCAGAAAGCCGTGGCCCGGCTGGTCGCGTCCTACGGGCGCATAGCCCCCGGCAGCCGCATCCGTCTGGCCAAGAAGACCTCGAACCTCTTTCGCCCTCGTACCGCGGACCGGACGCCCGGTCTGGACGTCAGCGGGCTTGACGGTGTCATCGAGATCGACGTGGAGGCACAGACCGCCGACGTCCAGGGCATCTGCACCTACGAGGATCTCGTCGCTGCGACCCTGCCGCTGGGCCTCATCCCCTTCGTCATCCCCCAGCTGCGCACGATCACGCTGGGCGGCGCCGTCTCCGGGCTCGGCATCGAGTCGACGTCGTTCCGCAACGGGCTGCCCCACGAGTCGGTGATCGAGATGGACATCCTGACCGGCTCCGGCGAGATCGTCACGGCCACGCCCGACGGAGACCACCTGGATCTCTTCGACACGTTCCCCAACTCGTACGGCAGCCTCGGCTACGCGACCAGGTTGCGGATCAAGCTCGAGAAGGTCCCACGGTTCGGGATGCTGCGCCAGGTACAGGTGGCCGACGCGGCCGCCGCGGTCAAGGCGATCGACATCATCACTGAGTCCGGTGAGTGGCACGGCCAGCGCGTCGACGGCC
>NZ_JACMOM010000250.1 GCF_014378035.1 Aeromicrobium sp. | reverse complement strand
TCAGGACGGGTCGGCGGGCACGCAGCAGCCGCCACTGCACGCGTCGTCGGAGGCTGTTGACTGCGCCGCCGACGGTGCGCAGCAGGCATCACCGCGCCATGCGTCGCGTCCTTCCTTCACTGCGACTGCCGCGATGACCAGCGCCGCGACGGAGTCGGCCCAACCCCAGCCCCAGAGGCTGTTGATGAGCAGCCCGACCAGCAGGACGCCCGACAAGTAGGTGCAGAGAAGCGTCTGCTTGGAATCGGCGACGGCTGAGCGCGATCCGAGCTCGCGACCCGCGCGCCGCTGGGCCCATGACAGCCCCGGCATGACGGCGAGGCTGGTCGCAGCCAGGACGATGCCGACCGTGGAGCTGCGGGGCTCACCGTCACCGAGCAGCGACCTCGCCGCATCGATCGTCACGAAGACGGCGAGGGCGAAGAACGAGAACGCGATGACCCGCAAGGCAACCCACTCGCGCTCCTCGCTGTTGTCACCGGAGAACTGCCATGCCACCGCCACTGCCGATGACACCTCGATGATCGAGTCCAGCCCGAAACCGATGAGCGCGGACGACGACGCGGAGAGACCTGCAGACATGGCCAGGACCGCCTCGATGACGTTGCAGGCGATGGTGCACGCCACGAAGACACGGATTCGCCGCACCAGCACGTCGCGCCGTTCGGAGGAGGTGGAAGAGATGTTCAGGGGCTGGCTCATGGTGCGGCACCGGCTGTCACGCAGTCGTCGCCCGTCACCACGAGGTCGAGGTCGAACATCAGCGCCAGCGGCATCGTGCAGCGGGTCGGAACAGCGAGGGCGCGACCCAGGCGGCCCATGTCATCGACCTCAGAGGAGCACGTCAACATTGACAGGAACTGTACAGCGAAGACTGACGGGTGCGGCATCTCTTGCTATTATCTACGTATGGATGCAGATAGTAGTTTGGTGCTGCCGTCGTCCGATGAGCTCGACCTGGCCGTCGAGGTGTTCCGCATGCTTTCCGACGGCACCAGGCTCAGCCTGCTGTGGTGCCTCATTGACCACGAGATGTCGGTCGGGGAGCTGGCCGAGACGGTACGCAAGTCTCCCGCCTCGGTGTCCCAGCACCTCGCCAAGCTCCGGCTCGCCCGCCTGGTCCAGACCCGTCGAGACGGCAACACGATCTACTACCGGCTCGACAGCGAGCACGTGCGTCAGCTGGTGCTCGACGGGGTGCATCACGCAGAACATCAGGGCACCACCGTGCCAGCACACCACGCCGACGCCGTCATCTCGCTGCCTGACGCGAACGGGGCGAAGGCATGACGGACGTCCACGACCATCAGCATCCGCACGACCACGACCACGACCACAAGCACCCGGGTGGGCTGAAGGGGCTCGTGCTCTCGATCATCCGGCCGCACAGCCACGACGCCGCCGACTCGATCGACTCCGAGCTCGAGTCGAGCGAGGAGGGCATCCGCGCGCTGAAGATCAGCCTGCTCGTCCTGCTCACAACTGCACTGGCCCAGCTCGTCATCGTGCTCCTCACCGGGTCGGTCGCACTCCTCGCCGACACGATCCACAACTTCTCGGACGCCTTGACCGCCGTCCCCCTCTGGATCGCCTTCGTCCTGGTGCGCCGCGCGCCCTCGAAGCGGTTCACGTACGGGCTCGGACGCGTCGAGGACGTTGCCGGCCTGTTCATCGTGCTGATGATCGCCCTGTCCGCGATCGTCGCCGGCTACGAGTCGATCAGCCGACTGATCAATCCGCGCGACATCTCCCACGTCGGCGTCGTCCTGGTGGCCGGGATCATCGGCTTCGCCGGCAACGAGCTCGTGGCCGTCTACCGCATTCGCATCGGGCGCCGGATCGGGTCGGCCGCGCTCGTCGCCGACGGGCTGCACGCCCGCACCGACGGTTTCACGTCGCTCGCCGTGGCGCTCGGCGCGATCGGTGTCCTCGCTGGGTTCCCGCTGGCCGACCCGATCGTCGGGTTGCTCATCACGGTCGCGATCCTCGTCGTCCTGAAGGGCGCGGCGACCGAGGTGTTTCGCCGCCTCCTCGATGGAGTCGATCCGACTCTCGTCGACGCAGCCGAGCGCGCGCTGGCGGCGACGCCCGGCGTCCAGCGCATCGACTCGATCCAGCTGCGATGGATCGGCCACCACCTGCACGCCGAGACCAGCATTGAGGTTGACTGTGGGCTCGACCTGCAATCGGCACACGAGATTGCCCACCACGCCCAGGACCGTCTCCGCGACGGAGTCCCCAGACTCACCGCGGCGACAGTCCACGTGAGCCCCGGCGCCTGACACCGCCGCCACGGCTCCTCATCTTCGTAGGGGGGCGGGGCTCGAACCCGCGACCCAGGGATTATCGACCAGGCACGTCAGCACCTCGGACGCCGACTGGATAGGCCTCACGTCATCTGCCGTTCGGACTCGACTCGATCACGAGCGTTCCGACCTTGGACGAATCAAGACCGAGTTGCGAGGTCTCGCCGAGGCCGAGGGAAATCGATTTCCCTCAGCAATATTTGTATCCCGGGCCGCCACTTGACCACGAACAGGTGTCCCTCTTCACGCCGGAAGAGTTCCGCAGCGTGGCGGTGTCACCGGTGTTGTTCCACACGTACCGGGACTGCGACCAGTATCTGTTGGACGAAGTATTTGATCCCGAGCCAGTGTGCACCTTTACCGAGTATCCGGGGCGCAGCTTCGCTCCCGTTGGGAACCTGTACTTGAATCCTGTTTCATCACGAATGGTGTAGCCGGAAAGGCTGCGTGTGCTGGTCCCCGTGTTTTTGACTGTGACGTACTCGGCATTCAGGCTGGCATTGCTGCCCGTGTCTGAGCCAGGTGAGTCGTAGTAGATCTTCTTGAACTGCAATGAGCCCGACGCTGAAGCCGGAGATGTCACGGCTCCTAGGAGCAACACTGTGGATAACGCAACGAGTATGACGACAACCTTTTTGATCATGAAGCCCCTTTTTTTCGATTCTCGCATTTTTCGCTTCAGTGGGGACGACATTCAATATTTCCACCCCAGCGGTGCCACGCCGGGTGCCGCAGAAGTCGCACACCACACTGACGGCACCGTGCGCTCGCGCGAACCGGGCCAGGCGGTCGCCGCAAAGTCGTCCGTCCGTCGCATTGCTCACAGGCGATTATTCAATGCTGTTGGTAGGGAGGGCGGGGCTCGAACCCGCGACCCAGGGATTATGAGTCCCCTGCTCTAACCAGCTGAGCTACCTCCCCGTGGTGGGGCAAACCTACCGGTCATCCGGCAGTTCCTGCGGTAGCGGGGGCCACCTCGAGTCGCGCCGAGAGCCACCGCCGGAGTCTGCGAGCGCGCCAACTATCGCGTCCCTCGGGAAATTTCTGTTGGCCCTCTCGTGATCCCGCACCTTAATCTGAGGACATGGAAACCTCACCACTCGAACCTGTCGATGAGAGCTGGGATCGCGCACTCGTCGTCGTTGCCCACCCGGACGACGTGGAGTTCGGCGCCGCTGCCGCGATCGCTCGATGGACCGATCAAGGCAAGACTGTCGTCTACTGCATGGTCACCAGCGGCGAGGCCGGCATCGACGCCCTCTCCCCCGACGAGTGCCGTGAGGTGCGCGTCGCCGAGCAGATCGCGTCGGGCAAGGTCGTCGGCGTCGAGACGGTCGAGTTCCTCGGCCTGCCCGACGGCATTCTCGAGTACGGCGTCCCGCTTCGGCGCGCGATCGCCGCCATGGTGCGCAAACACCGCCCAGAGGTCGTCATCACCAACAACTTCCGGGAGACGTGGGGCGGACGCACTCCCAACCAGGCCGATCACGTCGCCGTCGGACGGGCCAGCCTCGACGCAGCCGGTGACGCCGGCAACCGGTGGGTGTTCCCCGAGCAGCTCGTCGAGGGGGTGGAGCCGTGGGGCGGCGTCACGCAGGTGTGGGCCGCCGGTTCGCCCGACAGCACCCACGCCGTCGACACGACAGCGACCTTCGACCGCGGCGTCGAGTCGCTCCTGGCCCACCAGGCCTACATCGACGGGCTGGGCTGGGAGGGCTTCGACCCGGCCGAGATGCTCGAGGGGATGTCGCGACCCACGGGGTCACGACTCGGAGTCACCCACGCCGCCGCCTTCGAGGTGTTCTCGATGAGCTGGGGCGACTGACGTCGGGACGACGTGGCGGAAGTCGCTCAGATGTCGACCGGCGACTCGCCGCGCAGCACTCCCCCGACGACACCGTTGACCGCCCTGTCGAGCAGCGTTGCCGCGACGAAGTCGGCGGCCAGGCGGTCGAACACCGAGTGGCGACGCAGCATGGCGTGCTTGCCACCGATGACGCGGACGTAGCCGACCTCCGAGTGGCGCGCAAGGCCACGTGCAACCGCTGCCGAGCTCTCAGGGTTGGCGATGTGGTCGGCCGTCCCGTGAACGATCAGGATCCGGCGATCGCGCATCGGCGTGCCACCATCGGCCGGATAGACCCAGGGGTTCAGCGCAACCACCGAGCGGACCTCCGGGTTGACCGCAGCCAGGAGCGCCGCGCGGCCACCCAGCGAGTGCCCCACCAGCGCGACCGGCAGATCGGTGCCGAACCGCTGCCGCACCTCTCCGAGCGCCCAGGTGACGTCGTCGACGGGCGTGCGGCTCGTGTCCCACCCCCGGCTCGAGTTGAGAAGCCGGAACACCGCGAGACGTCGCCGACCACTGCGGGCGATCCGGCTCGCGATCGGGATCATCCGCAGCACCGAGAGCTGCGTGGGGCTGACGGCAGTGTCACCATCGCGGCTGGCACCTCCGTGAAGGACCAGGACGACACCGTCCGGACTTTTCGGGACGCGCGTCGCGACCAGACGGGAGCGTGTTGCCATCGCCGATCACCCAGCCTTCGGTCGGAAGAGAGCCTTGTGGAAGCTGAGCATGAGACGTGAGTACCCGTAGGGGGTGTCGGTACTCACCGGAAGCCTCGACCTGAAGCCCTATGGAGTAAGCCTGCGGTGGATCGACTTGTACGTCACGTAGGCCGACAAACCCTCGATGCCGTACTCGACACCGAGGCCCGAGTCGTGTCGTCCGCCAAAGGGGGCGCTGTGGTTCGAGGCGAAGAAGTTGATCCCGACCGATCCGGTGTCCATCCGATCTGCCACGGCGAGCGCGTCGTCGGCATCCCGCGAGAACACCAGACCTCCCAGACCGAAATCTGTGGCATTGGCAATCTCGATCGCCTCATCCAGGGTTTCGTACCGCAGGATCGTGACGACGGGCCCGAACACTTCCTCCCGCGCGATCTGCATGTCGGGGGTGACGTCGGCGAACACCGTCGGCTCGATGAAGTAGCCGCGCGCGACGTCGGCAGCCCGACCGCCGGTCGTGACCCGGGCACCCTCGGCCCGTGCCACCTCGATGTGGGCAAGGACGATGTCGAACTGCGCCTTCGTCGCGACCGGGCCGAAGACAGATTCCGGGTCGAGTGGGTCACCTTGCCTCGCGGCGGCAACCGTCGCGGTGACCATGTCGACCACGTCGTCGTACTTTTCGGCAGGAGCAAGGATGCGGGTCGAGATGTAGCAGGTCTGCCCGGTGTTGCGCAGGCACGAACGAATCAGCACCTCTGACATCGCCTCGAGATCGACGTCCGGCAGCACCAGTGCTGAGGACTTGCCTCCGAGCTCGAGGGTCACCGGGCGCAGCAGCTCACCACACGCGGCGGCAATTGCGCGGCCGACCGGGGTCGAGCCCGTGAATGCCACCTTGGCGGTACGCGGGTGACGGACGAGGGCGTCCCCCACAGCCGCCGAGCCTGTCAGCAGATTGACGACTCCCGCCGGGGCACCAGCGGTCGCCAACGCCTCGACGACGAACCGGATCGACAGCGGGGTCGGCGAGGCTGGCTTGATCACGACGGTGCAACCTGCCAGCAGCGCCGGCGCGAGCTTGATCGCCACGAGGTTGATCGGGAAGTTCCACGGCGCGATGAGCACGCACACGCCAACCGGGTCCCGTCGGACGACAGTCTCACCGACGCCGCGAGGGAACGGGCGTACGTCCTCGGTCTGGAGCCACTGGGCGAGCCCCGCGAAGTAACGGAAGATCGAGGCAGCATTCGCCGCCGCACCTTGGGTCTCTGCGACGGGCGAGCCGTTCTCGCGGGTGTTGGTCAGCGAGAGCTCCGTCGCGCGTTCCTCCAGGGCATCGGCCGCTCGCAGCAGGATCTCTGCCCGATCGGCGGCAGCGGTGCCGGCCCAGGGCCCCGATCGGAATGCGGCGTCTGCGGCGCGCACGGCTGCATCGATGTCGTCGGGGGTTGCCTCCGGGACCGAACCCCAGACCTCCTCGGTGGCAGGGTCGATCACGTCGTGGCGCACGTCACCGGTCGACGTCTGCCACCTCCCGTCGATGAAGTGATCATCGACGTGGGTCCACGGCAGAGTCATGTGCGCGCGTGCATCCGCGGCAACTGTCACCTCAGGACCGCAGTCTTGAGCAGAGCGCGCGAACGTTGCAGGTCGGCCTTCGCCATCGACATCGCCGCCTCAGTCAGGAGCTCGGGGACGATCTCAGCCTCGAGACGATCACAGTAGGAGGACGGGTCCATCGCGAACCACCCAGACGCGAGCGCAATACCGGCGTGATCGAAACGCCACAACCGATCGGCGTCACGCATCAGCGCGTCCTCGAGCGACTTCGCCTCCTTGCGGGTGTCATGGCCGTCGATGATCGTGGCGACCTCCTCGACGAACTTCTCGTCGTACCCCAGCGCTGGCAGGACCTCGCGGGCGATCTCGCAGCCCAGCTTTTCGTGCTCGAATCGGATGGCCGCCTTGCGCCAGTCGCCCGAGAAACCTTCGGAGATGATCCGCGACTCGTCGACCCTGCCCCAGCCGGTGTCGTGCAGCAGGATCGCCACCCGGACGAGCAGATCGTCTGCCACCGGGTATGCGTCGCACAGTCGCTCGGCGAAGGCCAGCGACACCGGCAGGTGGATGTCGTTCGACCGTGCACGTGACTCTGGCACGACAGCAGCCCAGATCGGATCGAGGTCGACCCCCCGTGCGGGGGTCGTGGCGATCGGCGTGGAGGGAAGCGGTGTGGTCATGGTGCACTCATTTCTGTGTTCCGAGGTGCGACGGTGATCGACTTCAGCTGGTTCGAGGGGCCGGCGGCGTCGTCGAAGGGGATGCTCGCGCGGCGTGCCAAGGCGGCCTTGACCGCCATGAAGTCGAGCGGGGTGTTGACGCAGTCAGCGGCGATGATGTCCTCGCCGCGGTAGTAGAGCACCGAGAACTTTCCCGGCTCGTCGCGACGGACGAGGGTGCGGTCATGGCCGGCGGACAGCCCCGCGATCTGGAGCTTGAGCGTGCCCTGACTGGACCAGAACCACGGGATCCCGGCGTACTCCTCCTCGCGACCGGTCAGCGCGTAGGCGGCGACCTTGGCCTGCTCGATGGCGTTGTTGACGCTCTCGAATCGCACCCTGTCACTACGAGGCGACAAAGCGGGACGGCTGTGTCCAGAGCCAGCCCCGGCTCGACTACGCGCCCTACCGCAGCAGCATCCTGCGGCACCCCACGAAAGATCTTCACCACGCCGATCCAGAGACCATCGAGAGGTGGGCCCCGTGCTTCGGTCCGCAGGACGTCAGCCCGCTCGAGGCCGACCTGACGATCCAGCACAGTGGTGCGCCGATCGGCGAGCGCATCAGGGTGGCCGGTCGGGTCGTCGACGGTGACGGACGCCCCGTGGCGCATCAGCTGGTCGAGGTGTGGCAGGCGAATGCCGGCGGGCGCTACATCCACAAGCGGGATCAACACCCGGCTCCGCTCGACCCGAACTTCACCGGCACCGGCCGATTCCTGACCGGCGCCGACGGCTCGTACTCGTTCCAGTCGATCAAGCCAGGGCCCTACCCCTGGAAGAACCACCGCAACGCGTGGCGGCCGTCGCACATCCACTTCTCGCTGTTCGGCACGGACTTCACGCAGCGCATGGTGACGCAGATGTACTTTCCGGGCGACCCCTTGTTCGCACTCGACCCCATCTTCCAGTCGATCACCGACGCCGACGCCCGTGCACGCCTCGTGGCCGTGTACGACCACGACCTGACCACTCCGGAGTGGAGCACCGGCTACCGCTGGGACATCGTCCTGACCGGCAGCCACCGCACGTGGATGGACGCCGAGGACGACGCATGAGCACGCGGCTAACACCGACGCCCGGCCAGACCATCGGGCCGTTCTTCCACGACGCCCTTCCGTTCAGAGGCGACTCCGAGCTCGTGCCGGCCGGGAGCATCGACGCGATTCGCCTGCACGGCACGGTGCTGGACGGTGCGGGAGAACCGATTCCCGACGCGATGATCGAGATCTGGCAGGCCGGCCCTGATGGCAGGATCGTTCAGGAGCCAGGCTCGCTGCACCGTGACGGATGGACGTTCACCGGCTGGGGCCGTGCGGCGACCGACGACGCCGGTCACTACTGCTTCTCGACGCTGACGCCCGGTGCGACCGACTCCGGACACGCGCCGTTCTTCGCCCTGACGGTGTTCGCCCGCGGTCTGCTCAACCGCCTGTTCACCCGCGCCTACCTCCCCGATGACGGCGCCCTCGCCGAGGATCCGTTCCTGTTGTCGGTCAATCCTGGTCGTCGTGAGACGCTCGTCGCGGTTCCTGACCGGACCGGATTCGTGTTCGACGTGCACCTGCAGGGCGACCGCGAGACGGTCTTCCTGGCCTACCCCGGTCATTGAGCGGCAGACTGCGACCATGACTGATTTGTTCTGGCCCGGTGACGAGCGCGCCGGAGCGCTGATGAGCGATGGTGCCTTGCTCGAGGCGATGGTGCGCGTCGAGAGCTTCTGGCTCGATGCGCTCGTCGATGCCGGCCTCGCTCCCTTGACGAGCGACGAGGATCTCACGATCGCTGTCACGGCGGAGGACGTCGACGAGATCGCACGGGGTGCTGAGGCGAGCGGCAACCCGGTTGTCCCGGTCGTGACACTTCTCCGATCACGCGTCGGCACTGACGCAGCGACCTGGTTGCACCGCGGCCTCACGAGCCAGGACGTGCTCGACACGGCACTGGCGCTGGCGCTGCGCGACGTCCTCGACCGTTTGCTGGACGAACTGCGATCCCAGGTCATCGCACTGTCGATCAGCGCAGAGCGACACGCGGCGACTCCGATGGTGGGTCGCACCCTCACGCAGCACGCGGTGCCGACGACATTCGGGGCGGTTGCCTCCTCCTGGCTCGACGGCATCATCGACGCTGCCGAGCTGGTCGTCGATGCCCGCGCCTTGCTGCCGGCCCAGATCGGCGGTGCCGTCGGCACGCTGGCGGCGACGACCGAGCTCGCCCGGTTGCGCGGGTTGGAAGACCCGTCGTCCGCCGCGGTCGAGGTGGCCACCATCGCCGCGGAGTCGCTCGGCCTGCGCCGGCAACGCCCGTGGCACACCTCGCGTGGCCCGATCACCCGCACCGCCGATGCGTTGGTGACCTGCACCGACGCCTGGGGTCACGTCGCGACCGACGTCGCCACGCTCTCACGCAGCGAGATCGCCGAGCTGGCCGAACCCACCGCAGATGGTCGCGGCAGCTCATCGACGATGCCTCACAAGCACAATCCGATCCTGTCCGTCCTGGTGCGCCGCGCAGCTCTCGCTGCGCCGGGTCTTGCCTCGACGCTGCACGTGGCGTCAGCCACTGCTGGCGACCAGCGGCCGGACGGCGCGTGGCACACCGAGTGGGCCACGCTGCGCACCCTCGGCCGACGTACCGTGGTCGCGGCGTCGCAGACCACCGAGCTGCTCCAGGGTCTGCACGTGGACGCTGGCCGGATGCGCGAGACGCTGGACCGCACCGGCAACGAGATCCTCTCCGAGCGACGCAGCGTCGCCGACCTGCTCGATCAGCACAGCGACCCCGACCCGACCACCTACCTCGGCACCTCCGATCACCTTGTCGCCGGCGTGGTCGAGAGAGCCCGCACCTTTCTTGAGGAGAACGCGTGACCGTCCCCCGCATCACCGCAGTCCGTCTGGGCGGCTCTTCCGCGCTGCCACTGCTGGTGCTCGGCCCCTCGCTCGGTACCTCCGCGCGTGCGCTCTGGTCGGCAGCCGCACCGACGCTCGCCGTGTGGTTCGAGGTGCTGGCGTGGGACCTGCCGGGACATGGCTCCAACACCGCACCCACCGATCCGTTCGACATCGCCGACCTCGCGACCGGGGTACTTGAGATGATCGACGACATGCTGGCTGAGCGCGGCGAGCAGGGACGCTCGTTCGCGTACGCCGGCGTCTCCGTGGGCGGCGCCGTCGGGCTGCAGCTGCTGCTCGATGCACCGCGTCGCGTCGACTCGGCGGTGCTGGTCTGCACCGGGGCCAAGATCGGCGACGCCGATGCCTGGCATGAACGCGCCGCGACGGTGCGCGCCTCCGGGACGCCTGCCGTGCTCGAGGGGTCCGCGGCGCGTTGGTTCGCCCCGGGTTTCCTCGACCGCGAGCCCGGGGTCGGCGCAGCGCTGCTGCACTCCCTGCAGGACACCGACCGCGAGAGCTACGCCCGGACCTGCGACGCGCTCGCGACGTTCGACGTCCGCTCGCGCCTCGGCGAGATCTCGACACCCGTGCTGGCCATCGCCGGTGCCGAGGACGGGCCGACTCCACCGGCCAGCCTCGAGGAGATCGCCGTGGGCGTCCGCCACGGCAGCCTGACCGTTCTGGAGGATGTCGCCCATCTCGCGCCGGCCGAGCAGCCGGAGCGGGTGGCCGATCTGATCGTCGCGCACGTCCGGGGCGAGGAGCCAGCCGCGCCGTCGCCGACGCGCGACGATGTCAGGGCGGCCGGGATGGCGGTGCGCCGAGAGGTGCTCGGCGATGCTCATGTCGACCGTGCCGTCGCCGGGACGACCGAGCTGACACGAGACTTCCAGGACTTCATCACCGAGTACGCCTGGGGGTCTGTGTGGACACGTCCGGGTC
This sequence comes from Aeromicrobium sp., assembly GCF_014378035.1. Classification (GTDB taxonomy): domain Bacteria; phylum Actinomycetota; class Actinomycetes; order Propionibacteriales; family Nocardioidaceae; genus Aeromicrobium. The sequence goes on along the minus strand of NZ_JACMOM010000250.1, from coordinate 4,462 downwards.
TCGACCGGCGCAGCCGTTCGCTCATCACCCTGACGGCACTCGTCGCCCGCGGTCACCACGAGGAGCTCGCGATGCACGTCCGCGCGGCGCGCACCAACGGGTTGACGAACGTGGAGATCAAGGAGCTGCTGCTCCAGACAGCGATCTACTGCGGGGTGCCCGACGCCAACACAGCATTCCGGATCGCCCAGGGCGTCCTGGACGAGCTCGATCAGGAGAACCGATGACCAGCGCCTACCTCTACGCCGCGACCCGCACCCCTTTCGGCAGGTTCAACGGAGCCCTCGCGGGGGTGCGCCCGGACGACCTTGCGGCGACCGCTCTGTCCGGCGTCCTCGCGAAGGCGCCAGGCCTTGACCGGGCTGCGATCGGTGACGTGTTCTGGGGCAACGCGAACGGTGCAGGCGAGGACAACCGCAACGTCGGACGCATGGCGGTTCTGCTCGCGGGTCTGCCGACCTCGGTCCCCGCAACCACCGTGAACCGGCTGTGCGGCTCGAGCCTTGACGCGGCGATGATGGCGTCGCGCGTCGTCGAGACAGGTGACGCCGACATCGTGGTGGCTGGCGGTGTGGAGTCGATGACCCGTGCTCCGTGGGTGCTGGCCAAGCCGAGCCGCGCCTTCCCCGCCGGCGACACCACGGCCGTGTCGACGACCCTCGGATGGCGACTGGTCAACGACCGGATGCCGCCGGAGTGGACGATCTCGCTGGGTGAGTGCAACGAGCAGCTGCAGGCCAGGTTCGGCATCAGTCGCCGCCGCCAGGACACGTTCGCCGCCCGCTCCCACGAGCTCGCCGATGCCGCCTGGGCCGACGGCTTCTACGCCGACCTGGTGACACCGATCGGGGGCATCGAGCTGGCGATCGACGAATGCATCCGGCGGGGCACCACGGCAGAGACGCTGGCCGGGCTCAAGCCCGCCTTCCGCCCCGACGGGAGCATCACGGCCGGCAACGCCTCCCCGCTGACCGATGGCGCCTCCGCGCTGCTGATCGGCTCGGAGTCAGCGGCCCCCGCCATCGGCCTCGACCCGGTCGCGCGCATCGCCGGCCGTGGCGTGCACGCCCTCGACCCGCAGGACTTCGGCTTCGCCCCCGTCGAGGCGGCAAACGCCGCACTGGCCCGTGCGGGAATCTCCTGGTCGGACGTCGGAGCGGTCGAGCTCAACGAGGCCTTCGCGGTGCAGTCGCTCGCCTGCGTCGATGCCTGGAAGATCGACCCCGAGATCGTGAACGCCAAGGGCGGCGCCATCGCGATCGGTCACCCGCTCGGCGCGTCCGGGGCCCGCCTCCTCGGCACCCTCGCCCACCGCTTGGCGGAGTCCGGCGAGCGCTGGGGCGTTGCGGGCATCTGCATCGGCGTCGGTCAGGCCCTCGCCGTGGTCCTCGAGAACACCACCTCGACGACCGGGGCGACGCAATGACGCTGGTCACGGACTCGACCCTCGAGGCCGTCGGGGGCATCGCCAACGGGTCGACGGTGCTGGTCGGCGGATTCGGCATGGCGGGCATGCCGGTCGCGCTGATCGACGCACTGATCGAGCAGGGCGCCACCGACCTCACCGTCGTGAGCAACAACGCGGGCAACGGAGACACGGGCCTTGCTGCGCTGCTGCACGCGGGCCGAGTGCGCAAGGTCGTCTGCTCGTTCCCTCGGCAGTCCGACTCGCACGTGTTCGACGGGCTCTACCGCGACGGCAGGATCGATCTCGAAGTCGTGCCCCAGGGCAATCTCGCCGAGCGGATGCGGGCCGCCGGGGCAGGCATCGGGGCGTTCTTCTGCCCCACCGGTGTCGGCACGCCCCTGACCGAGGGCAAGGAGACCCGCACCATCGACGGTCGCGACTACGTCCTCGAGATGCCGATCCACGGTGATGTTGCGCTGATCGGGGCGTACAAGGGCGATGCGATGGGCAACCTCGTCTACCGCAAGACGGCCCGAAACTTCGGCCCGGTCATGGCCACCGCCGCCACCACGACCATCGCCCAGGTCACCCACGTCGTCGAGGTCGGTGACCTCGACCCCGAGGTTGTCGTGACCCCCGGCATCTACGTCGACCGCATCGTGCAGGTCACCCAAGGACGCCCATGAGCATCGACATCACCGTCGACCACACGATCGAGCACCGTGATCGCGATCCGCTGACCCGCGACGAGCTGGCGCACACCATCGCCCGGGACATCCCCGACGGGTCGTACGTCAACCTCGGCATCGGCCAGCCCACCACGATCGCCGACCACCTCGCTCCCGGCTCCGGCGGCGTCCTGCACACCGAGAACGGGATGCTCGGCATGGGTCCTGCCGCACAGGGCAACGAGATCGACCCCGACCTCACCAACGCCGGCAAGCTGCCGGTCACCGAGCTGCCGGGCGCCTCGTACTTCCACCATGCCGACTCGTTCGCCATGATGCGCGGCGGGCACCTCGACGTCTGTGTGCTTGGCGCCTTCCAGGTCTCGGAGCACGGCGACCTCGCCAACTGGCACACCGGCACCCCCGACGCCATCCCCGCGGTGGGCGGCGCGATGGATCTCGCCATCGGCGCCAAGGACGTGTTCGTGATGATGAACCTCTTCGCGAAGGACGGCTCCCCCAAGCTCGTCCCCACGTGCACCTACCCCCTCACGGGGCTCGCGTGTGTCAGCCGCGTCTACACCGAGGTCGCGACCTTCCTCGTCGGACCCGACGGCGTCACCGTCGTCGAGACGTTCGGCACCTCGGTCGACGAGCTGTCCGCGCGGCTGGACGTCGCGCTGCGGCGGCTGGAGGCCTGAGCAGCACAGGGCCGGCAGCCTTGCTCACGAACAGCGTTCTAGAACCCCGCGAGGGCACGCTTCGACAGCCACGACGGAAAGACCCGCCGGCTTGGCAGCCAGCGGGTCCTCCGTTCCTCGGTCAGGTCATTCCACCTCGGCGGACGGGATCGCAGCCCCCGGAACATTCTTCGGGTAGTAGAGCTTCGCGTCACCCGGGTAGGGCGTGGTCCAGTCGTGGGCCTGGTACCAGGTGTACCGGTTCATCTGCTCCGGGTGCGCGTAGTCGGCCTGTGCCTGGCGGCCGGTGAAGTGCTGCTTCTGCGCCCATGTGCCCCAGGCCGTCGCGAGCGCAGTTGCTTTGGCCGGGACCTCCGGTGCCTTCACCTTCGAGGCCGTCTTGTCCAGACCGCACTCGGGAGCCGGGACGACGTTCTCCGTCAGCGGGATCTGGTTCGCCACCGCGTTGAACGGGGTCAGGTCCGCCTTGGACTGGAACGCGTCGAACATCGGAGTCGCCGCGGCGATCTTCTGGTTCAACGGCTCGGCGCCGAGGATCTGCTCGATCGTGCGGACCATGGACAGCTGCGAATAGTACGTCGAGACGGTCTTCTTGTGCGTCGCCCATGGGCTGATCACCTGGATCGGGGCCCGGTGTCCGTCGACGTGGTCCACACCGGCCTGGCTGTCGTCCTCGACCACGAAGATCGCCGAGCTCTTCCAGTACTTGCTGTGCGAGATCTCGTCGACCACCTTGCCGACCGCCACATCGCCGTCGGCCACCGCTGCTCGCGGGGTCGACGGGCCACCGGTGTGGTCGCTGGAGAGCCACATCATCTGGAAGTTGGCCGGCCCGTTCTTCTTGAAGTCCTGTTTCCAGATCTGGTAGCGGTAGATGTCCGGGATCGAGAGGTCAAAGGGCGGGGACAGCGGGTTGGTGATGTCGTTCAGCGACGGGATGACCGACCCATAGTCACCCTTCAGCTCCGGGGTGGTGAGCTGGGCAGGGTCTCCGCCGTCCTCGACGCTCGTCGAAGCGCAGAAGTACTGCTGCCAGGAACCCGGCGGCTTGCCCTCGGTGTACTCGAACTCGCCGTAGTTGCGCGCGGTGTTGCGGGCCGCGTCGACCGCGGTCCAGAGGAAGCCGGAGCGTTGGTGGCCCAGCACGTCCTCCTGGGTGTCGTAGGACCTGGTGTACTCGCCGGCGCTGGACTCGCTGTACTCCGGATTGTCGCCCTGCATCAGCCAGTTGTGGCCCTCGGCTGAGTTGGTCCCGACGTCGTACGTGTTGTCGTAGAGCCCGAACTGACGCGCCAGAGCGTGCTGGTTGGGCGTCGTCTGCTCTCCGAACTGAGCGAGCGTCGCGTCGCCGTTGCCCTCCGGCATGTCCCCGAAGACCTGGTCATAGGTGCGGTTCTCCTTCACCACCAGGAAGACGTGCTTGATGGGCGACGGGTCACCGATGCGCCTCGGCACGGGTACGGCAGGCACGGCACGACCGCCCTTGGCGTGCGCGACGTCGGACCGCGGGTTCCCCCAGCCGTTCTGGGCGTACACCTTCGGTGTGTGAGTCTCGCGGATCTGTCCGTCCCCGGGCAGCGTGAACCGGGTCAGCGACGCGGTGGTCCCGTGAGTGCCGAACCCCGTCGCCGGCTTCGTGCCGAAGCCCTGGTTCGAGGTGATCTTCGGCCCGCGCGCATCGATGC
>NZ_JACMOM010000249.1 GCF_014378035.1 Aeromicrobium sp. | reverse complement strand
CCCGCGGCACCGAGTGGAAGTACGGAATCTGTGAGTCGCTCGGCTGGCCGCACGCCGACCAGGCCGACATCGCCCGCGCCTGGAAGCACATCCTCGGCCGGGTCGACTCCTACGCCGACCTCGAGCCACAATTTCTCGGCCGGGTCGAGGAGCTCATCGACTTCGTGACCGCACAGCACTGACCCTCGTCTCCACCGTAGATCGAGAAGTCAGTCGGTCAGCTCGCGCACGACGGCGTCCGCCAGCAGGCGCCCAGCCTGCGTCAGCACCAGCCGGTCGGCCACCTCGTCAATCAGCCCACGGGCGACGAGCCCCGGCACAGCCGCGCTCGCCACGTCACTCAGAGCGTCGCGATCGAGGCCCGCACGCAGGCGCGTCTGGAGCATGATGCGCTCGACAGTCGCCGTGGCGGCGTCGATGGTCTCGCCGTCGTGCCGTGGCGACTCGCCGGCCGCGAGGCGTTGCGCGTAGGCGGCCGGGTGCTTGACGTTCCACCAGCGCTCCGCAACCCCCGCTGACTCAACGGAATCAGACTCACGACGTACGTGTGAATGTGCTCCCGGGCCAACTCCCCACCAGTCGGCACTTCGCCAGTAGAGGACGTTGTGCCGGCACTGCGCCGCCTCGTCGCGCGCCCAGTTCGACAGCTCGTACCAATGCAGTCCCGCCCGCGAGAAGGTGTCGTCGGCCAGCACGTACTTGTCGGCAGTCTCGTCGTCGTCGGGCATGACGACCTCGCCGCGCCTGACCTTGCGGGCGAAGGCCGTGCCCTGCTCGACGATGAGGGCGTAGGCACTGATGTGGTCGGGTTGCAGCTCGATGGCCTGGTCGATGCTGGTCTGCCAGTCGATCATCGACTCCCCCGGCGTGCCGTAGATCAGGTCGACGCTGACCTGCTCGTAGCCGGCTTCCCGAGCCCATCGGACGGCCTGCGGCACGCCCGCCGGGTCATGCGTCCGGTCGAGGGTCGCCAGCACGTGCGGCACGGCCGACTGCACGCCGAACGAGATGCGGGTGAAGCCGCCCGCCCGCAGCGTCGCCAGCGAGTCGGGCGTGACGCTGTCCGGGTTGGCCTCCGTCGTGACCTCGACGTCATCGGTCAGCCCGATGGCGTTCCGCACGGTGTCGAGCATGCGGACGAGATCGGCTGACGGCAGCTGGGTGGGAGTGCCGCCACCGAAGAAGACGGTCTCCGCAGGAGGCCGCCCCGCCAACGACAGACCCGCCTGCTCGATCTCCCGCATCGCGGTGTCGGCGTACGAGGCCCGCGTCGCACCTTCGCCCAGCTCGTCGGCCGTGTAGGTGTTGAAGTCGCAGTAGCCACAGCGCACCGAGCAGAACGGCACGTGCACGTAGATGCCCAGCGGCCGGGCTTCGGGCACAGCCGGGACGCCGAACGACCGCCCCTCCACGTGGACGGGCGGTCGTTCGGTCAGTGGCACTGCCACAGTGTAGTGACCTCGCTGGTACTGGTCTCAGGCGTAGAAGGAGTCGAGGATCGCCTTGTTGTTGACCTCGACGACGTTGCGCTTGACCTTCATGCTCGGGGTGATCTCGCCGGACTCGATGCTGAGGTCGTGGTCGAGGATCGCGAACCTCTTGATCGTCTCCCACCGGTTGACCTTGGAGTTGAGCTCGTCGATCTGGCCCTGGATGACCTCGTTCATCTCCGGTGACGCGACCACCTCGGCGTACGACTTGCCCGACATGCCGTGGCCCGCAGCCCATTCGTTGACCGCGTCGGGGTCGAGGGTGATGAGCGCGCTGCAGAAGTTGCGGTCGTTGCCGTGCACCAGGATCTGGCTCGTGAGGGCACTGATGCCCTTGAAGGTGCCTTCGATGTGTGGCGGCGCGACGTACTTGCCGCCGGAGGTCTTGAACAGCTCCTTCTTGCGGCCCGTGATGAACAGGAAGCCGTCCTCATCGATGCGGCCCTCGTCACCCGTGTGCAGCCAGCCGTCGGCCGTCAGCGTCGACGCGCTCTCGGTGTCGAGGTTGTGGTAACCGCGCATGACGTGCGGGCCCTTGATCAGGACCTCGCCGTCCTCGGCGATCCTGGCCTCGCTCCCGGGGAGCGCCGTGCCGACCGAGCCGAGCTTGAAGTTGTCCGGCTGGTTGACGAACGCGCCCGCGGAGTTCTCGGTCAGGCCGTAGCCCTCGAGGATCAGGACCCCGGCGGCATGGAACCACTCCGCGATGTCCGGGGACAGCGCGGCCGCGCCGGAGATGAAGAAGCGCACCCGGCCGCCGAAGCGGTCGCGCACCTTGGAGAACACCAGCTTGTCGGCAACGGCGAACTTGGCCTTGAGGACCGGCGAGATGGTCTTGCCCGAGCGGACGGCACGGGAGTGCTCCAGCCCGACGCTCTCGGCCCACGTGAAGATCTTGAGCTTCACGCCACCCTCGGCCTCGGTCATGCCGACGATGCGGCCGTACGCCTTCTCGAAGATGCGCGGTGCAGCACCCATGAAGGTCGGCCGGACGATCGCCAGGTTGTCCACGATTCGCGGCACCCGGCCGTCGATCGCGGTGGCGAAGCCGATCGCGAGCTGCGTGGAGAGCAGGACCTTGCCGAACGAGTGCGCCATCGGCAGCCAGAGGAACTGCAGGTCGTCCTCGGACAGGATCCCGGCGGCGACCATGACGGCACCCTCGTAGACCCAGCCGTCGTGGGCCAGGCGAACGCCCTTGGGACGCCCCGTGGTGCCGGACGTGTAGATGAGAGTCGCCAGCGAGTCACCGGTCGTGGCGGCGACGCGCTCCTCGATCACGGTCGGGTTCTCGGAGAGGTGCTTCTCGCCCAGCGCCTCGAGCTCGTCGAAGCTGATGACCCAGTCGCCGTCCGAGGTTCCCTCGAAGACGACGACCTTGACGAGGGACGGGAGCTCGGAGTGCTTCTCGCGCAGCTTGGCGACCTGCTCGTCGTCCTCGGCGAAGACGATCCGGCTGTTTGAGTCGGCCAGGATGTAGGCGACGTCTCCCGACATCGTCGTGGGGTAGACCGTGGTCGTCGCGCCACCGGCAGGCATGATCGCCAGGTCGGCCAGGGTCCACTCGATTCGGGTGCCTGACGCGATCGCGACCCGCTCCTCCGCCTCGATGCCCAGGGACACCAGCCCGGCGGCGAGGCGTGTGACGCGCTCGCCGGTCTGCGACCACGTGAGCGACTGCCACACCTCGTTCTCGTCGGGATAGCGGTAGGCCTCCCGGGGACCGCTCTTCTCGACGCGGTCGTAGAACATCGCGGAAACGCTGGTGGCGCGGTTCTCGATGACTGCGAGCTGTTCGGGCGTGGCAACTACAGCGGGCATGTGGAGTCCTTCGCGACGGCATACTGACGGTCTGTAATGCGGATCACCCTAACTTACTGACAGGTCACTTCAGCGGTCGCTGCGACGCACACCCAACCGGCGCTCGACGAAGGCCGTCAGCCTGGGTTCGACGGCGAGCTGCGGCACCAGGTGCCGCTCGGTCGTCAGTGCCCGGAACACCAGCTCTACGGTCACCTCGTGGTCGCGGCGCTCGACGATCTCGATCTCGTCGCCGGCCCGGATGTCGCCCGGCTCGACGACCCGAAAGTAGGGTCCCGGCATGCCCTGCTGGGTGAAACGCCTGACCCACTGCTTCTCGTCCAGGAAGCCCTGGAACACCGAGCACGGGATGCGTACTCCCGACAGCTCGAGCAGCGCACCGCCGATGCGCCACCGGTCCCCCGCCCGGGACGCATTGAGGTCGATGCCCTGGGTCGTGAGGTTCTCGCCGAACTGGCCGGCCCGCAGCGTGCGGCCCAGGATCAGCTCCCAGGTATCGAGATCCTCACGGGCGTACGCCGAGACCGCCTGGATCGGGCCGCCGTGGTGCTGGAGGTCGGCGATCTCGTCGCCGCCGACCCCGAGCCGGCTGACGTGGACCGGCCCTTGCGCCGGCCGCTTGTCGATGGCGCTGCGACGGAGCTGACCCCACGGCACGTCGACGGTGTGCCCGATGTTGACCGACTCGACCAGTGCCATGCCGCGACCCTACTCAGCGCCGTGCTGGACCGAGGATGAGGGTTTGCGGCTGCTCCAGCGGCCCCGATCCTGCCTCTCTCGCCGGCCGTGGGTGTGGCGGAGGTCAGTTGTCGATGTCACCGGTTGAGAGGGCTGCGATGAAGGCTTCCTGGGGGACCTCGACGCGACCCACCATCTTCATGCGCTTCTTGCCCTCCTTCTGCTTTTCCAACAGCTTGCGCTTGCGTGAGATGTCGCCGCCGTAGCACTTGGCGAGGACGTCCTTGCGGATGGCGCGGATGTTCTCGCGTGCGATGACGCGGGCGCCGATGGCGGCCTGGATCGGCACCTCAAACTGCTGGCGCGGGATGAGCTCCTTGAGTTTGGACGCCAACGAGACGCCGTAGGAGTAGGAGTTGTCGCGGTGCACGATCGCGCTGAACGCGTCGACGATCTCACCCTGCAGCAGCACGTCGACCTTGACGAGGTCGGAAGCCTGCTCACCGGTGGGCTCGTAGTCGAGCGACGCGTAGCCCTTCGTGCGGCTCTTGAGTGCGTCGAAGAAGTCGAACATGATCTCGCCCATGGGCAGCGTGTACTTGATCTCGACCCGGTCCTCGGAGAGGTAGTCCATGCCGATCAGCTGGCCCCGGCGACCCTGGCACAGCTCCATGATCGTGCCGATGTAGTCGGTCGGGGTCAGCACCGTGGCGCGGACGACGGGCTCGAAGACCTGGTTGATCTTGCCCTCGGGGTACTCGCTGGGGTTGGTGACGATGTGCTCCGTGCCGTCTTCCATGTCAACGCGGTAGACGACGTTGGGCGCCGTCGAGATGAGCTCGAGGTTGAACTCGCGCTCAAGGCGTTCTCGCACGATCTCGAGGTGCAGCAGCCCGAGGAAGCCGATGCGGAAGCCGAAGCCCAGAGCGCCGGACGACTCCGGCTCGTAGACGAGGGCCGCGTCGTTGAGCTGGAGCTTCTCGAGTGCGTCGCGAAGCGTCGGGTAGTCGTCGCCGTCCATGGGGTAGAGACCCGCGAAGACCATGGGGTTGGGGGTCTTGTAGCCGCCGAGGGGCTCGGTCGCACCACGAATGCTGGACGTCACGGTGTCACCGACTCGCGACTGCCGGACCTCCTTGACGCCGGTGATGAGGTAGCCGACCTCGCCGACTCCGAGCTCCTTGGACTTGACCGGATCGGGCGAGATGACGCCGACCTCGAGCATCTCGTGCACCGCGCCTGTCGACATCATCTTGATCTTGTCGCGGTGGCTCAACGAGCCGTCGAAGACCCGGACGTAGGTGACGACACCGCGGTAGGTGTCGTAGACGGAGTCGAAGATCAGCGCGCGCGGCGGGGCGTCGGGGTCGCCCTTCGGGGCCGGGATCTCATCGACGATGAGATTGAGCAGCTCCTCGACGCCCTGGCCAGTCTTCGCCGAGACCCTCAGCACCTCATCGGGGTCGCCGCCGATGATGCCGGCGATCTCTGCGGCGTACTTGTCCGGCTGGGCTCCGGGCAGGTCGATCTTGTTGAGCACCGGGATGATGTCGAGGTCGGCGTCGATGGCGAGGTAGAGGTTGGCGAGCGTTTGGGCCTCGATGCCCTGGGCCGCGTCGACCAGCAGGACCGCGCCCTCGCAGGCTTCGAGGCTGCGGCTGACCTCGTACGTGAAGTCGACGTGGCCCGGGGTGTCGATCATGTTGAGCACGTAGACCGTGCCGGCGTCGTCGCCGCTGGACTTCGTGAACGGCATGCGGACTGCCTGGCTCTTGATCGTGATGCCGCGCTCGCGCTCGATGTCCATCCGGTCGAGGTACTGCGCGCGCATGTCGCGGCCGTCCACGACACCCGTGTGCTGCAGCATGCGGTCGGCCAGCGTCGACTTGCCGTGATCGATGTGCGCGATGATGCAGAAGTTGCGTAGGATCTGGGGATCGGTGGCCCCCGGCTGGGGTACGTCGCTGGAGTTGGCGCTCATGATGGATCATTCTCCCATCACCCCGGCTGCACTCGCGCCACCCCGCTCGTGAACGGTGGTGGCACGACCGTCCGGTGCCCCGTCGATTTGAGGGGCCGGGCCGGTGGCTGGTAGGGTTGGCGACTGCGTGCTCAGCACGTCCTCACACTTTTCGTACCACTGATCCACTCGAGAGAAACAGGTTTGCCCCGTGGCGAATATCAAGTCGCAGATCAAGCGCAACCGACAGAACGAGCTCGCGCGTGAGCGCAACAAGTCCGTGCGTTCCGCCCTTCGGACGGCAGTCCGTCGCTTCACCGAGGCTGCTGACGCCGGCAACGCCGACGAGGCCAAGGTGCTCGCGGGCGAAGCCACCAGGAAGCTCGACAAAGCTGCCTCGAAGAAGGTCATCCACAAGAACCAGGCGGCGAACCGCAAGTCGGCCATCGCCAAGAAGGCCGCGTCACTCTGACGTAGACGTCGGTCGCGTTCGGTCATGCCGAACAGTGAAGAAGCGCCCTGCGGGGCGCTTTTTTCATGCGCTCTTCGTGCCCCGCGGCGGTCAGACCCTCACACGAGACCCCGGGAGGCGGTGCGGGACGAGCGACCGCTCCCCCACACTGAGAGGCGCCGCACGGCCGACTCCAGCGGGCCCCGTCCAAGGAAACGTCGCCAAAGCACCGCGGCCGCGCACAGGACGACGACCTGCAGGAGCCAGTCGTCGTAGCCGCCCACCGGAGGCAGGCCAGCGGCGAGCTCGTCGGACGTGACCCGCAGCCGCCACGACCACAGCACGTGGATCGTGTAGAGCGACAACGTCATGGCCCCCGCAGCACGCACCGGCGCGAGGACGAACCATGCCCCCGGGATGCGGGCCGTCGACACCAGCGCGCAGGCACCCACGATCAGGACGGACGACCCCATGGCTCCGAGGACGTTGAGCGGTCGTGACGTGTGCTCGCCGACGATCAACAGGTCGTTCCACATTGGCAGCTCGTAGGGGTAACCGTCGACACGGAACAGCAGGTGCCAACCGTCGCGGCCGTCGTCGCCGAACGTCCCCAGGGAGATCGCGGCCCAGCCGGTGGCCAGCGTGACCGTCACGAGCGCCGCGCCGACGAGCACCATGCGCCGGGCGACGACCGCCGAACGAAGGTCGAGCCGTCCGAGCCCGAGGCCCGCAAGCACGTAGGCGAACCACACCGCCGCGGGGTAGGGGCCCCACACCAGGAGCTCCATGACAAGGCCTCCCGGGTGCTCCAGGTCGGAGAGCTCGGCCTGCTCGGCGAAGACCGGCGAGTGCTGCCGCTGGGCAGCCAGGAGCAGCACCGGGACGACGACGGCCCAGGCCCCAGCGAGGATCAGCACGGCACGCGTGGACAGCCGCCGGAACGGCAGCGCCGCGACGATCATCACCCCGTAGGACGGCAAGATGACCAGGATGGGCATGTCGTGCAGGGAGCCCAGCGACAGGCCGAGGGCCACCAGCAGGACGGCACGGATCGCGGTGGCGCGGGTTGATCCGGCGCCCCCGGGCTCACGGTCGTGGATGAGCGCGAGCGCGACGCCCGCCACGAGTGCGAACAGCGGTGCGGCCCGCCCACTCGCGACGATGGACCCGACTGGCGGCCCGCCGTCAAGCCAGTGTGGCCCCACGTGCACCAGCATCATCGCGAGCAGGGCGACACCTCGCGCGAGGTCGATGGCGTCGACGCGCCCACCCGTGCGGACCTGCGGTCCGACCGAGGTGACGGCTCTGGTCATCAGCGACGCCGTTGGGCCGCAACCTGGAGCACCATTCGCTCGACCGCGAAGGCGGGGTCCGCAGACCCGCCCTTGACGGCCAGATCTGCGCGCGCCACGACGTCGAGCGCCCGGGCCAGCGCACCGGGCTCCCACCACTGGAGCTGCTGACGCATCGAGCGCAACCGGAAGGGGGGCACCCCGACAGTGGAGGCGAGGTCGGCATCACGAAGGCCCGTGGGTGCCGACGACAGCTTGGCGAGGGCGCGCAATCCCGTGGCGAACGCACTGGTGATGAGCACCGGCGCCACCTTGGCGGTCTCGGCCCACCGCGCCTGCTCGAGGGCGACATTGATGTTGCCGTCGATTGCGGCGTTGGCGATCTCGTAGCCGCGGACGTCGGCGCGTCCGCCGAAGTACTGGCGCACGTGCTCGACCGTGATCTCGCTCCCGTGGTCGAGGGTCGACACCAGCTGGTCGGCTGCCCCACCGAGGGCCCTGAGGTCTTGTCCGACGGAGGCGACGAGCAGGGTTGCCGCCACCTCGTCGATGCGTGAGCCGAGGTCGCGGACCTCGGTGTAGACCCACCGGGCGAAGTCACGCTCGTACTTGGGCTGCTCGACCTTGATCTCACTGACACAGTCGGTCTTGCGCAGCTTGTCGAGCAGGCCCTTGCCCTTGTTGCCACCACCGTGCACCAGCACGACGGTGACATCGGGCGACGGGTTGGCCGCGTAGGCGAGCAGCTCGCCCTGGGCGGCTTCGGGGAGATCCTGGAGCTCGGTGAGGACCAGCGCACTGACATCGCTGAACAGCGAGGGACTCGTCAGCCCCGCGAGCTCGCCGGTCTGCATGCCGGTTGCGCTCGCCTCGGCCACCTCGCACTCGGGGTGCTCGGCTGTGACGGCGGCGACAGCACGGGCGCGGGTGCGGTCGGCGAGGAACTCGGCGTTGCCGGTGATGAGCAGGATCTTGCCGAATGCCGTGGCCACGCCCCCAGCCTAGTCAACGGGTCACCACGACAAGACGTCCTTCGCGCTGCACGATGGCGATGTCGCCGTCGGTGTCGGTGCGCCACCACCTGGTGCCCTGCGCACGCATCAAGGACAGTGCCGCCGCGGCCGGATGCCCGTATTCGTTGTCGGCTCCGGCACTGACCGTGGCGAGCCGGGCTCCCACCGCGGCGAAGAACTGCTCAGACTGTCGCGCGCTCCCGTGGTGCGGCATCTTGAGAACGTCGGCGGCCAGGTCGGGATGCTCACGCAGCAGTCGGTCCTGGGCATCGGGCTCGATGTCACCCGCCAGCATCAGGCGCACGCCCCGGACCTCGGCGGCCAGCACGACGCTCGCATCGTTGGTCGACGAGCCGTCGGCGGGGGTGACCCTCATCGACCCCGTGTCGTGGGGCCACAGCACCCGCGCGCTGACGTTGCCGACCCTGAACGTCTCGCCGGGCGAGGCGACGTGCCGCGGGATCGCGGACTCACCCGGCCCTCCCGTCGTACCGACCAGGATCTGGTCGACGCGTCGTCCGTCGCGAACTCCGGGCCACCCGTCGACGTGGTCGGCGTGCGCGTGGGTGAAGACCATCAGGCGCACCCGACGGACGTCGAGGCGGTCAAGACAGCGACTGACCAGGGCTGGATCGGGACCGGCATCTATCACGACGGCCGACCCGCCGCCGGCAGCCAGGACGGTGGCATCGCCCTGACCCACCGCGCAGGCCACCATGGCCCAGCCGGGAGGGGGCCAGCCTGTCTGCGGTGGTCGCCAGACGCCCACGAGCAACCCGACGGAGAGCCCCACGAAGACAGCCGGGCGGGGCGCGATGCGGACGATCGCCCAGGTGAGGAGCGGCACCACCACCAGCAGCGCCTGCCACGGCGCGTGCCACTCCAGCGAGGCCGCGTCGAGGGACGCCGAGCGATGTCCCACGGCCAGGATCCAGCTCGCGCACCCACCCGCCGCGACCCCCGGAACGTGGCTGAGCGGTACCGATACCAGGGCCACGAACCCTCCCAGCAGCCCTGCCACGGTGGCCGGAGCCACCGCCGGCCCGGCGAGCAGGTTGGCGACGACCGACACGAGGGACACCTGGCCGGAGATCGCGGCGATGACTGGCGTACACACGAGCTGCGCTGCGAGGGGCACCGCGACGGCGAGCGCGCACCAGCGGGGCATCCAGGTCATGAGCGGACGAGCAACGACCGGAGCGAGCAGCAGGATGCCCGCCGTCGCGCACACCGACAGGATGAATCCTGCCGACCGAGCCAGCCACGGATCGAGGAAGACCAGCGCGATGACAGCGATGGCGAGAGCACGGACGCCGCCGCGGGTACCGAACCCGAGGGCAGCGATGCCGACCGCGCCCATCGCGGCGGCGCGCACGACACTCGGGTCCGGCCGGGCCAGCAGGACGAAAGCGACGATCGACACCATCCCGACGAGGAACAGACCACGGCGACGGACGCCGGCTGCGCGTGCCACCACCATGACCACGGCCAGCACGATCGTGAGGTTGGTGCCCGACACCGCCATGAGGTGGGTGAGCCCGCTTCGCCGGAAGTCCTCTTCCACCTCGTCGCTCACGCCGGTGTCGTCACCGTCGACGAGGGCCGGAACCAGGGCCCGCGGCTCCGGACGCACTGTCGACACCGAGCGGCGAACGCCTTCGCGCACGTGCTCCGAGGCCTCCCACCACCAGCTCGCCCGGTCGGCCGGACCGCGCCGCACGACATCGATCACTGCTGCCTCGTCGGAGGAGTCCGAGGGCGCCAGGCGGCCGAGCAGGACCAGCCGCCGGCCGACGACGAGACCGTCGGCGGGTCCGTCGAGGAATGCCGTGGCACGGTCGCGCACCCGCACATCGGTGGCACGCGTGACGGCGCGCCTCACGAGCACCTGCACCACGACCGATTGCTGACCGTGATGCGTGAAGGTCCGGGCATCGCGCCGGACCTCAACCTCCAGCGTGGCCAGTCGGTGGTGGGCGGCCAGGTCGGTCAGCGGGGAGTGCTCGACGACGGTGAGCCGCCAGGCGCATGACGCAGCGACGGCCGCGAGGCAGACCGTCACGAGCACGATCGGCAGAGCGCGGGGTGGCGACCACCGGAGCACGGCTGCGGCGACGACGACGGCCGCCACGGAGACGACCAGGGCGATCCGTGAGCCGCTCGCGACCAACCAGGCTGCTGCGCCCCAGCAGATGAGTGCCGGCGGCACCAGCCGCAGGTCGTGCATCAGACGATGACGAGGTCGCGAAGCTCTGCCAACGTCGCATCACCGATGCCCTTGACATCAAGCAGGTCGTCGACCGCGCCGAAGCGGCCATTCTTCTCACGCCAGTCCAGGATCGACTTCGCCGTCACCGGCCCCACCCCGGGCAGGGTGTCGAGCTGCTCGGCCGTGGCGGTGTTGAGATTGACCTTGGCGCCGACGCCAGAGGCCGGACCGGCTCCGTTGCCGCCGCCGGCGCCGGCCGCGGCACCGGACGGCAGGCCGGGCACCTCTGCGGGCTCGAGCCCGACCAGGATCTGCTCGCCGTCGGACAGCACTCGGGCCATGTTCAGTGACGCGGTGTCGACCCGACCTCTGGGCCCGCCGGCCGCCTCGATGGCTTGGTACACGCGCGACCCCTTGGGCACGCTGACGATGCCGGGCTTGCGCACCTTGCCGATGACGTCGATGACCAGCTGCTCGGTCGCGGACGTCGAGGGCGTCGCACCCGACGTCCCGGACGACGGCGCAGTGGACTGAGACATGGACGGCGCCGAGGTCTGGCCGAAGGCGAGGGGCGCGACCGGATCGCTGGCCTCGGGACGACCGGAGAGCAGCCACCACACCAGGAGCACCGCTGCGGCGACGCTGACCGTTGCCAGGACCCGGACGTGCGGGACCTCGACCCTCTGCCGCTCGGGTCTGGACCGTTCGGGTCGGTCCTCGGACACCGGCGGGAGGGTGGCGTCGAACGAGGCCACGAGCAGGGCGAGCCTGCGCCGCGCTATGTCTGCGCGGGTCTCCTCGGGCTGGGCAGGTCGCGGAGTTCTCACACACCGACGCTAGGCACCGGTTCCCGTCGACGCGGGTCGTGACGCGGCCGCTGTGGACAGGAGCGGGGCTTGCAGCAGTCGTGGAAAACCCGGGCTGCTGTGTCAGGGCCGGGAGCCGTCCGGCGATGTCAGCAGCGGGGCGTGATAGTCACCGAGATCATGCCGGGGCCGACATGGGCGCCGATCGACGCACCGACCTCGTCGACGGGGATCGACTCGAGGCCGAGCGCGGCAGCGAGGCGCCCGGCGACCGCCGCAGCGATCGTCGGGCTGGCAAGGTGCTGAACCCCGATCTGAAAGCCGTCGGCGCACGAGCCGGCTCGCTCGACGGCGAGCGCCTCGACCCTCGCCAGCGCCTTCGCCTGGGTGCGCACGCGCTCGAGCGGCACGACCAGGCCGTCGGTGATCGTCAGGATCGGCTTGACCGCCAGGGCGGAGCCGATCAGCGCGGCTGCGGCTCCCACGCGTCCGCCCCGCCTCAGATACTCGAGGGTGTCGACGTAGAGCAGTGCTGTCGACGACTCGCCGGCGCGGCGGGCCGCCTCCGCGATGGACATCACGTCGTCACCGGAATCCCGGGCCTCGGCTGCCCGTCCGGCGGCGAAGCCTGTCGCGATGCCGACCTGGGTGGAGTCGATGCACGTCACGGGCACCGACGACTGCTTCGAGGCCAGCACAGCCGAGTCCAGGGTGCCCGACATCTTGGCGCTGAGGTGGACCGAGACGATCGCCGTGGCCCCCTCCGCGGCAAGCCGTTCGTAGACCTTGAGGAAGTCGTCCGGGGTGGGACGTGACGTGTTGACCGGGACGAAGGAGGCAAGCGCGTCGGCAATCATGTCTGCGGTGACGTCGACGCCCTCGGTGTAGACGTCGGCGCCGATGATGACCTGCAAAGGCACGACCGTGATGCCTTCGCGTGCGGCATCCTCCGGTGAGAGCGACGACGTCGAGTCTGTGACGATGGCGACGGAGGAAGCGGCTGTCATGGTCACGACCCTATCCGGCTGTGGTGGGCGTCACACCACGATGCTGACGAGCTTGGGCGCTCGGACGATGACCTTGCGGATATCCCGACCGTCGATCGTCCTCACCACGTTCGGCTCGGCGAGAGCGAGCGCCGTGAGGTCATCGTCGGAGATGTCGGGGCTGACCTCGATCTTGCCCCGCACCTTGCCGAGCACCTGCACGACGCACGTCACCGAGACCGACACGAGGTGGGTCGGATCGGCCTCCGGGAAGGGCTCGCGGGTCAACGAGTCAGGGTGCCCGAGCCGCGACCACAGCTCCTCGGCGATGTGCGGAGCCAGCGGTGCCAGCATCAGCACGAGCGGCTCGACGGCGGCTCGGCTGCGCACGCCCGCCTTGGTGAGGTGGTTGGTCAGCTCGATCAGCTTCGCCACGGCGGTGTTGAAGCGCAGGTGCTCCATGTCGCCCCGCACGCCGTCGATCGTGACGTTCAGGACGTGGAGGGTTGTTGCGTCGAGCTCGGCCTCGTCGACCGCGAGCTCACCGGAGTCCTCGTCGACCAGCAGCCGCCACACGCGCTGCAGGAACCGTTGCGATCCCACGACGGCGCGGGTCTCCCACGGCCTGGACATGTCGAGCGGGCCCATCGACATCTCGTAGACCCGGAACGTGTCGGCGCCATATGCCTCGTACATGTCGTCAGGCGTGACGACGTTCTTGGGGCTCTTGCCCATCTTTCCGTACTCACGTGTGACGGGCTGGTCCTCGAACCACCAGCTTGAGGTGCCCGCGTCGTCGACGCGCTCCTCGACCTCGTCCGCCGGGACATAGACCCCACGGGAGTCCTGGAACGCGTCGGCCTGGATGTAGCCCTGGTTGAGGAGGCGGTGGAACGGCTCCTCGCTTGACACGTGGCCGAGGTCGAACAGGACCTTGTGCCAGAACCGGGCGTAGAGGAGATGCAGCACGGCGTGCTCGACCCCACCCACATAGAGGTCGACTCCACCTGTCTCGCCGGGCTTGCGCGGACCCAGCCAGTAACGCTCGTTCTCGGGGTCGACGAGCGCATCGGCGTTGTGCGGGTCGGCGTAGCGCAGCTCGTACCACGAGGAGCCGGCCCAGTTGGGCATCGTGTTGGTCTCGCGCCGGTACGACCGGAGGCCGTGGCCGAGGTCGAGCTCGACGTTGACCCACTCGGGGACGCGTGCCAGCGGGGGTTCGGGCTCGCTGTCAACGTCGTCGGGCTCGAAGGTCTTGGGCAGGTAGTCGGGCACCTCCGGCAGCTCGACAGGGAGCATCGAGTCGGGCACCGCGATCGGCTGGTCGGCCTCGTCGTAGACGATCGGAAACGGCTCGCCCCAGTAGCGCTGCCGGCTGAAGAGCCAGTCGCGGAGCCGGTAGGTCGTCGTACCCTCGCCGGCGCCGTTGAGCTGTAGCCAGCTGATGATCGCGGCCTTGGCCTCCTCAATGCTGAGGCCGTCGAGGCTGATGCCTGCCTCGTACACGTCCGCGTTGGACGAGTTGATGGCCGCACCGTCGCCGGTCCACGCTCCACCGTCGAACCCTTCCGGCGGCTGCACCGTTCGGATGATCGGCAGCCCGTACGCCTCGGCGAACTCGTGGTCGCGCTCGTCCTGCGCCGGAACGGCCATGATCGCGCCGGTGCCGTACCCCGTGAGGACGTAGTCGGCGATGAACACCGGGATGGAGGCCCCGTTGACGGGGTTGGTCGCGAACGAGCCGGTGAAGACGCCGGTCTTGTCGCGGTTCTCCTGCCGCTCGAGGTCGGTCTTGGCCGCAGCCATCGCCCGGTAGGCCGCAACGGCCTCGACCGGGTTGTCCACGCCATTGGTCCACAGGCGGGGCGTGCCGCCCGGCCACTCGTCGGTCGTGAGCACGTCGACCAGCGCGTGCTCGGGGGCCAGCACGGCGTAGGTGGCACCGAAGAGCGTGTCGGGCCGCGTCGTGAAGACGTCGATCGGCGCCGCGACACCGTCGACCCGGAAGCTGACCCGTGCCCCGTGTGATCGGCCGATCCAGTTGCG
This sequence comes from Aeromicrobium sp., assembly GCF_014378035.1. GTDB lineage: Bacteria > Actinomycetota > Actinomycetes > Propionibacteriales > Nocardioidaceae > Aeromicrobium. The sequence goes on along the minus strand of NZ_JACMOM010000249.1, from coordinate 23,583 downwards.
CTGCATGCTGCGGACCGACTCAGGCCAGTCGACCCGATCGAGGTCGTCGATCAGGCGGTCCGAATAGGCAGTGATGCGCATCTTCCACTGGCGCAGGCTGCGGGTGAACACCGGGAAGTTGCCGCGCTCGCTGCGGCCATCGGCGGTGACCTCCTCGTTGGACAACACCGTGCCGAGGCCGGGGCACCAGTTGACCGGCGACTCGTCGATGTAGGCGAGGCGGCGCGAGTCGATCAGGATGCGCCGCTCGAGAGGCGCGAGGTCTGCCCAGGCCGCGCCATCGGGAGCCGTGCGCTCCCCCGACTCGTACTCGGCACGCAGCTCGCTGATGGGCCGCGCTCGGCCCGCGTCCTCGTCGTACCAGGCCTCGAAGATCTGGATGAAGATCCACTGGGTCCAGCGGACGAAGTCGGGATCGATCGTGGCGAAGCTGCGTCGCGGGTCGTGCGCCAACCCGAGCCGGCGCAGCTGGCGGCGCATGTTGGCGATGTTGGCGAGGGTGTTGGTCCGAGGGTGCTCGCCGGTCTGCACGGCGTGAATTTCCGCGGGGAGACCGAACGCGTCGTAGCCGAGGGCGTGCAGGACGTTGTCACCGCACATGCGGCGGTAGCGTCCGACGACGTCCGTGGCGATGTATCCGAGCGGGTGACCGACGTGCAGACCCGCGCCAGAGGGGTACGGGAACATGTCCATGATGAAGTACTTGTCACCGGTGACATCGCCCGCGAGGTCACCGACGGGGTTGGGCGCCTCGAAGGTTCCTTCTGCGTCCCAGCGGTCCTGCCAGCGGCTCTCGATGTCGCCCGCGAGGGTGCTGGTGTAGCGATGGGAGACCGGGGCTTGTTCAGGCGTGCTCACTGCGCAGATGTTACCGGTGCCCCGCCCACCTCCCCACCAGGCGAGCGGCGCGGCAGGCGCCTAGTCCTTGTGGTCGGGGACGATCAGCGGACGCCATCGGGCCCACGCCGCGAAGAGCAGTGCCACGACGATCATGCCGATCCCGCCATACAGGTTGACGTTGTAGCCGTCACCGCGGGCAAGCTCCTCCTTGCTGGCGTTGAACAGGCCCAGCAGGGTCAGGATGATGCCGTAGGCGCCGAGAAGCCCGGCAATGACGAACCTGATGTCGAGCGCCCCGGCCTTCTTCTTGGGTGTCGTGTCGTCAGGTGTCTTGTCCGTCTCGGGTGTCTTGTCTGTCATGCGAAGCCCCTATCGGAACAGCAGGTTGAGGAGGATGACGAGGACGAGCCCGATGCCCGCGAGCTTGGTGGGCGACTGCCACCACGGCAGAGACGCCTCGTTCGGGTCGACCCGTGTCGACTTGGGCGTCAAGGAGTAGACGAGTCCGACGAGCTCCTTCTCGACCCTGGGCTTCGTGAACATCGTGACGGCCACGCTCACCGCGATGTCGACGATGAATGCCGCTCCAGCCGCGGCGAAGCTCGCCCCCTGGCCCCTAAGGCTGAGGACCCCGACGCTGAAGCTGCCGAACGCGTCCTCGCTGAGGTAGGCCACGGCGATGGCAGCAAAGGTGCCCGACACGAGCCCGATCCAGCCGGCCGAGGCGGACATCCGCTTCCAGAACATTCCGAGGATGAACGTCGCGAACAGCGGTGCGTTGAAGAATCCGAAGAGGGTCTGGAGGTAGTTCATCAGGTTGTCGTAGTTGGCGGCGAAGTAGGCCGTACCGATCGCGATGACCGTGGCACCCACCGTGGCGAGACGTCCGACGAACGTGTAGTAGCTGTCTGGCTTGTCCTTACGGATGTACTGCTGCCAGATGTCGTAGCTGAAGACCGTGTTGAACGCCGAGATGTTGGCCGCCATGCCCGCCATGAACGAGGCCAGGAGCCCCGCGATCGCGACGCCGAGCATGCCGTTGGGCAGCAGGTCGCGCATCAGGAGCAGGATCGCATCGTTGTACGTCGCACCGTTCGTGTCACCGCTGCCGGACTTCAGGTTGGTGATCTCCGGGACGACGATCGCCGCGATGATGCCGGGGATGATGACGATGAACGGGATGAACATCTTCGGAAAGGCGCCGAGGATCGGCGCCCGCCTGGCTGAGGACAGCGACTCGGACGCCATGGCTCGTTGCACCTCGACGAAGTTGGTCGTCCAGTAGCCGAACGACAGGACGAAGCCGAGGCCGAAGACAAGCCCGATGACCGAGAGCACCGGATTCTCGATCCCGGTCAGGTCGGTGCCCGGCCACGATGAGAGCTGCTCGCTGCTGGGCTGGACCCTGTCCTTGATGCCCTGCCAGCCACCAACCTTGTGCAGCGCGATCAGGGTCAGCGGAAGCAGCGCCGCGACGATCACGAAGAATTGGAGCACCTCGTTGTAGATCGCCGCCGACAGACCGCCGAGGGTGATGTAGCTGAGCACGATGATGGCCGCTGCGACGAGTGACACGAACAGCGGCAGCCCCAGCAACCGGTTCACGATCGTCGCCAACAGGTAGAGGTTGATGCCGGCGATCAGCAGCTGCGCGATGGCGAAGCTGATCGCGTTGACCAGGTGGGCCCCTGTGCCGAAGCGTCGCCGCATGAACTCGGGCACGCTGCGAACACCGGAACCGTAGTAGAACGGCATCATCACGATGCCGAGGAACAACATCGCCGGCACTGCGCCGATCCAGAAGTAGTGGAACGTCGCGACGCCGAACTGTGCGCCGTTGGCCGACATGCCCATGATCTCGACAGCGCCGAGGTTGGCCGAGATGAACGCGAGGCCCGTCACCCAGGCCGGAAGAGACCGCCCGGAGAGGAAGAAGTCCAGACTTGTCGACACCTGGCGCCTGGCCAGAACCCCGATGCCGATCACGACGACGAAGTACAGAGCGACGATCATGTAGTCGAACGCGTTGGCGTCGAGGCGGAAGGTGCCGTCGGCGGTGTGGATCATGGTGGCCCCGATTCGCAGGTCGACGCCGCTCCCCTGGCGGCTCCGACGGCACGCTACTCCCGGTCGAGGAAAATTGCATCCGGTGGGTCGGTGAAGGCGATCGAGGTGGGTACAGTCCGCTTCCTCTGGCGCAGCACGCCACGACGTCATCGCAGGGTGACGACGTGCCCGGCGTGATAATTTCGTGGCCATGGTCTCGCCCGTTCGAGCTGCTCAGGCGGCCACCCAAAGATTGGGCCGCACCGAGGAGCTGCCGGGCCTCGCCATGACGGTCGGCTCGCTCTTTCTCGCCCTCCTCTGCGCCGTCCTCGGCTTCGAGATCGGCGCCTTGGTCCTGTTGCTGGTGTCGGTCGCCGGGGAGGTCGTCTTCGAGAACCGGACGTCGAAGGCTTCGGAGCTGCTCGCCCAGGCATCGTTCGGCATGCCCATGCGCTTCACGTTGCGAGTGGTGGTCGGGCTCCTCGCCAGCGACCAGCTCGACAGCGACTGGGCCGTACGTGCCTTCGTGTTCTTCGCCGTCGGCTACGCCATGGTGCTGTGCGCCCGCGCACTGCACGAGGAGTACCGCCTGGTCGGACCGCTGAAGGCGATGGAGACTCGCAACATTCCGGGCTCACCCCGCATCCATCAGGATCCGCCCCGTCGCATCGCCGAGGTCGCGCTGACCCAGCTCCTCGTCCTGGCGCCCGCGCTGCTCGGTGCGCCCTCGATCGCCATCGCGCTCGCGGGGGTCGCGGCCGTCACGCTGCTCCTGCTCGTGACGATCCCCGACGTGCGATCGTCGTGGCGCATGCGCCAGCAGAAGCGGAAGACCGGCTTCACCGGCCCGCTGCGCGAGATCCAAGATTTTCTCGACGAATACCAGCCCGAGGTCGTCGTGCACCTCAGCGGACCTGCGACGGCGAACTATCAGATCAACACCTGGCTGGAGAGCCTGCAGTTCCTGGACCGCCGGGTCTTCATCATCCTGCGCGACCACCCGCTGTTCGCGAAGATGGGGTCGACGACGATCCCGTCCCTCGAGCTCATGGATCCCGGCGAGCTCATGATGCTCGACTTCTCGTCGGCGCGCATCGCGCTCTACCCCTCCAACACAGGCAACAACATCCACCTGCTGCGGCTCCCGACCCTCATGAGCGCCTTCATCGGGCACGGCGACAGCGACAAGAGCGCGTCCAACAATCCCTTCTCCCGCGCCTACGACGAGCTCTGGGTCGCCGGCGAGGCAGGCGCAGACCGCTATCGCCGCTCAGGTCTTGGCGTGCACGAGGACCAGTACCGCTACGTCGGCCGTCCACAGGTCCACGGCATCACTGCAGAACCGCTTCTCGGCGGGGAGTCCGTCCCGACCGTGCTCTACGCACCCACGTGGGAGGGGGTCAACCACGACCAGGAGTACTCATCGGTCTCGGCGCTCGGGATGAAGATCGTGGAGGCGCTGCTCGCGTCCGACCCGCCGGTGCGTGTGGTCTTCAAGGCCCACCCGTTCACGGGACAGCGCGATGCCAAGTACCGCACCGTGCTGATTCGCATCGCCAGCCTCCTCGACGACGCCGCGGTTCTCACCGGCATCGACCACCGCGTCATCAAGGGTGGTTCGATCAACGAGTGGTTCAACCGGTCGTCGGCGCTCATCACGGACGTCTCCAGCGTCGTCAGCGACTTCCTCGCCAGTGAGAAGCCCTACGCGGTCTTCAACCACACCGATCTCCACGACGACGCCTTCCGCGAGGAGTATCCCTCGACCAGCGCCGGCATCACGCTGGGCCGCGACGGCCGCGGCATCACTGACTTCATCGACGTCGTCACCAGCAGGTCCGCCGACGGCGCCGCTGCCGCCCGCGCGAAGCTGGCGACCTACCTGCTCGGGCCGCCGGAGCAACGCACACTCGAGTCGTTCGAAGCCACGATCGACGCCTTCATCGCCAGGTCGGACGCCGAGCGGTCTGGCTACCGCGGCATCTCCTACGCCCCCGAACCCACCGACGACGAGGTCGAGGTCGAGCCGCAGCAGTGATTGGTCGGTGCACAGTCCACCCCGCGGCTGCGGGAGGATCGGCACCGACATCGGCGACGACGGCTGAACAGGCTTCTCCCGCACGATAGGGTTGGCTGGTGAAATCGGCTCCCGGGAACATCGCCATCGCGATCGTGACGTTCAACCGATCGACCTACCTCCGAGAGCTCCTCGCCAGCGCCGCCGTGATGGACACCCCGCCGTTCCGCATCGTGGTCGTCGACAACGCCAGCACCGACGACACCCAGGACGTCATCGCAGAGGCGACGGGCAGGTTCCCTGACGGCATGATCGTCAACCACCGTCTCGACACCAACACCGGCGGCTCCGGCGGGTTCAGCGAAGGCACACGGGTCGCGCTCGAGCTCGGCGCCGACTGGGTGTGGCTGATGGACGACGACGTCGAGATCCTGCCCGATGCGATCGAGCAGTTCGCACCCTGGATGCAGCGGTTCAAGGTCATCCACGGCCGTCGTTACGACTTCGACGGGTCTCCGTTCTACTGGCAGGCCAAGTTCAACGAGTTCCTGGGCGTGCCACTGCCCTACGGCCGCAAGCAGTTCAATCGCGACGGCTACGCGCTCACCAACTCGGGCACCTTCGAGGGAATGCTCATCCACGCCGACATCGTTCGCAAGATCGGTCTGCCCGACCCTCGTTTCTTCATCTCCTGGGACGATGCCACGTATGCCTGGATCGCCGCCCAGCACACCGATGTCGTCTACGTCGACGCGTTCGTGCTCAAGCGCAAACGCGAGCAGAAGCAGATCAACCTCGGGATCCGTCACCTCAACGACGGCAGTGCCCTCTTCCGCTTCCACGTCATTCGCAACCGTGCGTACGTCGGGCAGTACTTCGACGAGTACGGCAAGCTCAACCGGTTCGGGTTCGGGCTCGGCACCGCTCTGACACTCGCGAAGGAGGTGTTCCGGCTCGTCGTCGTGCAGCACACGTTGAAGGGCGTCGGTGACCTGGTTCGCGGCTTCCGCGCCAGCCGCAAGCTCTGGCACGACACGACCTGGCGACCGATGGACCCTGCGGACGTGCCCGCCGAGATCCCGCAGGGCCTGTCGTGACCGACGCCGACCTCCTGGTCGTGGGCTCGGGATTCTTCGGGCTGACGATCGCCGACCGGTGCGCCCGCGAGCTCGACCTGAAGGTGCAGGTCATCGACCGGCGCACCCACATCGGCGGAAATGCCTACAGCGAGGCTGAGCCCGAGACGGGCATCGAGATCCACCGCTACGGCGCGCATCTCTTCCACACCTCCAACGAGCGGGTCTGGGACTACGCCCACCGCTTCACCGATTTCACGCCCTACCAGCACCGCGTCTACACGACGTACCGCGACGAGGTCTTCCCGATGCCGATCAACCTCGGCACGATCAACCAGTTCCAGCGGGCCGCCTACACGCCCGACCAGGCCCGGGCTTGGGTCGTCGAGCAGGCCGCCATGTTGACGCACGAGCCGGCGAACCTCGAGGAGAAGGCCATCTCGCTGATCGGCGAGCCGCTCTACGAGGCATTCATCAAGGGCTACACGGCCAAGCAGTGGCAGACCGACCCCCGCGACCTCAGCGCCGAGATCATCGCCCGGCTGCCGGTCCGCTACACGTACGACAACCGCTATTTCTCCGACACCCACGAGGGACTCCCGTCCGACGGCTACACGTCCTGGCTCGAGCGCATGGCCGACCACCCCAACATCACGGTGACCCTCGAGGCCGACTTCTTCGATGAGGGTCAGCCCTTCCACCAGGCTGCGACGGTCGGGCAGGTGCCCATCGTCTACACCGGGCCGGTCGACCGCTACTTCGACTTCGCGCACGGCGACCTGTCGTGGCGCACGCTCGACTTCGAGACCGAGGTGCTGCCGATCGGCGACTTCCAGGGCACCCCTGTCATGAACTACGCCGACCCCGGCATCGACTTCACCCGCATCCACGAGTTCCGGCACTTCCATCCGGAGCGCGACTACCCCACCGACAAGACCGTCATCATGCGCGAGTTCAGCCGGTTCGCCGAGCACGATGCGAGCGGGCGCGGCGACGAGCCGTACTACCCGATCAACACCGCACAGGACCGCGAGCGCCTGCTGGCCTACCGCGAGATGGCCAAGGGTGAGACAGACGTCCTGTTCGGCGGTCGCCTCGGCACATACAAGTACCTCGACATGCACATGGCGATCGGCGCGGCCCTGAGCATGTACGACAACAAGCTTGCTCCGCACTTCACCAGCGGCAGGGCACTCGACGACCATGGCCTCTGAGGCAAGGGTCGGCATCATCCGACGCCTGCAGCTGTGGGCCATCAGCCGCCTGCGTCGTTCGCGGTTCCTCCCGGTCGGCATGCCCGACAAGCTGACCGACGAGTCGCGGCTCGGCGTGGCGTTCACCCAGCAGGTCGTGCTCTACTTTCCCACTCCGCAGGACAGCCTCTACCAGCTCCGCCCCTGGTATCACGCGCTGAAGGCGCTTGACGACGTCCACCCCGTCGTGTGCGTCTTCAAGGACTCGCGGACAGCACGGGTCGTGCGCCACGAGACCGGCTTCGACTGCGTGACGCTCGCGCGTTACGGCCAGCTCGACGAGATCCTGTCCCTCAGCGACGTCAGGCTCGCGCTCTACGTCAACCACGACCCGGTCAACTTCGAGAGTTTGCGTTTCACCTCCGTCGTGCACGTCTACCTCGGTCACGGAGACAGTGACAAGGCGGTCTCGGTCTCCAACCAGGTCAAGGCGTACGACTTCTGCTTCTTGGCCGGGCAAGCGGCCCTCGACCGAACCGCCACGTCGGTGATGCTCTACGACGCCGTCGCGCGGAGCGTGCTGATCGGGCAGCCCCAGCTCGACGGGGCGCCCGCCGTGGTGCCAGCACGATCACCCGATGGACGTCAGACCGTCCTCTACGCCCCCACCTGGGAGGCCTCCCAGCCGTCGGTGTCGTACGGCTCGCTCGAGACGCATGGCACAGCGCTGATGACGGCTCTGTCGGGCACCTACCGCGTCATCTACCGGCCTCACCCTCTCAACGGCGTCATCCGGGCGTCGTACGCCGCCGCCGACGCCGTGGTGCGAGCCCTGGCCGACCGGGTCGACACCTCGGTGCCCATCGAGCAGTCGTTCGCCGACTCCGACCTCCTCGTCACGGACGTCTCGGCGGTGACCCTCAGCTGGCTGCCGACCGGCAAGCCGATGCTCGTGACCACGCCCGCCGTGCCGTACCCACCCAGCCGGCTCATGGACGTCGTGCCCCAGCTCGCGGTGGGTGACGATGCCGCCGTTGCTGTCGCCCGAGCACTGACCGCCGACCCGTCCGGCCCGGCGCACACCGACCTGATCGAGCACTACCTCGGCGATCCGACGCCCGGGGTCGCTACGGCGCGGTTCGTCGCTGCCTGCGAGGACGCCATGGAAATACGCGACCGCGCGTGGAGCGCAGCGAAGGAGCGCGGAGCCAACGGCACCTGACTTCCGTCCCGCCCGCGCTGGGAGTGACGCTCTTGCGGCCATAACCGGCGCGTCGCCTCAAGAACGTCACTCCCAGCGCGCCACGGTGACGATTGACCCACAGGCCCACCGCCAGCAGCCGTGACTCCACGACCTCGCGTCGGGTTCCCTGCTCTGGGACGAAGGCGAATTTGCGCAAGAGCATGGCGCGCACACGGTTCATCGAGGTGTTTTTCAGCTCGGGGTAGGCCGGCATCCCGGTCGTTCTCCGCAGTGCCAGCAGGCCCTCCACGCGGGCGAGCCAGGAGTTGGCCGACGAGTCGTGGAAGTAGTTGTCGTCCAGCCAAGACGGCTCGGGGTGACGGAACTCGGCGTCCACCAGGTCGCGCGCGGTGCCCAGCAGCCCGCTGCCCATCAGCACGATGTTGATCTGGTCGGCACCGACGCCGAAGTCGGTGAGCGCGAGGGCCGGGATGCCCTCATCGATCGCCTCGAGCAGTGCCGTGGAGCTGACGGTCACGAGCCCCACTGCGCGCCGGAGGTGCCTGCTCATCGCTCCGCTCTCGACGACGAGGTTGGCAGGGATGTGCTCGCCCGCCGACAACAGGCCGACCAGAAGTCGTTCGTACGAGTAGTGCTCCACATGGGTCTGCGGCTCACCCTCGCGGGCGCGCACCTTGATGACGACCTCGAGCGCCGGGTGGGCACGAGCCGTCTCGATCAGCTGACGCAGCAGCCAGAGGCGTTCACGCCGGGAAGCCGGGACCATGGCCTGACCTGCGAACACGATGCGGTTGCGGACCGGCACCTCCACCATGACGCTGCGCATCGAGTCAGGCTCGGCAGGCCGCGGCGCCGACGCAAGGAACGGCAGGGTCGCCAGCCCGTATGTGTGGGGGATGCCACGCTCGATGCTCGCCTGCGCGAACTCCCGCAGCTCGCGCCTGCTGTGCACCACGAAGACGTCGACGGCGCGACGGAACCCGAGCCCGTACCCGATGACGGGCACCGAGATGCCCGCCAACCCGCTGACCACCACCGGCCGATCCGAGGCGTTGGGGATCAGGCTGACCATCGCCTGCACGGCCGGCCCGCGGGTGGCGGCGACCAACACGTCCGGCCGCCACTCGTCGAGCAGGGAACGCAGCTGCCGCAGCCCGACACGCGGAACCCCGTCGGCGTCGAAGCGCGTCCCGTCGAGCGCCTCGGACAGCTGCCTCGGGCTCGGCTCGGCATTCCCGCGCGCAAGCACGAGGTGAACCGTCCAGTCCTTTGGGAGCTGGTTGGCCAAGGCCGCACCCCACTTGACGTAGGAGTCCGAGTCGGTGACCAGCAGCACCCTGGGGGTCTCGGTCACCTCGCGGCTCCCGACATTCCCATCCCCCTCCTGCGCCAGCTCACAGCGACAGCACCGTGCTGTCGGGCTCGCGGCGCAGCCGCTTCATCTGGGCGAACTCGCCCGGCATGACCCGCTTGACGCCGTCACCCAAGGCCTTCTCGATGACCCGGATGTCGCGCACGAGGCTCATGAAGCCGTGCGGCTCGAGGCTCGCTGCCTGGTCGGACCCCCACATCGACCGGTCGAGGGTGATGTGGCGCTCGACCGCAGTCGCCCCGAGGGTCACCGCGGCGACCGAGATCTGCAGACCCCGTTCGTGACCCGAGTATCCGACCGGCACGCGGTAGCGGGCGGAGAGCACCGGGATCATGTGCAGGTTGGCCTCCTCGGGAGGGAGCGGATAGGTCGAGGTCGCGTGCAGGATCACCAGGTTGTTCGTTCCGTGCACCTCGATGGCACGGTCGATCTGCTCGATCGTGCTCATCCCCGTCGAGAGGATGATCGGCTTGCCCGTCGCGGCCATCGCCCGCAGGAGCGGGATGTCAGTGACGGAGGCCGAGGCGACCTTGTGCGTCGAGACGCCCATCTCCTCCAGGAACTCCACCGACGGCACGTCCCACGGCGACGCGAACCAGTCGACGCCCTGCGTCAGCGCGTGGGCAGCGATCTCGGCGTACTGCTCACGCTCGAGCTCCACCTTGTAGCGGTACTCGAGATAGCTCATCTCCCCCCATGGCGTCTCGCGACGGGTGTTCTTCATGTCCGACGGCGTCGAGATCGCCGGCGTCCGCTTCTGGAACTTGACTGCCTGTGCGCCCGCCAGGGCAGCCACGTCGATGAGCTTCTTGGCCACGGCGACGTCGCCGTTGTGGTTGATGCCGATCTCACCGATGACGTACGTGGGACGCCCTGCTCCAACGATCTCGTCGCCGATCTGTACCCATTTGCTCATGGTCGTGCCTTTCGTCGTGGCGGAGTGGTCACTCGTGCGTCGAACCCGGCGAGCACGCGGTCAGCGAGCTCGCGGACGGCTCCGTCGCCACCGTGGCGGCGAAGCACGATCGTGGATGCCCTGTGAGCATCGGGATGGGCGCCGGCAACGGCCACGGGCCAACCGACGGCCCGGAGGCAGGCGACGTCGTTGACGTCGTTGCCGAGGTAGGCGATGTCACGCAGCAACACGTCCTTCTCCCGGGCCCACTCGATGAGCGCCGCGAGCTTGTCGGCGCAGCCGTCCACGACGTCGACCCCCAGCTTGGCGGCGCGGGCGCGCACCACGGCGTTGGTCTCGGTCGACAGGATCAAGAAGGGGATGCCAGCGCGACGCAGCTGGGCGACGCCCATGCCGTCGGACCGGTTGACCATGACGGACTCGATGCCGTGCTGGTCGACGATGACCCGGTCGTCGGTGTGCACGCCGTCGAAATCAGTCACGACGGCGCGAGCGTCGATCGGCGACGGCGTCCCGCCCGACGCCGTGGTCCGGTCGACGTCCCATAGCCGGTGGGCCTGCATCAGCTCGGCAAGTCGCAGGTCGTGCTCAGTGTCGATCTCGAGCGCCCCGGACGGGTCGACGTCGACGAGCCGCAGCCGACCGAAGAACCTGTGCCCGTGCTCCATGAAGCCGCTCGTACGCATGGCGTAGAACGCTCCCGTCTCCGTCCACCCGGGCGCACGATCCTGCCGACGCTGCCTGACGAGCGCGTCGTGGTTGACGCCCTCGGGGCCGTCGGCGCCGACCCGCCACAGATGTACGTCCGACGGCACGACGCTGAACGCGACGTCGCACGTGTCGTCGACGACCATGGCGACGGCGCGATCGATGTCGGCCGACCGCAGGAACGGGCTGGTGGCCTGCGCGAACACCGTCACGTCCGGCAGCCCACCCATCGAGGCGATCGCGCCAAGGGCGTGCAGCAGAGCAGACTCCGAGGACGCGAGATCTCCGGCGAGCTCTGCCGGTCTGTCGATGACGTAAGCCCCTGCGGCACGGGAGGCCGTCGCGATCTCGCTGTCGTCGGTCGTCACGAAGACCGTGTCGACGGTGTCGCTGGCCAACAGCGCCTGAACGGCGCGCGCCACCAGCGGCTCGCCCCCGAGGAGACGGAGATTCTTGCGCCGCACACCCTTGGAGCCCCCGCGGGCCGGAATGACGGCGCACACGGCTGCCGGGCGCGGCAGCACGACGGGCGTGCCGGTGGTGACGACATCCTGGCTCACAGCGCTCCCTCGGTCAGGCTCGATGACTTCCCCATGAACGCTAGGAAGGACGCACGTCATCGGCATGAACGCCAGCACCCGGGGGCACGAACGTCCCGGGTCCTGCCGGGGCTGCCGCGCCGCTGGGCGCACCGGAACCGACCAACCCCGCAACCGTCGACCAACAGCTCGTGAACGATCCGCTCCTCGCCGGCTGGGCGGCCCTGGGACAGATACGGTGCGCGAGTGTCACCTCCTCCCCGACGGACCGCCCTGCTCGTCGCCGCCTTCGATTCGCAGCTGAAGTGGTGCGCCGGGATCCGCGACGAGCTGGAGGCACGTGGTTTCGCCTGCCGCGTCGTCGTGCCCCACACCCGTTCGGCACTGTCGACCGAGCAGATCCACGACGCAGGCTTCGAGTTCGTCCACTACGTGTCGTGGCCCGACCTGGTGTCCGAGGCGGTCGCGTCCGGGGTCGTGGTCTGCGCGCTGTCCGGGCCGATGACGCGACGGCTCACGATCGAGGTCGCCCTCGCGTCGCCACGACGACACGGGCCCGATCCGGAGCCCGGGCCGATTCTCGTGTCGGGGTGGGTCGGCATCATCATCGAGAAGATCACCGCGGGGTATCTCGACCGGGCCGGCACAGATGTCGTCGCCGTCAACTCCGCGCACGACCTCGCCTACTTCCGCACGGTCGGGGCAACGCTCGGGCTGCCGATGGACAACCTCGTGCTGAGCGGGCTGCCGTTCCTGTCCGGAACTCCAAGCCCCGCGCGCACCGGCCCCATCACGTCGGTGCTCTTCGCCGACCAACCCACCGTGCCGGCCTCCCCCGTCGAGAGACGTCACGTCTACCGCCGACTCATCGCCTATGCCCGCGCACATCCTGACCGTGACGTCGTCCTCAAGCCCCGGCACCGGCCTGGCGAGGACACCTTCCACCGGATGGCGCACCACCCGGCCGACCTGGTGGCAGACGAGGACGTGCCGGACAACTTCCGCATCGACTACTCACCCATCGCGCAGGCACTGCCCGATGTCGACCTGCTGCTGACGATGTCGTCCACGGCATGCCTGGAGGCGATCGACCACGGCTGCCGGGTCGCGCTCGTCCTCGACCTCGGGGTGAACGAACGCTACGGAAACCACGTCTTCCTCGACAGCGGGCTGCTGCGCACCTTCGACCAGATCATCGATGACGACATCGGTTCGCCCGACGCCGACTGGCACGGGGGCTACTTTGGAGGCCGTGACCGACCAGCGAACGAGACCATCGTCGATCGCGTCGAGGCCCTCCTGGCTTCTGGGGTTCGACCGTCGCACGAGGTGTGGGAGAGCCCTTACTTCCGTAGCGCACTCGAGCTCGGCCTCGCCACGGTCGACGACACGCCGCGATGGATGTCGCGGGCATGGTCGCGGCGCGTGCGGCGCCACGGCGCGCTCGTCGGCACAGCCGCTTACGGTGCGGCCCTTCTCCTCCCACCCGCCGTGACTGTCCCGGTCCGCCGCCTGCGCTCCCGCTGGCAGTGACGCTCTTGTGGCCACGACCGGCGTGTCGCCACAAGAGCGTCACTGCCAGCGCGGACGGCTGGGGCGGGCGAGGGAGGTCAGGGAGCCTTGACGACCGACTCGGACTTCCACCTGAACTCGCCGCCGGGGCCGTCGATCTTGACAGCCGCCTTCGAGATGATGTCGTCAAGACCCGCGTAGCGGACGCTGCAACGGAACGTCGTGCCGATGGCCTCATCGACCTTCTCGGGGCACTTGATCCGGAGGTCGCGTCCCGTCCGGGCCTCGAGGCGACGCTCGATGTTGTCGACCACTCCCCCGGTCCCCATGTACACGATGGGCTTGTCCGTCGGCTCGGCCTGCGCCGTCTTGTCATCGGACCCCGAGGTTCTGATCAGGAACACGACGACGGCGATGAACACCACCACCACGATCACGAGCAGGACGTTGATGAGGGCCTTCACGACGACCCGCCACCCGTGGCAGCCGGGCCGCCCTCACGACGGATGTCGATGATGTGCCCGGTCTGGTTGGCGAGCAGGACGTCGAGCGACTGCCGGGCGACCTCCATCGAGCTGAGGAGCGTGCCGTCGGGCTCCTCGCCGAACGCCTTGGTGCGCATCGGGGTGCTGGTGCGCTCGGGGTTGACGCAGTTGACCCGCACCTCGCCCGACCACTCGTCGGCGAGCGCCTGGGTCAGGTTCACCACCGCAGCCTTCGCGGAGGAGTACAACGAGTAGCCCTTGCGACCGCGGGTGTAGGACGACGACGTGAACAGCAGCAGCGAGCCACCCGACGCCGCCAGGTGCGGGTAGAACTCCTGCGCGATGAAGATCGGCGCGAGATAGTTGATCTCGGTCGCCGCGAAGATGGTCTCCTCCGACGTCTCGGCCAGCTCGGAGATCGGGAGCACCCCAGCAGTGTTGACCACGAAGTCGACGGTGTCGGTCTCCTTGAGCACCAGCGACGCCGCGGCCGCGATGTCGGGACGTCTGTCGACGTGGGTGTTGGTCGAGGACCGCGAGAACGAGTGAACCGTCGCGCCGAACCCGCGGGCGAGGTCGGCGATGTCGCCACCGATGCCGTACGACCCGCCGAACACCACCATGGTCTTGCCGGCGAGCGCCTCGCGGTACTGCTCGTCGGTGAGCTGCGCGGGGGTGTCGGCGGAGTGCAGCTGGAAGAGCTTGTCGGCGATGTAGACGTCGATCGGCTCGGTGACCTTCATGTTGCGCTCGTGCCCCGGCACCACGGCAATCGGCACCTCTGGCAGATAGCGGAGCACCACGGTGCAGTCGTCGGTCGCGGTGAACCCCGGGTCCTTCCAGGCCAGCCCGTAGGCCTCGCGGATCACGGACAGCCGGAACGCCTGCGGGGTCTGCCCCCGCCGCAGGAGGTGCCGGGGCAATACATCCTCGATCGTCTCGGTGACCCCGGCGGGCGTGTCGTGGACCCGCACGATCGTGTCGGCCGACGGGATCGCGGTGTCGACGGCCTCGTGGGTGGCCAGGGCCGACACGACGTCGCTGATGATGGTCTGCGACACGAGCGGACGCACCGCGTCGTGGAACAGGACGTTGCACTCCTGCGTGCCCAGCGCCTCGAGGGCGCGACTCGTCGACTCGTTGCGCGTCTGACCGCCCTCGACGATCTGGGTCACCTTGTCGTAGCCGCCGTTCTGCACGATGGCCCGCACGGGGTCGAGGTGCCCCGGCGCCATGAGGATCACGATCTCATCGACGAGCGATGACGCCTCGAAGGCGGCGATGGTGTGCTCGATGATGGTCTTGCCGGCGATCTTGATGAGCTGTTTGGGGATGGCCATACCGACCCTCGTCCCGGTGCCACCGGCGAGGATGACGGCCACGTTGCGCAGTTCAGTCACCCGATGAGGTTACCGGCCGCGCACCCTCAGGATGCCCCCGGTCGCATGACGGGGTCGTACTGCTCGGCCTTCCAGACCCGGAAACCCTCCTCCGTGGCGCCACGCCGCCAGTAGGCAGACACCGAGACGTCGACCCGGGCCACTCCGCGGTCATCGAGCACGTGTGGTCGGACGGTCTTGAGAAGCGCCGACTCGCCGTGGATGAATGCCTGCACGCGTCCGTTCCTCCAGTCCCAACGGCGAAGAGCATCGTCGAGCAGCGTCGTCGAGCCGGGCTCGGCGTCACCCCGGTGCAGCCAGTGCACCTCGAGGTCGGCGACGGTCGTCAGCTCGATCTCGTCGGCCCGACCGTCGACCTCGATGAACGCGACAGCCCGGTCAGTGGGTGCGAGCGCCTCGAGCGAGGCCGCGATCGCCGGGAGGCCGGCCTCGTCGCCGACGAACAGGAGCCAGTCGGCGTTCGGATCGGGCGCATAGGCGCCGCTGGGCCCACGCAGGTGCAGCACGACGCCAGGTTGGGCGTTCGCGGCCCACGGCCCTGCCACGCCGGGCCCGTCGTGCGCGTCGGTGCCGTGCACCACGAAGTCGATCGCGACCTCCTCTGCGTGGGGGTCGACCCAGCGAATCGTGTAGGTGCGGAGGACCGGCCACGCCTCCTTCGGCATGGTGTCCTTGACCAGGTCGAGATCGAGCGGCTCGGGGTACTCGAAGCCATCGGCAAGGAAGACGAGCTTGACGTACTCGTCGGTGAAGGCACCGCCCGGAGCGCGGTCGTTCAGCTCGACGTGACGCGTCAGGAAATCGGCGAAACCGACTCCTCCGAAGACCACCCGACGCATCGCAGGAGCCAGTTGCTCGGTGCGGATGACGGTCATTCGGGCTGGCAGGCTCTTGCTCACGATGTGTAGCCTACGTGCGTGACCAACGGCATCGACATGACCCAGTTCGACACCACGATCCGCGTCCAGGACGACCTCTTCAGGCACGTCAACGGGCCATGGCTGCGTGAGACCGAGATCAAGCCCGACCGAGCCACAGCCGGCTCTTTCGTCGTCCTCGTCGACGAGGCCGAGGCCAAGGTGCGCGAGATCATCGAGTCCGCCGGGCAGTCCCCCGACGACGACGAGCAGCGCAAGATCGCTGACCTCTACGCGAGCTTCATGGACGAGGACCGCATCGAGGCCCTCGGTGCGCAGCCGCTCGAGACCGAGCTCGCACTGGTCGACGCGGTGACCGACGTCGCCGGTCTTGTCGAGACTCTCGGCATCCTCGACCGCCAGGGCGTCGGCAGCATCTTCGGCATGTACATCGCTCCCGACCGCGGCAACCCCGACCGCTACGTCACCCACCTCAGCCAGGGGGGCATCGGGCTGCCCGACGAGTCCTACTACCGCGACGACGAGTCCGCCACGATCCGCAAGGCCTACGTCGACCACATCACCACGATGCTGGGGCTCGCCGGCCTCGACGCCGCCGCGGGTCGGGCGCAACGCATCATGGACCTCGAGACGCGCATCGCCACGTTCCACTGGGACCGGGTCGCCTGCCGTGATGCGCAGAAGACCTACAACCCCCTCACGATCGACGGGCTCCGAGCGCTTCTCCCGGCGTTCGACTGGACGTCGTGGTCCAGCGGCGCCCGGGTGCCGGCGCCGGTCCTGGCCGACGTCGTCGTGTCGCAGCCCTCGTTCCTCGAAGGACTCCAGACTCTGCTCGTCGCCGCGCAGGACTCGCCCGGCGAGCTCGACGCCTGGAAGGACTGGCTGCGCTGGCAAGTTGTGCACAGCGCCTCGCCCTACCTCTCCTCGCCGTTCGTCAACGCCAGCTTCGAGTTCTACGGCCGCACCCTCAGCGGCACCGACGAGCTCCGTCCGCGTTGGAAGCGTGGCGTCGGCTTCGTCGAGGGTGCGATGGGCGAGGCAGTCGGCCAGATCTACGTCCGCACCGAGTTCCCGCCCGCCTCGAAGGAGCGCATGGGTGAGCTCATCGGCAACCTGCTCGAGGCCTACCGCGAGAGCATCTCCGCCCTGCCCTGGATGAGCGACGAGACCAAGAAGCGGGCGCACGACAAGCTCGACACCTTCAACCCCAAGATCGGCCACCCCGAGACCTTCCGCGACTACAGCGCGCTCGAGACCGCCCCCGACGACCTGCTGGGCAACGCCCGGCGCGCCTTGGCCGTCGCCACCGATCGCGAGCTGGCCAAGATCGGCGCACCCATCGACCGCGACGAGTGGTACATGACGCCGCAGACCGTCAACGCCTACTACAACCCGACGATGAACGAGATCGTGTTCCCCGCGGCAATTCTGCAGCCTCCGTTCTTCCACGCCGACGCCGACGATGCCGTCAACTACGGGGCGATCGGAGCTGTCATCGGCCACGAGATCGGCCACGGCTTCGACGACCAGGGCTCGCAGTACGACGGAACCGGTGCCCTCAGCAACTGGTGGACCGACGACGACCGCGACTCCTTCGAAAAGCTCACCTCGGCGCTCGTCGCGCAGTACGACACCCTCTCCCCTGACGGCGCAGACGACCGCACCGTCAACGGCTCCCTGACGATCGGCGAGAACATCGGCGACCTCGGGGGGCTCGGCATTGCCTACCGGGCGTTCCGCCTCACCGAGCCCGAGGCGACATCGATCGACGACCTGACCCCTGACCAGCGCTTCTTCGTCTCGTGGGCGCAGGCCTGGCAGGGCAAGGTGCGCCCCGCCGAGACGGTACGCCGCCTCACGGTCGACCCGCACTCCCCGCCGGAGTTCCGCTGCAACCAGGTCGTGCGCAACATCGACGCCTTCTACGAGGCGTTCTCGGTCGGCACGGACGATGCCCTGTGGCTCGATCCGGCCGACCGGGTCTCCATCTGGTAGTTCGGTAGATTGCTCGGGTGACCGAGATCTCCACCCCCGTCGCCATCGGCGGGTCTGTCCAGCGTCGTGTCGTGATGGTCCTCGCGCTCGTCCAGGTCGTCGGTGGCATCGGCAACGGCGCCGGCATCGCGGTCGGCTCGCTGTTGATCAAGGACGTCACCGGCTCCTCGGGGTGGGCCGGCATGGCCGTGGTCATGCTTACGCTCGGTGCGGCGGTGTTCACGATCCCGCTGTCGTCCCTCGCTGCACGCGCCGGCCGCCGACCCGCGTTGACACTCGGCTGGCTCAGTGGCGCGGCAGGCGCCGCCGTGACGGTGGTGGGGGCCGACACCGAGTCCCTCACGATCATCCTTCTCGGTCTGCTGCTGTTCGGCGCCAGCACTGCCGCCAACCTGCAGTCACGGTTCGCGGCCGTCGACAGAGCTGATCCCCGACAGATCGGCCGCGCCCTCTCGCTCGTGGTCTGGTCCACCACGATCGGTGCGGTGATCGGCCCCAACCTCACCGGCCCGGGTGCCTCGTTCGCCCGAACGGTCGGAGTGCCCGACCTCGCCGGACCAATGATGTTCTCCGCGGCAGGCTTCGGCATCGCCGGAGTGCTGACGTTCGCCCTCCTCCGACCCGACCCCCTCGTTCGCGTCGCCGGTGCGGCTCCGAGGGCTCGTGGCATCCGGGCCGCTCTGCCACACATGCGCGGGTGCACGCTGACCGCGGTCTACGCCATCGCGTCATCCCACGCCGTCATGGTCTCGGTCATGACGCTCACCCCGGTGCACATGCAGGACCACGGCGCGGCGCTCGAGCTGATCGGGTTGACCATCAGCCTGCACATCGCCGGGATGTTCGCCCTCTCCCCAGTCATGGGCTGGCTCAGCGACGCCTGGGGCTCCGATCGCACCATCCTGCTCGGACAGTCCATCCTGCTGCTCGCCGTCCTGGTGGCCGGTACGTCGGGCGATTCCGACCTGCAGATCACGATCGGCCTGACGCTGCTGGGCATCGGCTGGTCGGCCTCGGTCATCGCGGGCGCCGCCATGCTCACTGCCTCGTTGAACCACGACGTCCGGCCGGTCGTGCAGGGCTTCTCGGACCTGACGATGAATCTCGCCGGCGCCATGGGTGGCCTGCTCGCGGGAGTCGTCGTCGCGGCCAGCGGGTTCGGCACCCTCAATGCTGCTGCTGCCGTGCTCACGGTGCCGGTCATCGCTCTGGTGCTGTCGGGACGTCGCCTGTCCACCAGCCTGCTGTGACACGGCACGCCACCTCGGGTCAGCGCCTGGAGAACGTCTCGCGTACCCGGTCGATGACCGGCAGCACAAAACGGTAACGCGCGTCATCGACCTTGTCAGCGATGGCATAGCCCCGGTCGACGATCCAGTCGCCGGCCGGCCGAGCCCCCCGCAGCACGCCTGTCTCGATGCGCTGCCACGTGGTGTCGGCGACGAAGAGGCTCGTGACCGCGATCGTGGCGAGCGAGCTCCAGGGCAGCGCGAACACCACGGCGAAGAAGACGCTGACCGCCACCGCCAGGGCCAGCACGAGGCGGCGGGTGACCGGGTTGAGCAGCAACGGCCCGAAGAACAGCTGTACCAGCAGCACGGCGTACGTCAGGCTGGCCAGCACCACTCTGTTCTGGCTCAGAAGGTCGGACAGCCCGGGGAACGGGCGGTACTCGGGCAGCTGCATCGTGTAGTACAGCGCCGTCCCGTGCCGCCACTCGCTCTGGGAGATCTTGTCGAGGCCACCGGCCATGTAGGTGAGGATCGCCTGCGTCGCCAGGCTGAAGAGCCCGATGTTGTGAAGGCCCGTCGAGAGCCAGACCGGCAGCACATCGTCTTCCCGGGCTCGCGACTCGCGATCGTCCTCGGTGGTGTGTGCACGGCGACGACAGTCGAGCGACCAGTGCTCAGCGGTTCGCATCATCAGCATCCAGAGCAGCGTGAGGCGGACGAGATTGTCGCTCTGCGCGCCGACCACGGGGTTCTGACCGACAATCGCGATAAACCCCACGAACGTGATGACGTTGGCCGCCTTGGTGTGCCAACCCCCAACGAAGGCTAGCGCCGCCAGCATGGTCACCACGTAGACCAGGGTCAGGATGTCTCCGCTCACCCCCTTGAGAAGAGCGAGTTCGGGAAACCGGCTGATAACCCGTGCGGGCTCGGCCCAGATTGATGCCTGCCCCACCCACAAGTCGCGGGAGCTAAGGTTCGACAGCAACAACCCCAGCACCGACAGTCCGGTGGCGATCCGGCAGGCAGCCGCGCCACGAAGGGCGTGCTTGCGGCCGAACGCCCACGAGTCCAGCCACCTCCGGGCCTGGGCTGTGGAACCGCTGAGGCTCTCCATGACCCGCCTCATCCGGACCGGCCTCGGCAGGATTTCCCTCGCGGGGGTCTTTGCCGCCATGTCATTTTTTCACGTAGGAGTCGAAGGCAGTGCGCGCTTCGACCGAGCCGCGGAATGCCGGGCGCCAGCCGAAGTCGAAGAACAGGAAGGGGACATCGGTCAGAATCTTCGAATCGCGCTGGGCGTAGGGCGGCACGGTGCGCCGACCGACCCGGAACTGCACCTGGAGCACGTCGCTCTTGAAGGCCGAGCGGGCGTAGAGCGACGCAAACTGTGTGGCCATCTGGTCGTACGCCTGAAACGTGCGTGTCGTCTGCTGGCTCTTGCCTGCGCTCTCCAGTCGGACCCGTACGTCGCTGGTCGTGTCGTCAGCGGCGATCTTGCGCACAAACTTGCGCTGGGCGGGCTCGAGGCCGAACATCGCGAGGTTGAGGTTGGCGGCCAGACGCCGCGCGATCAGGTGCACCCGAGCCGGGTCGGGGTCGCGACCGGACGACCGGTCCTCGGTCATCGTCACATCAAGCCACTTCGTCAGGGTCGGCTTTGCCTTCACGTCATGCCGGACGTAGGCCCGGATGCTGAACGACTCATCAACGTACTGGGCGCCGAGACCCACGGTGTCGTTGCTCTGCTGGAAGTAGGGGTCGACGTACGAAGCGAGATTGGTGCTGCCGACCGAGCTGCGTATGGGGCTCGACGGCGCGAGCCACAGCATCAGCAGCGCCGCATGTGCCACGGCGAGGACCCCGAATCCCGTGATGACCCACTTCTGCCACGTCTGCGGCGACGCGGAGTCGTGTGGCTCAACCGTCATGCTCTCCTTCCGAAGCGCTGGTCGGGGCGGTCTCTGAGGGCCGGACGCACGACTGCCGGGCGCCAGGGGGCGACCGGCAGTCGTGGTGTACCGACTAGATCTTGCCGAGTCGACGCCTCTCGTTGACCAGGACGGCACCACCGAAGAGCAGCAGCGCGAGACCAAGGATCCAGAACGGCATCAGGTTCGGTGCACCCGTGCTCGGGAGCGTCGTCGTCACGTCGGCGTCAGCCTGCGAGTCCGAGTCCGCAACGGCATCGGCGTCGGAGGTGTCAGCTGCCACGTCGCCGTTGTCGGCCTGCGCGTCCGTGTCGGATTGTGTATCGGCCTGCGTATCCGTGTCGGCCTGCGTGCCCGCGTCGGCCTGTGTGTCGGACTGGTTGTCGTCGGCAACATCGGCAGCATCGAGCCCGACCAGTGCGTCGGCAAGCTTGACGCTGGCCAGGTTACCGCGAGCGACCGCGATCTTAAGCGCGGCGACTGAGTAGTCCTTGCCCAGCACTGCCGGGTCGACCGTTGTCGCTGGCCCGGAGCCGGTGCTGACACCCTTATCGGGCTGCACGTTAGCCGTGAGGGCCAGGAGCTCCTGGAGGTTCGTCGTGAGGGTGGCCAAGGCCTCGTCGATCGGCGTGCCGATCGCGTCGAGCGCGGTCGACAGTCCGTCGACAGCGGTCTGCAGCGGTGCCGTCAGACCGGAGATGTCGACCTTCGGGATGACGACGTTGCCACCCACCTTGACCTCGACACCGACATTGTCGGTGACCTGCTTGATGATGTCGGCGAAAGCCGATTTCAGAGTGGTTTTTACCTTGCCGGCGATGAGATCATCGGCGAGGAATTTCACGAGGTCGGTGTTCGGGCCGAGCTCGTCGATGTTGAGGCTCGGGTCGCTGGCTTCCAGGACCTTCTCCAGGTCGATCGTGACCTTGCCGGTGGCGAAGTTGACGGTGACTCCGTCTTTGGTGAAGTTGGTGAGGCCGCTGTTGACGGTGCCGAGGCCCGTGGCGTTGAGCTCGACGACGTTCTTGAGCTGGTTCTGCAGCTCCGTCGGGAGAGCGTCGGGAAGCTTGCACAGGTTCAGGTCGGCCGGAAGCCGTGTGGCCAGATCGATCGCCTCGATCAGCGGCCCGACGACCGGGAGCGCCTTCAGAGTTGCGAGACTGACATTAAGGGTGTCGCCGACCAACGGGCACACGTCGTCGAGCGAGAGGCTGACGTCGTTGATGTTGCCGCGGCCCGTGTTGACGGCGCCGTCGATGTCTTTGGTGATGTCGGCGAGCAGCGGCACTCCGAGGTCGAGCTTGACGGTGCCGATCTGGTAGTCACGGACCGCTTCGCCGCCGGAGAGGCGGGCCGAGCCGGCGGGCGCGCCGGTCGTCAACTTGAACGAGGTGAGGTTCGCCATGTCGAGCTGGCCACCTGTGAGGGAGAGCGTGGCGTTCGACGGGAAAGTCGTGTTGTCGGGGTTCAGGATGGCGCCGGTGTCGGCAACGGCGCCGGAGTACGCGTCGGCCGTGCTCGTCGACCCGGCCCTGCTGTACTGGTTGGCCGCGGCCGTGCCTGCACCCGGGCTGAGAATATCGGCCAGGTTGAAGTCGATCCCGCCTGGGAAGTTGATCGGGATGGCCTTCAGCACCGTGACGCTAAGCGGGTTCGCGTTGGGACCGTTGTCGTCGTTGAGCTGGTCCGAGGTGTCCTCGGGGTCGTTGGCCGGGTTGGACGCCTTGGTGCCCTCAAGCTTGACGACGTCGTCGAGCGAGGTTGTTCCGAGCGTGCCGGTGACGAACCGTGCGGAGGCGTGGGATTTGGTGTCGACCGCCGCGTTGGCTGAGAATGACAGTCCGGCTGTGGCGATCAGTGTCGCCAGGCCTACTGCCAGGGAATTCTTGGCAAGCTTACTCATCGAGGATGGCTCCTTGATTTCATTTTTATTGGAAGTTAACGCACGGATCGCAACGTAAAGTTATTCACGAGGAAGTTTGCCGAGCGACAATCGAATCACATTCTTAGTAACGAAGTGACCGAACTCGAGTTATGACGCTAACTTTATTGTGACTTAAATCACAATTGGCGAAGAGGGATCAGATTCCGATTCAGCCCCGCCACGGCGGCCGCGAATCCACTCGGCGGCCCGGATCCACGACCGATCACTGATCAGGATCATGTCGACCGCGATCATCACCAGCGAGAAGTACAGGATCCCCATGAAGATGCCGATGGCCAGGTGCATCCCCGT
>NZ_JACMOM010000248.1 GCF_014378035.1 Aeromicrobium sp. | reverse complement strand
GCGACGGTAGCGTCGGGCATGTCGAGGTCTTTCAGGTGGACGGCGTAGGAACCTCCATCCTCGGAAGACCTCGACGCCTATCCCGTGACCAGCGCGGCGGCGCGCTCAACCACGGACCACACCCTCTTCTGCGAAGAGCCCCGTTGGTGCGTGAGTTGGTCCGCCCGCGCACAGCGCCGCGGTCGTGCACCCAGTGCATAATCGATCAGCAGGGGTCGATCAGGAGAGGTTGCTCGCCACGGTGAAGCGTTGGCCGCGATGGGCTGGTTGCTCAATCTCGTCGACGACCGCGACCGCTATGTCCTCCATCGAGACGTAGGAGCGACCAGTGCTGTCGACCAGCAGCTCGTCCTGTCCGACCCGATATGAACCGGTGCGCAGCCCGGGTTCCATCAGTGCCGATGGCGTGACGTAGGTCCAGTCCGCGCGGCCGTGCTCGCGGCACAGTGTCAGTTGGTCGTTGCCGGTCCGCGCAAGGTCGGCGATCTCGGGCGGCACCCAGCGCGGGTCGTCCGCGACCAGGCGGTTGCCGGCGCCGGGCACGAGCAGGCTGCCCGCGCCGCCGACCATCACGAACCGCACACCGGCTGCGGCGTGCGCGTCGAGCAATGAACGGGTGGCGACCAGTGCTGATTGCTCGTCGCCGGGGACCGGCCGGGTCGCTCCCACTGCGACGTCATGACCGGCGATGAGGTCAGCGACTGCGTTGGTATCGGTTGCATCGACGTCGTCCCGGGACAGTGGGGTGACCCGGTGGCCACGGCGGAGGGCTTCTGCCACGACTCGACTGCCGACGTTGCCTGCTGCTCCGATGACGGCTATCTGCATGAGGACTCCTGGGTGAGTGCGGGTTTTGGTATGCGTGGCGCGACCCGTTGAGGGCGCGGGATCTGCGCGGCGAGCACCGCGAGCAGGGTGAGCCCGAAGCCGACCGTCTGCATGGTTGTCAGACTCTGACCAAGCACGGCCCAGCCGATGGTGGTCGCGACGATGGGTGAGAGGAGCGCGAGGAAGGACACCGCGACGACCGGCAGTTCGCCGATGCCACGGAACCAGAGGGTGTACGCCAGCAGGGTGCCGACCAGGCCAAGCCAGGCGTAACCACCGAATGCCTCGATGGGCAGATGTGGCGGTGCGCCTTCGACGATCAGGGCGATCGGGAGAAGGAAGAGCCCGCCGGCGGTGAGTTGCCACCCGGCGAACGACACCGCCCCAACCGGACGGCCCCAGCGCCGCGTGAGCACTACGCCAGCGCTCATGGCGACCGGACCGGTGAGTCCGGCTACAACACCCACCGCATCGAACTCGGCGCCTGGCCTCATCACCATGAGCGCGACTCCGGCGATGCCGACCATCGCCCAGCCGAGGCGCCAGCGAGTCGGCGGCTCACCCAACAGCGCCAGCGCGAAGCCCGCGGTGGCCAGCGGACCAATCGCCCCGAGTGTTGCCGCGACCCCTCCGGGCAGGCGGTACGCCGCCAGGAACAGCAGCGCGAAGAAGGCGCCGATGTTGAGGACGCCGAGAACAGCAGCCCGCCACCACCACGAGCCGTGCGGGAGTCGCCGACCAATTGCGATCGCGAGCAGCCCAGCCGGCAGGGCCCGCAGCAGGCCGGACAGCAGGGGGCGGTCCGGAGGCAGCCATTCTGAGGTGACGACGTAGGTCGTGCCCCACGAGATTGGCGCAATCGCAGTGAGCGCGGTGAGCGCGGTGAGCGCGGTGCGGGCTGATGCGGACATGATGGCAACCTCTCAACGTTGAATAGTTCAACGCGGCAACCTTAGATCGAGTGCTACCTCAATGTCAAACAGTTTAACGTTGATGCGTTGGCTTGGCTGCAAACCGGCGAGATGACTAGATACGTGCCCTAGATGACTAGATACGTGCCCTAGATGACCGGTGATACCTTTAGGCCAAACAGTTCAACGTCGAGGAGTTTGATGGACGACAGCGTGGACGGCATCCTGGCCCAGTGGCGAGTGGCTCGCCCGGACCTCGACCCGTCACCGATGGGCGTGATCGGCCGTCTCTCTCGAGCCACGCGGTTGACCGAGCGGGCGCTGCAGAGAGTCTTCACCGAACACGGCCTTCAGCCAGGCGAGTTCGACATCCTCGCGACGCTCCTGCGCGCCGGAGGGCCGAGGGGTATGACGGCTGGTGCACTCGCCGTCTCGGCCATGGTCACCTCCGGCGCGATCACGAACAGGATCGACCGGCTCGTCACCAAGGCCCTGGTCACCCGCGAGACCGACCCGACAAACCGCCGCACCGTGCTCATCGATCTCACACCATCTGGCCGCGAACTCATCAACCGCGCCGTGGCCGACCACCTGGCCAACGAAGAACGCCTGCTCGACGCGTTCAGCCCACGCCAACGCGAGCAGTTCGCCAGCCTGCTCCGAACCCTGCTCACCAGCCTGGGCGACTAATCACCACCTCAACCCATCGAGGTAGCTTCGTCTCTGATCGTGCTGGTCACTGCCTACAACGTGCTCGTCCGTGGATAGGTCGCAGAGGCCGACACCGTACTCGTGCACTGCGCGACCATCGGAGGCCGTTGATCACACTCGCGGGGACTTCGCCCAGCGGTTCGGTGAGGTGACTGCTTGCCTGCTGGTCACGAACTGTCCGTGGCGTGGGGTGAGCGGGCTCTCTCGGCGAGTCGACCAAGAAGGTGGACCTCGCTGCCGGCGAGGCCGACGGAGCAGTAGATGCGGCGCCCTGCAGTGGGAGCTTTGACAGTGCCGGTGACAAGGTGGGCGAGCTCGAGCATGCCACTCATGGCGGCAGTCAGGGCGGGCGGGTCGTAGCTGCGGAGCTGGTCGATGGAGTCGGTGACCGCGAACACGGCTCCGGTGACGAGGTCAGGGGGAGACTCGGCGCGGCCGACCTGTTTGGGTCCCATGGTGGTCACGACGACGTTGGGGCGCAGCCAGCTCGTATCGATGACCGGGGTGGGGCTGCTGGTGGCGAGAACCACCATGTCCGCGTCGGTGACCGCGTCACGGGCCTGGTCGCAGGGGTCCACGGTCAGACCGAGTTCGGCCGCGGCCCGATCGCTGAACTCCTTTCGCCGCGCAGGGTTGCGGGAGTGGACAGTGATCCG
>NZ_JACMOM010000247.1 GCF_014378035.1 Aeromicrobium sp. | reverse complement strand
TGGTGAGCTCAATACGACTGCTAAGTCTCGACGACGTGCCCGACCTCGTAGATCTCTGTCGCAGCAACCGCGATTTCCTTGCTCCGTGGGAGCCTGATCGAGATGACGACTTCTTTTCGATCGAGGGGCAACTGACAAACGTCCACGATGCGTTGAGACGGCATCAACAACAATCCGCTTACCCTCACGTCATCCTGGACGATTCGGACCAGATCATTGGTCGCATCACCATCGAAAACGTCGTCCGTCGCGCATTCCAGTCCTGCAACGTCGGTTACTGGGTCAGTGAACAGGCCAACGGCAACGGTGTTGCGAGCGCCGCGCTGCAGGAGATCACGAAGCTCGCATTCAACGATCTCGCGTTGCACCGCATTGAAGCGGGCACGTTGACCCACAACATCAGGTCACAACGCGTCCTTGAGAAGAATGGATTCGTCCGATTCGGCCTCGCCCCGGCTTATCTCAGGATCGCAGGCATCTGGCAGGACCACGTCCTCTACCAAGCGCTGAACCCATTGCAGCCTGGCTGACGCAGCAACGTCATCTTGTTTCGTGGGACGTCAGCACGAGGTGAATGTCGTGCATCTCTGATTTGGAGAACGTTTGCACGCTCGTGGCATGCCGCTGGCGAGGTCGAGCCAAAAGGACCACGCGATCGCGCGTGAGAGACAGTTGGGTGGGTACGGGCGACTCATGAAATTGCTAAGAGGTGCGGCCGCTCTGAGCGCCGCCAAGATCGTCTACAGCCAGGCCCGTAAACCAGAGAACCAGGCGAAGCTGAAGTCCGCTGTCGCCAGGGCAAAGGAATCTCGGTCGGGTCGACGCAAGTGACCACCGCCGCAACGTCCTGAACAACTCTTCAGCGGCGGCAGACGGTAGTCCGGCGACGCGCTCTCCACGGCTCAGCCGCCCCGACCGTCACCATGCGGTCAACAGTGCCAATGGTGCCAACACCTCGGAAGCGTCTCGGGGCGTTGGCGTCAGCCGCGGCCCTGGGAGCTCAGCCCCTCAGACGGGCAAAGAGGCTGTGAGCAGCCTCGAGCACGAGCCGGCGATCGTGGGTCAGAACGAATTCGAACTGCAGCTGGGACGTGTTCCGCATCTCGCGTGCGGCCAGTAGCGCTGCGAAGTCGGTCGAGATGACTGCCACGGCCCACTCCCCGGTCAGGGGCTCGTCTTCAGCAAGGTCGACCGCGTGCATGTCCGACAGCGGGTCGATGGCTGAGATTCCCTTCGCCAACACGATGACCAACGCGCCCAACGACGCGAGCTCCCGATAGCGGCGCACCGTGGCAGGCGTCAGGTTGTCGGCATGCTGGATCGCCGACACGATGACCGCAGAGTCCGCGTCGCGCTGGGCCCTCGACTCCAGGAACGTGCTCAGCTCGAGCAACAGCAACTTGTCGGCTATCTTCGGCGCGCGCGCCCTCACGGCGATCTCGTACGGCGTCGCAGATGGTCGTCGCGGAATCGGCGGCGTGCTGAGTGACAACCCGGGCACCGTCGCTATGACTGTGTCCGCCTCGGCCGGAGGTCCGAACAACCAGCCCTGTCCGAGGTCGGCCCCCAGTGCCCTCGCCCGGACTATGTGTTCGGCCGTCTCGATGCCCTCAGCCAGGATCAACGCTCCGGTGGCCTCGGAGTGCGCTGCCACGGCACTCATGATCGTTGCGGCATGTTGGTCTGGCGCATTCTGCACGATGCTCATGTCCAGCTTGATGATGTCTGGGGCGATGAGTGGCAGCAGCGCGAGAGATCGGGTGTTGACGCCGAGGTCGTCGATCGCGAATGCCCAGCCGAGCTCTCGCAACGCGGCGATCGCCCGGATGAGCAGGGCCGGATCGAGGCTCAGCGCCCGTTCGGTGAGTTCCAGGATCGTCGGCGGATGGGGCAGCAGGTCGTTGTTGTCCACCAAGTGGTGCAGTGAATCGGGCTCCACGTTGACGAACAGGCTGTGCGGGGCGACGAGGCCGGCGCGGCGACCTGCTTCGATCGCCCGCACCCGGCAGAGCCGATCCACCTCGTCCAGACGCCCAGCCGCTCGCGCTTTCGCGAGGAGCCGGTCGGGACGCTCCAGTGGACTGCCGTGCGGACCTCGCGCCAGGGCCTCGTACGCAACCGTGTCCCCCGACGAGAGATCAACGATGGGCTGCAGGAGGGACCGGACATCTCCACTGCGGACAATATCGTCAAGCAGCGCGTCTCCCTCATCTACCAGCGGCATGTTTAAATCACACATCCCTCATCCGGCGCAGCCGCCACCAGATCATGATAGCCCGCGCGCGGGTCGTGCACTTGAAACAGTAATCGAACGTTCATCCACGTCTATCAGACTCCCGCTTCTGTCGGCATTGCCAGGGGGCCGGCGACGAAGTCGCCGAATGACATGGGTTTGCCCACCAGATAGCCCTGGGCGAAATCGACTCCCTCGTCACGAACCACCTCGAGGATCTCAGAGCTCGCGACGTATTCCGCCACGGTCTTCTTGCCGAGATCATGGGCGATGCCGACGATCGACCGCAGAATCGTCCTGTCAACTGTGCTGCGATGACAGTTGGCGACGAACTCCCCATCGATCTTCACGTAGTCGAACAACAGGTGTTTGAGGTAGTAGAACGAGCCGAAACCAGCGCCAAAATCGTCAAGCGCGAACCGGCAACCCAGTGCCGACATCCGCTCCGCGAACTGGTGAGCCGACTCGACATCCGCCACGGCAGCAGTCTCGGTAATCTCCAAGATCAGTGCGGATGGGTCGACTTCATGCTCGCGCAGGCACGTGAGGATGAGCTTCTCGATACGCGGGTTTCCGATCGACAACCCTGACACGTTGACCTCGAGGCAGAAGTCCGGCACATACGTTCGAAGTTGTGCAAGGACCGCGATGCTGTTCTCGATGACCCACGCGTCCAACCTGGGCATCAGCCCGGCACGCTCCGCGATGTGGACGAAGCGCTCTGGATGAACAAGCTCGTCGGAGTCGCCCAATCGAAGCAGAACCTCAGCAGAACGGATTCTGCCGGTTGCCAGATCGAGGATCGGCTGCAGGTGAAGGACCATCGCATCGTTCTCGATGGCGCTCTCAAGCCGAGCCTTCCACTCCCAAGGTGCACCTGTGCGTGGTCTACGACGGTCGGTGTCGTCGAACGCGACGCAACAGTCGCGACCAGCGTCCTTGGCGTCGTACATGGTCATGTCTGCCAGGGCGAGGAGGTCCGCGGCCTGTCCGCTGTCGACGCCGATCCCGACGACGCCAATGCTCACCGTCACGTGCCGGCGATGACCTTGGAGAACCGCCGTGTGCTCGCGCACCCGATCAACGATCTTGTGCGCCACTACCTCTGCGCCGGCGAGGTCTGCATCGGTCAGCAGGATCGCGAACTCGTCACCGCCGAGCCGTGCCACCACGTCGGTGTCACGGACACCGCTCCCCAATAGCGCTGCCACTGACACGATCAGCTCATCCCCAGCACCGTGGCCGAGCGCGTCGTTGACATCCTTGAAGTGGTCGAGGACGAGAAGAAGGAGTGCGCCTTTGTAGCCGTATCGCTTCCCATGCGCGAGATGGCGGGTCAGTTCTTCGTCAAACCTGCGACGGTTGACGAGCCCGGTCAGGGCGTCATGGTCTGCAAGGTGGGCGAGCCGTTGCTCAAACCGGTGGCGTTCGGAGACATCCACGACATTGACCAACACGGTGTCGTCGGCCGTGTCGGACTCAGCGAGCACGCGGCTGCTGAGGGCAACATGCACGTCGTGGCCATCGCCGTGACGCAAGGTCCAGTCTGTCTCAGCCCGCTCGTCCCGGTTGGCGAGAACCTCGGCGAGATGGCGATCGAGCCGATCGTCGCCCGGGCTGGCAAGCTCTGACAGCGTGTGTCCCTCGATGCCTCCGGGGATCGGCCCGATGATCGAAGCCATAGCCCCGTTCACGTGCGTGACGACCCCTGATGTCGTGAGGACAGCCACCCCGTGCGGCGCATCGGCGAAGAGCCGCTCCGCCCGCTCCTTCGCCTTCAGCGTCTCGCGGGCTTGGGCACGGTCGCGGCTCACGTCGCGGGCAATCAGCAGGACCCGTCTGCCTTCCGCGTCCGTCGGAAGTGCCGTCACGACGATCTCGTGCTCCGCGCCGGTCGTCGATGCGAGAAGCTCGACCGCCGACTCCTGCCCCTCGAACGCTTTGGCGATCAAGGGGCGACACACCGCCATGTTGCCCACGTTCGACACCGACGACAGCGATCGCCCCTCGACTCCCGCCAAACCCTGCTGCACGGCTCCTGCTCCGGAAACCACCCGGATGACAAGGTCTTCGTCGACCACCATCAACGTGATGTCGGGAAGGTGATCCGCCAGCACCCGCCAGCGCGCCTCAGACAAGGCGAGCGAATGTTCGGCCTCGATTCCGGCAGTGGCATCGATCGCCACGGCCAGGTATCCGGTCAGCACATCGTCCACATCGTGCAACTCAGTCACGACAAGTTGAGCGAAGATTCGACCGCCGTCTGCCCGTACCAAGGTCCAGATCCGACTTGGAGACCCGCGACGCGCCAACTCCTTGAAAACGGCAAATCCAGGTTGCACACCCAGCTCGGCAGCGATCGCTTCTACTTCAGCCGGATCGTGGAACAGGACCAGCCCCTGCTGGCCCACCATGTCGTCAGCCTGGTAATGAAGAAGCTCTGCAGACCCAACTCCGAACGATCGGATGATTCCGCCGGTGTCAGTCGTGATCATGCTGCTGAGGCGAGCGCCACGCATGATCCCGTCAAGCTCGGCGCGAACGGCATGCTCCTTTTGTGACTCCAAAGCGAGTCGGCGGACAATTCGATGGACCGCGGGCCCGATGAAGGCAGCGAACGCCGACCAGAGCAACGCACGACGCCATTCCGTGGGCGGGTACTCCGGCGCGCCAACTGTCAAGATCGGCACGACGAACACCGCCGCCGCGAGCCCCACGCTCACGAACACGTCACGTCGGGTGCCGATGATCGCCAGCCACAGGATGGGTAGCGCGACCAGTGGCCCAAGCCCGGTACCCGCACCGCCGGTGAGGTCGCGAGCGAGAGCGACCGCCAAGAAGACCAGAAAAGGTGAGGCGGGATCGACCCATGATCTGTGGTCACGGCGGATGCTCACGGCGAGAAGCCCTAACGCCACGGCGAACACCGCGACCATGACGAGGGGCTCCAACCCTCCGTCGCGATAAGGCGGAAGGAATACGCTCAGGAGCCCACCAGTGGCAAGGGCGACGAACGGGAACGCCGCCTCCATCGTGGGTCGCGGAGACGAAATGTCACCGCGATCCAACCGCCGTATCGCCATGCTCAGGTTCTCCGTTTCAACATCAGTCTAGGAGTCGCCCCCTCCCCGCGCCCGGATGAGGGCCTCGCGTGAGGCAGCGATGCCGTCAACTGGCTCCATGCTTCTTGGGCGCGGCCCGCACGTGCGCGCGTTCACCCTGTTTGCCGATCAGGCTGAGGAACTCCACCGGTCCTGAGCTGGTCGCTCCGAACCAGTGCGGGGTGCGGGTGTCGAACTCCGCGGCCTCCCCAGGTTCGAGGATGAGGTCGTGCTCGCCGAGGACGAGTCGGAGTCTGCCGTTGAGGACGAAGACCCAGTCGTAGCCTTCGTGGGTGCGAAGGTCGGGTTCAGTGTCGTCGCGTCCGACGGAGAGAACGAACTTGTAGGCCTGGATGCCTCCGGGCCTGCGGGTCAGCGGCAGGATGGTGGAGCCGTCACTGGAGTGGATCGGACGCAGGTTGATGCGTGGGTCGCCGGTCGGCGGTGCGTCGACGAGCTCGTCCAGGGTGACACCGTGCGCACGTGCGAGTGGCAGCAACTGTTCCAGTGTGGGGCGCCGGAGACCGGCCTCGAGCCTGGACAGGGTGCTGATCGAGATGCCGGTCTCATCCGCGAGATCGCTCAAGGTGATGTCGCGGCGCTGTCGCAGGTGCTTGAGTCGCGGCCCCACCGCGTTGATCGTGTGATCCAGGGATTGATCCATGTCGAAAGTTTGCCATTCAGCAAATATCTTTGCAATCAAGCCTGCCGGCGGCCACCATCGAGAGACGCGGGTGTCGAACGGTGACCGGGGTGGACGCGGGCGATATCAACAAAGGAGACATCCGATGACGCATTCGTTCGACAAGGAGTACTGGGACCAGATCTGGCAAGGCGATCGGGCCGTGTCCATGACCACCAGTCAGCCCAACCCGCACCTCATTCGTGAAGTCAGCGATCTGGCGCCCGGGACGGCCCTCGACGCGGGCTGCGGTGCCGGAGCCGAAGCGATCTGGCTCGCCCAGCGAGGTTGGCAGGTCACCGCAGCGGACATCTCCCTCGACGCTCTTGCCCACGCGTCCGAGCGCGCCGCCGACTGCGGCATCGCCGAGCGGCTTCACTGGGTCCAGGCGGACCTGTCCACGTGGGAGCCGGGCGCACAGTACGACCTGGTCACCACGCACTATGCACACCCCGCGATGCCACAGCTGCAGTTCTACGACCGCATCGCGCCGTGGGTAGCCCTCGGTGGCACCCTGTTGATCGTCGGCCATCTCCCCCACAACGACCGCGGGCCGACCGCCGATCACGCGCACGGCGGGGGCGGCGATGGGCCGCCCGCGTCGGCATCGGCGACCGTGGCCGCGATCACGGCGCGCCTCGACCCGGCCGTGTGGGAGATCGCCACCGCCCAGGAGTCGGACCGGACCATGTCCGGTCACGGCGAACACGAAGTCACGCTCCACGACGTTGTCGTCAGGGCCACCCGCCGGTTCTGAGATCAGCCAACCGCCACCATCGCCAGCCCTGAACCTGCCCGCGCCACGTGGAGACACGCTCAGCCAGAGACCCATGGAAACGCAAGAGCCGCCTCGCGTCCGGGGAGGCGAGGCGGCTTTTGGTGGTCTGGGATGTTCAGCGTCCGGCTGCCCGGTCCACCCTGTCGTGGTATCGGTGACCCACCTTGCCGCCCAGGACCGCAGCGACGAGCGTCAACAGCACCACAGCGACCGCGGTGATGCCTGCGCCCATGCCCAACTGCGAACCTGACAACGGAATGTTGGGCAGGTTGACCCGGTCGAGGATGTTGTACTGCGACCCGAAGATTGCTCCGAGCACCAGCGCGACAACCGCGACGACCAAGCCGATGACCCACACCCCTGCGCCTTGACGACCGCCGTCGAAGCGCGACATACGACCGGCGACGTAACCACCGAGGTAGTAGCCCACCAGCAGCACAACCAGCAGGATGATGGCGGACGTGACGCCGATCGTTCCCGCGTCCCTCTGTGCTTGCGATTGAGTCACCTGGGTCGACGCGCTGACAGCGGCCAGGACCGCGCCGACAACGCTGGTCAGGAGTATTGCCACGGCAATGGCGACCAGCCAACCGAAGAATGCACTGCCCCAGTTCAGTCCGCCGAACTTGTCGCGGGCCTCGTCTACCTGCAAGTCGTGATCGACGCGCGCGTCGCGATCGACGCGCGAGTCGCGATCGAGCCGCGAGTCGTGGCGGACAGCTGTCTCGGTCTCCGCATTGTCGCCATCGCGGTGGTGCCTACGCAGCGCCATGTCAGATCCGCCCTGCGGTGGTCGGGGCTTTTGCAGCACTGTGACGGCTGTTGTTGGCATTCATTTCGGTGACTCCTCCGGGTGGTGCGTCAGATCCGGTTTTCCCGTACCCACTACGTCATGACATAAACCTTACGGAACGCGTCACCGGGCTAGCCGCTGGTCTGCGACGCAGACCACGAAGCGACGATTCAGCCGCCACTCCAGAAGCTCCGTTGACGACTCCCGGGTTGCGTGCGACACCACTAAGGTGAGCCATCATGGCGAGCTCTTCTCATACCTTTCAGGCACCTGCCGCACCTGGTCTCGAGCTCGCAACGATTGTCGGTGCCCTTCGCTTCACGTTCGTTGTCGATGTGGGGACCACACGTGTCGTCCGCCGCAATCGGCTCGACACGTTCGACCGTCGGCTGCACGCGGCTGGCCTTGCGCTTGAGCACCGAGCCACTGCCTCGGGGGAACAGCTGGTGCTCAGTCGCCTTGACGGAGCCCTGATCGTGGCTGCCCCCGTGACGAACATGCGCTGGCCATCGCTCGTTGACGCACTGCCGGCCGGCTCGGTCCGCGATGTGATCGCCCCCATCATCGACATTCGTGCACTGACGATGATCGAAGGCGAGACACGGAATGTTCGGGTCCTGAGTCTGCGCAACTCCGACAGGAAGATCGTCGCCCGGCTGGATCTTGACGAACCCGACGAGCGTGACACGGGCCCCGCGACAGCCCGGGTCACGATGCACGTGTTGCGCGGGTACGACCAGCAGGGGGGCTCCGCCATCGGTCTCCTGACCAAGCTCGGTCTTGTACAGATCGAGCGCCCGGAGCCTGAGCTCAGAACTGCCAGAGCAACCGTCCGAACTCGCCGATCGACACCGGCAAGGGAACTTCTGATCACCACGCTGCGCAACCACCTCGCGACGATGAGCAACAACGTTCCCGGCGTGATCGATGACATCGACACCGAGTTCCTGCACGATCTTCGTGTCGCAGTGCGAAGGACCAGAGCGGTGCTCACGCTGGGACGACCCAGCCTTCCCGCGGTAATGCGTGACCGCTGGGAACCGGTGTTCAAAGAGCTGGGCGATCGGACCACGCCGGTGCGGGACCTCGACGTCTACGAGTTGAACCTGCCGATGATGGGAGGCTGGCTGGTGGCGGCGGGACCGGATGACCTGGAGCCGCTGGCGAGGCATCTTCGCCAGCACCGCACAGCCGAGCGTCGCGGCCTGGTTCGCTACCTGAAGTCCGCCACGTTTCAGCAGCTGCTGTCCGAATGGGGCGAGGTGCTGGCTCAGCTGGCGGACCCCCGAGGCGATCAGGAACATCTGACCGCTGGGAACCTGGCAGATCGCAGCATTCGGCGCGCATTTCGGCGGGTGTCACGAGGCGGTGCGGCGATCACCGAGGACTCCCCCGCCCAAGACCTGCACGCCCTCCGGAAGGACTGCAAGAGCCTGCGCTACGCGCTCGAGGCGTTCTCCCCTGTGCTCGCCACGAGTCGGCGCAAACGTGGTGTGAGCGACCTCAAGGGCTTGCAGGACGTTCTGGGCCGCTTCCAGGACTGCGAGGTCGAGCGTCGGGCACTACACGGATTCGCCGAGGACATGATGGCCGCCGGCGCTCCCGCAGGGGCGATACTTGCCATGGGCGAGCTGATCGGTCATCTTGACGGCGAGCAGGACGTGGCTCGCCGTGAGTTCGATGAGGTGTTCACCCATTTCGCGCGACCGTCCAACCAACGGATGATGCGCCGACTCGGAGGCCTGGAATGACGGTATTTGCGACCTACAACATCAAGGGCGGTGTGGGGAAGACCTCCACGGCGGTCAACCTGGCGTATCTCGCCGCCCGCGAGGGCCGACGGACGCTGTTGTGGGACCTCGACCCTCAGGGTGCCGCGTCGTACATGTTTCGTGTGCGACCGCGTGTCAAGGGCGGCGGCCATGCCCTGGTGACCCGCAAACGCCCCATCGAAACGGCCCTGAAGGCCACTGACTTCGACAACCTCGACCTGCTGCCCGCTGACTTCAGCTACCGCAACATGGATCTGGAGCTGGACGACACGAAGAAGCGGACCACCAGGCTGGGTCAGCTGTTGAAAAGCGTCGACGATGACTACGACGTCATCTTCCTCGACTGCCCGCCCAGCATCTCGCTGGTGTCCGAGAATGTCATGCACGCCGCCGACACCCTGCTCGTGCCACTGATCCCCGCGACCCTGTCGTTGCGCACCTTCGACCAGCTGGTCCAGTTCGTGGCCGAATCAAAAGGGAGCCGACCCGAGCTCGTCGCCTTCTTCTCGATGGCCGACCGTCGCAAACGCCTTCATCGCGACGTGATCGAGGCGATCCCCCGCGACGGCACACGCGTGGCCGACACCGTGATCCCGGCGCTCTCGATCATCGAGCAGATGGCCGAGCGCCAGGCACCGGTACCCGCATTCGCTCCCACCAGTCGGGCGGCGCTGTGCTATGAGGAGCTCTGGGCCGAGGTTCGCCCGTCATGAGCTGCTCCACGGCGTTGCCCCGGACGCGGTCGTTCCAGATCGCCTCCTCGACGGGGCTGGTCTCGTTCGCTCACGACGTCGACAGAGATGTCAGCGCCGACTTCTCGGCTGAGTCAGGTGGCCTCAGTCGAGATTCAGCTCGCTGGCCAACGCGTCCTCCATCTGCTGCCGCTTCTCTACGGGTACAGGTTCGTCGCCCTCGGCTGCCTTGTCGACCAGGACCGGGCAGTGCGCGTGGCGCACGACCTGCTCGCTGACCGAACCGAGCCTCAGACCGGCGAATCCCCCGTGCCCACGGCTTCCAACGACGACGAGGTCGACAGAGCCCGACGCATCGATCAGCTTCTCGGCCGGTGCCCCATGGACCACGGCGGTGACGATCTCAACATCCGGGCTCTCGATCCGGACCTTCTGCACGTCAGCGTCCAGCGCCACCAGAGTCGCCGCCTCGAAGTCCTCGAACGGCGGCATGAAGTTGGGTTCCCAGCTGTCGGGACGCGGGGCGGTGCTGACGCTCCACGCACGCACAACAGACACGTGGACTCCGAGCGCCGCCGCCAGCCGAACCGCTGTCCGCAAGGCTCTGTCAGCATCGGCCGACCCGTCATGTGCGACGAGCATGCCGCCTCGCGCTTCGATGGTCCTCGACACAGGCATGCTCCCGACTGTAGCCGGGGTGCTGGGCCTGTCCCCCGCATCGTCGACTCGGCAGCCGCGCACCCACCTTGTCGGTGGTGATCCGACGCACGCACGCACGGCCCGGTACACGTCGCGCACCTCATTCATCCGACGTCCTCAGGATGTGGAGGTGGTTCTAGGATCGTCACGACATGGGACACGACGAGCACGATCACCAGCCCGACCGCGATGGCATGGATGCCGCCGCCTGGGACGCGACGTACGAGGAGAATGCCGCGATGTGGAGCGGCAGGCCCAACGCCCAGCTGGTCGCTGAGGTCGACGGCCTCTCACCCGGTTCGGCGCTCGACATCGGTTGCGGCGAGGGTGCCGATGCGGTCTGGTTGGCCCAGCGTGGCTGGACGGTGACCGCCGTCGACATCTCCGAGGTCGCTCTCGATCGGGCCCGTGGACGTGCGGCGGAGGCTGAGGTCGAGGTGACCTTCGAGCAGCGCGACGTGGTGACCGATCCCCCGTCACCGGCCACGTACGACCTCGTGTCCGCGCAGTTCTTCCACCTTCCTGATCCCCCGCGCAACAGCGCCTTACGCGGTCTCGGCGAGGCTGTCGCCGCCGGCGGGACGCTCCTGGTCGTCGGTCATCAACCCGGAACCCACGGGGGTCCCGGCCACGCAGATCGGCTCTTCGCTCCGCAGGAAATCACCGCCCTCTTCTCCCCCGCCGACTGGGAGGTCATCGTCGCGGAAACCCGCTCGAGAAGGGCCGTGCACCATGGCGAGATGACCGACCTCGTCGATGCGGTGGCGGTGCTGCGACGCCTCGGTACGCTGGAGAGCACGACCTGAAGGGGTGATCGCGATCAGCGGGCGCGACGGCAAGGAGGATGAGTACCGCCTCCGTCTGGAGGCCGAGGCGGAATCTGATGACGATGCCCGCGACGACCCAGCTGGTCCCGCGCAGCGGAGCGAGCAGCAGTCGCTGTGGGTCGACATCCAGCTCCGCCAGGCCATGCGTCGCGGTGACTTCGACAACCTCCCCGGTGCGGGAAAGCCGATCCCGGGCATCGACGGTCCCCACGACCCCGACTGGTGGCTCAAGAGCCTGATCGAGCGCGAACGCATCACCGGCGTGCTGCCACCGGCCCTCGCCCTGCGCACCGAGGACGCCCAGCTCGACGACCTGCTCGACAGGGAGACGACGCCGAACGGGGTACGCCGGATCGTCGACGACTTCAACGCGCGCATCGTCGAAGCGCGGCGCCAGCTGCAGGGCGGGCCACCGGTCATCACTCCGCTGCGCGACGCGGAACGTGAGATCGGCGAGTGGGAGATCCGCCGCCGCACACACGTCGCGCGGCAGAAGGCGCTGCTCGAACAGCTTCGCCGCGAGCAGGAGCCTGCCGTTTCGCCGTCGTGGTGGCGCCGGGTGCTTGGTCGCCTCCTCGACCGCATGGTCCCGTCCCGTCGTCGGCTCATCTGAGGGCTGTCGGTGCGGGCGGGCAGACTGACGGAATGACTCCTTCGTGCGAGACAGCGCTCTCGCGCGAGGTGCGCCTCGAGGTGGCTGTCAACATGCCATTGACACTGGCCCTCATGCGACGTGGTGTCGGCGATCCGACGACCAGAAGAGATGGTCGGCTGCTGTGGCGCACGAGCCGCATGCAGACGGGCCCCGTCACCTACCTTCTCGAGCAACGCACCCCCACCGTCGTGGCCGGAACCGCGTGGGGGCCCGGTGCGGCCGAGCTGCTCGACTCGTTGCCCCGCCTCATCGGCGCCGATGACGACCCCTCCGGCTTCGTGCCGAGGCATCCGGTGCTCACCGATGCATTCCGCCGGTTCCCGGGGCTGCGGGTCCCCCACACCGGCCGGGTCCTCGAGGCGCTGATCGCCGCGGTCATCGAGCAGAAGGTCGTAGGGCTCGATGCCTTCGCCGCCTGGCGGCGCCTGCATCTCACGTTCGGCGAACCGGCACCCGGCCCTGCTCCCGACGGCATGCGGGTGTTCCCCAGTGCTGAGCAGTGGGCCTCCATCCCGTCCTGGGAGTGGCACCTCGCGGGTGTCGACCCGCAGCGAGCGCGAACGGCCCAGGCCTGCGCCCGCGTCGCCGTGCAGGTCGAGCGCCTCGGTGCAGCCATCCCTCTTGATCGGGCCGCGGCATACCGGGGGCTCCGCAGCATCCCGGGGGTCGGCGTGTGGACGGCTGCCGAGGTCGGCTCGCGCGCCCTCGGCGACGCCGATGCCGTGCCTTTCGGCGACTACCACGTGGGCAACGACGTCGGCAGCGCCCTTGTCGGACGCAGGCTCGACGATGATGAGCTCGCCGAGGTGCTCGAGCCGTGGCACGGCCATCGCTTCCGGGTCATACGCTTGATCCACCTCAGCCCTCACACCCGCACCGAGCGACGTGGGCCACGGATGCCGAGGGTCGACCACCGCCATCTCTGAGCCCGCGCGACCCGATCTCGACGGGTTGAATGTCTTGTCGGGATGAAATCCGCGCAGTGGAGGCTTGAACCAGTCATGACGACGACGGTGCAGACCCTCACCCGCAAGCAGATCAGCAACCACGTGCGCGAGGCGCTCGGGCAGGTCTACCTCGCCGCCTACGGCGACGCCTCGCTGCCGGAAAGTCATCTTGATGCCACCAACTTCGCCGAGTCGACACTGACCCGCCACGCGAAGAGGACCGGGTTCCGGCTCGTCGTCTCCACCACGGACGACGTGGTCTCGGGCTATGGCTACGGCTTCACGGGCGGGCATGGTCAGTTCTGGAGCGACTGGTTGGCCGGTGCAGCACCATCGGACATCGTCGAGACCTGGGTGGGCGACCACTTCGAGCTGGTCGACCTCGTCGTCGACCCCGCACACCGCGGGCAGGGCATCGCCGGACAGCTGCACGACCACCTCGTCGTCGATCTGCCACAGGAGCGGGCGCTGCTCGCCACTGCTCCCGACGATGGCGCAGCGGCCCGCCTCTACGAAGGTCGCGGCTGGACAGTGCTGGTGCCGGCGATCGATGGAGCCAAGGCTCTCTACGGGCTCGATCTCACGGCACGATGACCCCGCAGAACTACCATCGATCGTCTCTGTCAGCTGTCGTCACGACGATGTCGTGGGCGACATCTACTGTGTCCACGTGGCAGCGATGAGCAAGTCGGCGTTGATGACTCGGCTCCCGCCCTGGCTCCGGGTCGCGGCAGCGATGTTCGCCGTCGGCTGGGGTGCCAACCAGTTCGCCGCGATGCTGCTGGTCTATCGCCAGGAGGACGGCGCCTCCAGCGAGGCGGTCACAGCCCTCTTCGGGGCGTACGCCCTCGGGCTCATCCCCGCTCTGCTCATCGTCGCACCGATCTCCGACCGCATCGGGCGACGCAGGGTCATGCGCCCGGTGCTGGTGATCTCCGTCGTGGCGACGCTGGTGCTGGTGCTGGGCAGCGACAACCTCACCCTCCTGCTACTTGGCCGGCTCGCTGCCGGCATCGCCTCAGGTGCCGCCTTCGCGCCGGGGACCGCGTGGATCAAGGAGCTCTCGAGCGACGGTCCTGCCGGCACAGGCGCCCGCCGTGCCGCACTGGCGTTGTCGGCCGGGTTCGGGTCCGGTCCCCTCGTCGCCGGCATCTTCGCCCAATGGCTGCCGGCGCCGGCCGTGCTGCCCTACATCCCCCACCTTCTCCTGATGGTGGCTGTCACCGCGATCGCCTGGAATGCACCCGAGCCCTTCACCCAAAGAAGCCACGACGAGTCGTTAAGACGCTCGGAGGTGTGGCAGGCCATCCGCTCCCGCCCGTTCGTGCTGGGCGTGGCACTCACCGCTCCGTGGGTGTTCGGCGTCGCGACGATGAGCTTCGCGACCATCCCCACGTTCGTCGACATCCATGTCGCTCCCATCGCGGTCATCGGTTCGCTGGCCGGGCTGACCCTGTGGACCGGCGTCGCGGTGCAACCCCTCGGCCAGCGGCTGGGCGAGCCCAGCCGCATCATCGTCATCGGGCTGCTCGCCGCGACGGCCGGCCTCCTGGTCGGGCTGCTGCTGGCAGCATCCGGCATCGCCTGGCTCGTCCTCCCGGTCGCAGTGTTGCTCGGAACCGCGTACGGGCTCATCCTCGTCGGCGGGCTCATGACCGTGGAGTCGCTCGCCCACCCCGACGACCTCGGGTCGCTCAACGCGGTGTTCTACAGCCTCACCTACATCGGTTTCGCTGCACCGTTGCTCTGCACGTTGGTGCTGAGGGCGCTGAGCCCCGAGCACCTGATGCTCGCTGGCTCGGCGGTCCTGGTGATGACCATCCCGATAGTCCTCGCCTCCGTCAGCGAGAGGTCCCGCCCCCCGGTCGAGCAATGACCGAGAAGTCCTCGTCGCCCAGACCTGCCTGCACCGCCTCGTGCAGTGAGGAGAGTGCAGCCCTGGTGGCCGGAAGGTCGACGTCCGACGTCCGACGCAGCGAGCATCAGCGCTGCGTCCTTGGCCAGGAGTCCGGCCGAGAACTGCGTGTCGGAGTAGTCGTCCGCGCGCACGAAGTCGGCCTTCAGCCCGCTGATCGTTCCGAGCGCGGTCTTGTCGAGGGCAGCCAGCACGCCATCGGCGTCGATACCCTCGCTCGCACCGAGTCGCAGAGCCTCCACCAGACCTTGCATCGACACAGCAAGCCCGAGGTTCGCGATGAGCTTGGCCGTGGCGGCCTGCGCCGGCGTGTCGAACGTGCGGAGGCGACCGGGATCGGCCCACGCCTCCACGAAGGTGCGCGCCTCAGCGACGTCGCCTGCGGCCCCGCCGAGCAACACACCCAGCGCCCGGTTGCGAGCGGGCAGCAGTGTTCCAACCACGGGCGAGTGGACATATCGGACACCAGCACGTTCGGCCCACTGCGCCACCGAACGGGCATCATCAGGACCAACTGTCGTGATGTCGATCCACAGCGCTCCGCGTGACCACGGAAGGTCCGCCTCGACCAACGTCTCACGCACCGCATCCGGACCGAAGAAGGCGCTGATGACAACCGGCGCCTCAGTGACTGCCTCTGCGACATCGGAGGCGACCCGCACTCCTTCCCTGACGAAGTCGTCGGCAACCGACGAGGTGCGGTTCCAGACCAGCAGTTCGCGCCCGTCGTCGACCAGATGGCCGGCGAGGATGCGGCCCATGCGGCCGAGTCCAAGGAAGGTGACAGTCATGTGTCCATCGTGGCGCAGCGAGTGCCCCGGGTCGACACGGCGTCGCCGATGGCGATCAGCAGACTGCCTCCCGGACGTCGAGTGTGGCCGACAACGCGAGCATGCGCTCACGTGACATCTACTCGAAAGGGGCAGGATCTCCCGCGCCGACCCGCACGATCTCCGCGAATCCGTCGGAGAAGTCGACGACGGTGGTCGGTTCGGCCACGACGTCCGCTCCGGACTCGATCACCGCGTCGACCTGACCGTCGAGCTCCTCGGCGATCTCCCACGCCGTCGTCATGGCCTCGGTACTGTCCGGCAGGATCAGCGTCGTGGAGAGAAGCGGCTCACCGATTGCTGTCAGCAGCGCACTGACGATCTTGCTGTCGGGAATACGTACCCCCACGGTCTTCTTCTTGGCGTGCAACAGGCGGCGAGGCACTTCCCTGGTGGCGGGAAGGATGAACGTGTAGGCGCCGGGTGTCGCTGCCTTGACCGCACGGAAGATCGCGTTGTCGACGTGCACGAACTGCCCGAGCTGCGCAAAGTCCTTGCACACCAGCGTGAAGTGATGCTTGTCATTGAGCTTGCGGATCGTCTTGATGCGCTCGAGTGCGTCCTTGTTGCCCAGCTGTGCCCCGAGAGCGTAGCCCGAGTCGGTCGGGTAGGCGATCAGCCCGCCGTCACGGATCACAGCTGCCGCCTGGTCGACCGCGCGCTGCTGCGGGTTGTCCGGATGGATGTCGATGATTCGCGCCATACCGACGATCGTACGACGCCAGTGCGGACATGACGAAGGGCCGCGCAGCGTGTGCGCAGCCCTTCATCACAGGTTACTGGAAGATGCTGTATCCACCGGGTCCAACGACTGCCGCGACAACCAACAGAACAATGCCAATCAGGATGTCGCCGCGCACGATGCGCAGGATTCCGTAGATCGCAATGGCGGCCGCGATGATGAACAGGATGAAAGCCATGATTGTCCCTCTCTCTTGTCGGTGACTCTGGCCACCGACTAGCCATTACCCCCCTCCGACGACTTCACACACTTCGACGTTTCGCACGCTCAGCGCCGTGTACCACCATGTGGACGGCGCGGCCACATGCTGAAACCGCCTCGTATCGTTGTCGAACAGACGATGTGTCAGAACGTGTGTGGAGGAGGTGGGGGCTCATGAATGCAGAAGCGTTGACGCTGGCTGAGCGCCGCGAGAAACAGCTCGACCATGACCGGGGTCGTACGGCGCACCTCGCTGAGCGCGAGTCGCTGCTGGCCCCCCGCCGCAGCAATGACGAGCTGCGCTCGATCGCAGACGCCGCACAACACCGATTCGCCGAGGCGGACACCACCGAGGTTCTGGACTGGGTCGCCAAGGAGTTCGGCTACCGCACCGCCGTCGCCTGCTCGATGGCCGACGCGGTACTCCCCCACGTCGTCGCAGCACATCTGCCCTGGGTCGACACGCTCTTCCTCGAGACCGGCTACCACTTTGCCGAGACAATCGGCACGCGTGATGCCGTCGAGTCATCGATGCAGCTCAACATCGTCGACGTGAAGCCGCGTCGCAGCGTCGCCGAGCAGGACGCAGAGTTCGGCGAAAAGCTCTACGAGCGCGACCCAGCCCAGTGCTGCGAGATGCGCAAGGTGGAGCCCCTGCACGCAACGCTTCAGGGCTACGAGGCGTGGATCACCGGGGTCCGCCGCGACGAGGCACCCACGCG
This sequence comes from Aeromicrobium sp., assembly GCF_014378035.1. Classification (GTDB taxonomy): domain Bacteria; phylum Actinomycetota; class Actinomycetes; order Propionibacteriales; family Nocardioidaceae; genus Aeromicrobium. The sequence continues at coordinate 28,027 of NZ_JACMOM010000247.1, read as the reverse complement.
TGCCAACACGCCGTTCGTCACGTGGGACGACAAGAACGGGCTCGTCAAGATCAACCCGATGGCTGCATGGACGTTCGAGGGACTGCTCGACTACGCCACCGACAACGACGTCATCGTCAATCCCTTGGTCAACGACGGCTACCCCTCGATCGGCTGCGCAACCTGCACGCGGCGCGTCGCCCCGGGCGAGGACCCGCGCGCCGGACGATGGGCCGGTCTCGACAAGACCGAGTGCGGCCTGCACTCCTGAACCCCCTGACCTGACCACACGCAAACCCCCGCACCTGACAAGGCAGCAATGACCCTGACCGAAGAACGACGACCGACCCAGCTCCAGTGGCTGGAGTCCGAAGCGATTCACATCATCCGCGAGGTCGTGGCCGAGTTCGAGAAGCCTGTCCTGCTGTTCTCCGGCGGCAAGGACTCCGTCGTCATGCTGCACCTCGCGGTCAAGGCGTTCTGGCCCTCCCCCGTGCCGTTTCCGGTGCTGCACGTCGACACGGGCCACAACTTCCCGGAGGTGCTGGCCTACCGCGATGCCACCGTCGACAAGCTGGGCCTCCGGCTCGAGGTCGCCAGCGTGCAGGACTACATCGACGACGGGCGGCTGCGCGAACGCAGCGACGGGACGCGCAACCCGCTGCAGACCCAGCCACTTCTCGATGCCATCAGCGATCACACGTTCGACGCCGTCTTCGGCGGCGGACGGCGCGACGAGGAGAAGGCTCGGGCCAAGGAGCGGGTCTTCTCGCTGCGCGACGAGTTCGGTCAGTGGGACCCGCGCAACCAGCGTCCCGAGCTGTGGAACCTCTACAACGGACGACACCGTCCCGGCGAGCACGTGCGCATCATCCCCCTGAGTAACTGGACCGAGCTCGACGTGTGGCAGTACATCGGTCACGAAGACATCGTGCTGCCGGGGCTCTACTACGCCCATCAACGCGAGGTGTTCGAGCGTGATGGCATGCTCCTCTCGGTCGGTGAGTTCGCGCAGCCCCGCGGCGACGAGACCGTCCAGGAGCGGCAGGTGCGCTACCGCACCGTCGGCGACATGTCGTGCACCGGCGCGGTGCTGAGCGACGCAATCACGGTCGACGAGGTCATTGCCGAGGTGGCCGCCACACGGGTCACCGAGCGTGGCGCCACGCGCGCCGACGACCGAATGTCTGAGGCCGCCATGGAGGATCGCAAGAAGGAAGGCTACTTCTGATGACTACTCTGCTCAGGCTTGCCACCGCCGGCTCCGTCGACGACGGCAAGTCGACGCTTGTCGGGCGGCTCCTCTACGACTCCAAGTCGGTGCTCGCCGACCAGTTCGACGCCGTCGAGCGCGTGTCGCTCGACCGTGGTCTCGAGTCGGCCGACCTCGCGCTGCTCACCGACGGGCTCCGTTCCGAGCGCGAGCAGGGCATCACGATCGACGTCGCCTACCGCTACTTCGCGACGGCCAGACGATCGTTCATCCTCGCCGACTGTCCCGGGCACGTGCAGTACACCCGCAACACCGTCACCGGTGCCAGCACCGCCGACGTCGTCGTGCTTCTGGTGGACGTGCGGCACGGCGTGCAGGAGCAGACCCGGCGTCACCTCGCGGTGGCGTCGCTCCTTCGAGTCCCGCACGTCATTGTTGTCGTCAACAAGATCGATCTTGTCGACTTCGACGAGGCCACCTACGTCCAGGTGTCCGGATCGGTGCTCGAGGCGGCCCGCGCGCTGGGTCTGCATGACGTGGCCACCATCCCCGTGTCGGCGCTGGACGGCGACAACGTCGTCGACCCGTCGACGCGCACGCCCTGGTACGACGGCCCGACCCTGCTCGACCATCTCGAACAGCTCTCGCCCGTCGGCGACCCGATCAACGAACCCCTGCGCTTCCCAGTGCAGCTCGTCATCCGTCCGCAGAGCGCCGCGGGACCAGAGTTCCGCGACTACCGCGGCTACGCCGGTCAGATCGCGTCCGGAGTCGTCACCGTCGGTGACCACGTCACGGTGCAGCCGGCCGGCCGGACCACCACCGTCGTTGGCATCGACTTCGCCGGCGAAAAGCTCACCGAAGCCTTCGCCCCTTTGTCGGTCACTCTGCGACTGGCCGACGACCTCGACATCGCTCGCGGAGACCTGATCGTGGCGGCATCGCACGCCCCGAACCTGACCCAGGACATCGACGGCACCGTTGCCTGGCTGGCAGATGCTCCCCTCGTCCCAGGGATCAGGGTGCTGGTGAAGCACGGCACTCGCACCGTGCGGGCGATGGTGCGTTCCATCGGTGGCAAGCTCGACCTTGAGTCCGCAGAGCTCCAGCCAGCCGAGCGGCTCGAGCTGAACGACATCGGTCACGTGACTCTCAGGCTCGCGGCCCCCATACCGGCGGAGCAGTACCTCAGCTCACGCAGCACCGGGGCGTTCCTGGTGGTCGATGCCCAGGATGGCGGCACCCTCGCTGCCGGCATGGTCGGCGATGCCCTGCTCGACACGCGACCGGTCCTCAGCAACTCGACTGCGGCTACAGTTCCCGCATGATTTCGATGGCCCGATGAGCGACTCGGGCAGCTTCCCCCTCACCTTGCGCATGAACGGCCGCAAGGTGGTCGTGATCGGCGGAGGTCTGGTGGCCACCCGCCGCAGCCTGTCGTTGCTCGACTCCGGGGCACGGGTGACGGTCGTCTCACCAACCGTCTCGGAGTCGCTCGGATCGTCGATCGGGCGCGGTGACGTCGACTGGGTGCCTCGCCGCTACCAAGCGGGCGATCTGGACGGTGCCTGGCTCGTGCAGCCCGCCACTGACGACCCCGAGGTCGACGGACAGGTCTGCGACGACGCCACGGCCTCGCAGATCTGGTGCCTCAAGGGCGGCGACCCCGACCACGCCTCCGCCTGGACCCCGGCAGTAGCCCGCGTCGACGACGTCACGATCGCCGTGAGTGGCGGCGGCGACGCACGACGCGCCTCCACCCTGCGCGACGGGGTGGCCGCCGCGTTGCAGGCGGGTGACCTGCCGCTGCGCCACCGCACACATCACCCCGACGGGCTCGTCGCTCTGGTGGGCGGCGGCCCGGGCGACCCGGGGCTCCTCACGACCCGCGGGCGACGCCTGCTCGCCGAGGCAGACGTCGTCGTCATCGACCGGCTCGCTCCACACGGGGTGCTCGCCGAGCTGGCAGGCGACGTCGAGGTCATCGATGTCGGCAAGATGCCTGACCACCACCCGATCCCGCAGGACGAGATCAACGCGATCCTCATCGACCGGGCCAAGCAGGGCAAGATCGTGGTCCGGCTCAAGGGCGGCGACCCCTACGTGTTCGGGCGCGGCGGCGAAGAGCTCATCGCGTGCGAAGGGGCGGGCATCCCCGTCGAGGTGGTGCCCGGGGTGACCAGCGCCATTGCCGTCGCGTCGTCTGCCGGGATACCCGTCACCCACCGCGGCGTCGCCCGGGGTTTCAGCGTGCTCACGGGCCATGCCTCGCTTGCCGAGATGCCCCGCGACCGCGGACACACACTCGTCCTGCTCATGGGTGCCGGCCGGTTGCGCACCCTCACCACGGATCTTGTCGCGGCAGGCCACGACCCCCAGACACCTGTCGCCGTGGTCGAGAACGGCTGCAGCGACGATCAGCGCGTCACGGTCGGCACTCTCGCCACGATCGCCAGCCGGGCCGAGGCCGTCGGAGCGAAGCCACCAGCGGTGACCATCATCGGCGACGTGGTGACGCTCTCCTCCCACTGGCGGAATTGAACCACCGGTCGTCAGCAGGACCTGTTCCGACATTCTCCGTGTCGCTACCCGGGTCGGGTGCCGTACCGCGATTCAATGGTGACGGCCCTACGCGGTATGAGTGCGTAGGGCCTCAGCTTTGCCCCGACGCGGAGGTCCGGCGAAGCCACCACAGCCCCACGAGCGGCAGGACGAGCGGGATGAATCCGTAGCCCTCGCCGAACCCCGACCACACCGTCTGGTCACGAAACAGGCTGTGGTCGATCTGCGAGAGCACACCGGTGGTCACCACGCCGATCAGCTCGATGCTGATCGTGACGAGTGCGAGACGCCGACGACTCTGTGCAAGAGCGACGGTCGCCACGACGTAGACCACCCCCGCCACGGCGGAGAGCGTGTAGGCGAACGGGGCGTCCCCCGCCTTCGTGGCGAGCTGAAAGATCGATCGGGCCGCTGCGGCGAAGGCGAACACGGCATACACGGCGACAAGGACGCGCCCGAAGCCTCGTGAGGTGTCAGACATACGTGCCCTTCCAGATGCCGAGGAGTCGGACACACAGTACGGCCACCGTGATCATGGCGATCACCACCACGCCTGTGCCCCACCGCGACTTCTCGGCGATGCCCCACAGCACGGCGGCCGGCGGGATGACCACGACCGTGACCAGGTAGGACACGAACAACACGCTGTCGACGTCACGCGACGTCGAGCCGAGGGCCACCGATCCACCGATCAGAAGCGCGATCAGCAGGATCTCAAGGATCCCGACCGCGTAGAAGAGCGGGTTCCCGAACGGGAGGCGGCGCACCGTGTGCCAGGCGGCGAAGATCCCGATCGCCATCGCGACGAGAGCGATGCCATAGGCCACGGGGTCAGTCACGCACTGCCTTTGTTCGGGGCCTCCTCGTGCGAGGTGGCAAGGTCGAGGATGTCCTCGAGCGAGTCTTCCACGAAGCGCCGCCACGTCGACACGCGGCGGAGCATGAAGTGTCCGGCGCCCGGCAGCGAGGTCCACGACGCGCTGGCAGCGATGGGCACGCTCCGCTCGACGTACTCCTTGCTGGCTGACGGGGATGTCCACTTGTCGGCGGAGCCGTGAATCACGTGAAGATGCCGGTTGCGAATGGCAAGGTTGGGCTCCCCGGAGGGCAGCCACGGTGCCAGTCCGACAACACCCACCACGGCAGGGTGATCGGCCGCGTGGCACGCTGTCCGGCCCCCCATCGAGTGACCGACCAGGACGACCGGGACGTCAGGATGCTCCGCGGTGATCTGATCGAGCGCCCAACGAGCGTCTCGCACAGGAGCCGGGTCGGTCGGGGAGTTCCAGCCGCGCTGGCGGTACTGCAAGAGCGTCAGGGCAAAGTCGTTGCTCTCGGCAAACGGACGGAGCGAGCGAGACATCGCCGCCATCCGCCACCAGCTGGCGTTCTTGTCCTGCACAGGCTCGGTGCTCTGCTGCTGGCCACCATGCAGCATCAGCACGAGCGCACGGGGCATGGCGGGCGTCGTGTAGCTGTCGAGGCGAGGTCCTGGCACGACATCGATGCTGACACGAGGCCGAGGCGCCCGCACGCCGAAGTCATGCGTCACTCGTCACGCCGCGGGCTCAGCGACCGCCGAACGCGTTCTGTCCGGTGAGCGCTTGGCCGAGCACGAGCGTGTGCATCTCGACAGTGCCCTCGTAGGTCAGCACGGACTCGAGGTTGTTCATGTGCCGGATCACCGGGTACTCCAACGAGATACCGTTCGCACCGAGGATCGTGCGAGCGTTGCGGCAGATGTCGAGCGCCTCCCGGACGTTGTTGAGCTTGCCGAAGCTGACCTGTTCGGCCGACAGCCCGACGGAGTCCTTGCGACGTCCGAGGTGCAGCGCGAGCAGGAGCCCCTTGTGCAGCTCGAGGCACATGTCGGCCAGCTTGGCCTGGGTCAGCTGGAAGCCACCGATCGGACGACCGAACTGCTCACGGGTCATCGAGTACTCGAGCGCCGACTCGAACGAGGATCGCGCGGCTCCCATGCATCCCCAGATGATGCCGTAGCGAGCTTCATTGAGGCACGAGAGCGGGCCACGGAGCCCGCGTACGTCGGGGAACACCGCATCGGCCGGCAGCCGCACGCCCTCGAGGATCAGCTCGGCCGTCGCCGATGCCCGCAACGACATCTTGTGCTCGATGAGCCGTGCCGTGAAACCCGGGGTGTCGGTGGGCACGGCGAACCCGCGGATGCCATCGTCTGTCTGTGCCCAGATCACGGCGACGTCGGCGAAGGTGCCGTTGCTGATCCACATCTTCGTGCCGTCGATGATCCAGTCGTCGCCGTCCCTGCGGGCCCGCGTACGCATGCTTGCTGGGTCAGATCCGTGGTCGGCCTCGGTCAAGCCGAAACAGCCGACAGCCTCACCAGTGCCCATCGCCGGGAGCCAGCGCTGCTTGTGCTCCTCGGAGCCCCACTTCCAGATCGCGTACATCGCGAGTGAGCCCTGCACCGAGACCATCGACCGGATACCGGAGTCGCACGCCTCGAGCTCGACGCACGCCAGCCCGTAGTCGACCGATGACATGCCGGGAAGGCCGTAGCCATCGAGATGCATGCCCAACAGGCCCAGGGCACCGAACTCACGGAAGAGCGCGCGGGGCTCGTGGACCTTGCCGGCCTCGAACCATTCTGCGATGTGTGGCTGAATCTGCTTCGCGAGCATCGTACGGACGCTCTCGCGCACGGCGATCTCGTCGGACGACAGCAGATCGTCGAGGGAGAGTGGATCTGCGGGGTCGAAAATGTGCTTCGGCATGCCCTCACGCTATCTCCCCCGCCGACTGGCCGCCGCTCTAGGATGGAAGCGGGACACACCGCACATTCCTGCCCATGTGACCCATCCCCGACAGAGGTGGCGCCGAATGAATCGTAGGAAGCTTCTAGGAAAGGAGAGCGACGTGGCGCAGTCATCTGCACGTCTCAGGCTCGCGGGCGCACCAGCGCCCGACGCGCCGCCGGAGCTCAGCGACTTGTTGATTCGCGTCGCTCGCGGCGACGAGGCCGCTTTCGGAGCCATTTACGACGCTCTCGGCTCCTCGGTCTATGGTCTGGCCCGACGCGTGATCCGCGACCCGTCCCGTGCCGAGGAGGTCTCCCAGGAGGTCTTCATGCAGGTGTGGCAGTCAGCCTCCCGCTTCGACCCCAACCGGGGCAGCGCCAAGAGCTGGGTGCTCACTCTCGCCCACCGCCGCGCTGTCGACGCCGTTCGTCACGATCAGGCCGCGACCAACCGCGAGAACAAGTACGACTGGTCGAACGGGCCCGACTTCGACGAGGTCGAGGAAACCGTCACGATCAGCCTCGAGCACGAGCAGGTCCGTCGCTGCATGGAAGGGCTTACCGAGCTCCAGCGCGAAGCCGTCAACCTAGCCTTCTTCAAGGGCTACACCTACGCCGAGGTAGCCGAGTCCCTCGGCGCCAACCCGGCCACCGTCAAGACCCGAATGCGAGACGGAATCGTTCGTCTCCGCGATTGCATGGGAGTACAAGCATGAGCATCGACCTTCACTCCCTCATGGCGCCGTACGCGCTCCACGCACTCGAATCGCATGAGCGCGCACGCTTTGAGACCCACCTCGACCAATGTGTCGACTGTCAGGACGAGCTGTCCGGCTTCGTGGCCACCGCTGCGCGGCTCGGGGAGTCCGAGGCGCACATGCCTCCGGCCGCACTGCGCGATCGTCTGATGTCCGCCGTGGCGACCACTCCGCAGGAACGCCCAGTCGTCGTCTCCATCGCTGAGCACGGCATGATCCGTCGCACGCTGCCCCGTCTCGCCATGGCTGCCGCGTTCCTCGTGGGCACCGTCGGCATCGGAGGCTTTGTCACCGAGCACAACCAGGCCACGGAGGCCCGGGCCGCGAACGAGTCGATCACCTCGGTGCTGGCTGCGGCCGACGCCGACACGACCTCGAAGAACTTCAACGGCGGCGGCAACATCCGACTCATCTCGTCCTCGTCCAAGGACGCTGCGGTCATCGTCGCCAACAACTTGCCGGCGCTCAATCACGACAAGGTCTACCAGGTCTGGATGATCACCGGCAGCTCACCGAAGTCGCAGGGTGTCTTCACGGTTGCCGGCTCGATGGTCATGAAGGGTGTCACCAACGCCGATCGGGTGGCGATCACGGTCGAGCCCAAGGGCGGCTCCACCCGGCCGACATCTCCCCCGATCGCGACGCTCGCGGTCTGATCCGACCACTGGAATGACCCCACGCCCATTCCTGGGCGCGGGGTCATTCGTCGTGATGCCATCATGTCGCCATGCGTGCGCCCCTTGTTCTCGTCTCCGCGGCCATGGCGGTGCCGTCCGCCTTCTACCGGCCTCTCGTCTCGGCGTTCGAGGCGAGGGGCTGGGAGGCGAGGGCATTGCCGACACGCGGCTTCGAGCGTGACCGACCGGCCGCATCACGGGAGCACGACTGGAGCTACCGCGACGAGATCATGGCGATCGCCGATGCCGTGGCCGAGGCCCGTCAGGACGATCCGACACGGCCCGTGATCCTGCTCGGACACAGCCTCGGTTCTCAGCTCGGCGCCGGCCACGAGCTGCACCACCCTCCGAGCGACGGTTTTGTGACCGTCGGAGCCTCGGTGCCGCACTTCCGGTCGTACCCGTTCGGCGGCCTCCCCGTGCTGTTCATGGGTGTCGCCGTCCCCGTCGTGACCCGGTTGCGCGGCTTCCTGCCCAAGCCATTCTTCGGCGGGCCGGGAGCCCGCACGTTGATGCGCGAGTGGGCCCGATTCGTCCGCACCGGAAGGCCGCCGTTCGCCGTGCCCGGGCTCATCGCGACACCGTCGCTCGTCGTCCAGCTACAGGGCGATGTCTATGCGGTGTCGCGCTCCAACAAGATGTTCATCGAGACGTTCCTCGATCCTGCCGTCGTGACGAGGTGGGTCTACACCAAGGACGCAGTACCCGAGGGCGGCACGACGGACCACGTCGCCTGGGCCAGGACACCCGGTCCGGTGGTCGACAAGATCATCGAGTGGTGGACCGTGCAAGATCTGACAGGCACAACCGCGGACGACGTGGCTTGACCGGCAGGCTCGTGCCTCTGGGCGACGAGTCGGCGCTGGGCAACATGGTGTGGCGGCTCGGCCAGGTTTGCTGGCGCATCGCCTATTCGGCGAAGGCCTCCACAGGAGGGCATGAGCAGGCCAGGTTGCGATCGCCGTAGGCCTGATCGATACGTCCGACCGGCGGCCAGTACTTGTCGTCGGTCGTACCGGCCGGAAATGCGCCCTCGGCGATGCTGTAGGAGTGCTTCCAGTCGACCAGCTCGCGCATGGTGTGGGGCGCGTGCACCAACGGGTTGTCACCGTCGGCGTATTCGCCCGCGACCACCGCGTCGATCTCGGAACGGATGGCAAGCATGGCGTCGCAGAACCGATCGAGCTCGGCAAGGTCTTCCGATTCCGTAGGCTCGACCATCAGCGTGCCAGCGACCGGGAAGCTCATCGTCGGAGCGTGGAAGCCGTAGTCGATCAGCCGCTTGGCGACATCATCGATGCTGAGCCCCGACGCCTTGGTGAGCGGCCGGACGTCGAGGATGCACTCGTGCGCGACAAGCCCGTCGTCACCCGTGTAGAGCACCGGGAACGCCCCTTCGAGACGCTTGGCGATGTAGTTGGCCGACAGCACCGCGACGGACGTGGCGTCGGTCAGGCCCTCCGCCCCCATCATGGCGATGTACGCGAACGGAATGGGCAGGATGCCGGCGGAACCGTACGGAGCCGCACTGATGGCGCCGATACCCACGCGCTTGCTCTCAACTGGGTGCATCGGGTGCGTCGGCAGGAACGGCACCAGGTGCTCGGCGACGCCGACGGGGCCCACACCAGGTCCGCCTCCACCGTGCGGGATGCAGAAGGTCTTGTGCAGGTTCAGGTGCGACACGTCGCCGCCGAACTTGCCGGGCTGGGCGTGGCCGAGAAGTGCGTTGAGGTTGGCACCGTCGACGTAGACCTGCCCGCCGTGGGAGTGGACGATCTCGCACAGCTCGGTGATGCCGTGCTCGTAGACCCCGTGGGTCGACGGGTAGGTCACCATGATCGCGGCAAGGTCATCGGCGTGTGCGTCGCACTGTGCTCGAAGGTCGTCGAGGTCGACCTCGCCCTGATCGGTCGACTTCACCAGCATGACCCGCATGCCAGCCATGACGGCCGAGGCCGCGTTGGTGCCGTGCGCCGAGCTGGGGATGAGGCACACGTCACGGTGCTCCTCGCCGCGGCTCTGGTGGTAGCCACGTATCGCCAGCAGCCCGGCGAACTCACCCTGCGAGCCGGCATTCGGCTGGATCGACACCGCGGCGTAACCCGTGACCTCGGCGAGCCACGACTCGAGGGTCTCGACGAGCTCGATCATGCCGGCAGCGTCCTCTGCCGGGACGAACGGATGCAGCTCGGCGAAGCCCGGCCAGCTGATCGGCTCCATCTCGGCGGCGGCGTTGAGCTTCATGGTGCACGAACCGAGCGGGATCATGCCGCGGTCGAGCGCGTAGTCGCGGTCGCTGAGCTTCTTGAGGTAGCGCAGCATCTGTGTCTCGCTGTGGTGCTCGTGGAAGACCGGGTGGGTCAGGATCTCCTCGGTGCGCAGAAGTGCATCCGGCAGCGAGCTTGTCGAAGCGAGCCGCCCAGAGTCTGAGGCGACACCGAAGGCGTTCCAGACGATGTCGAGATGGTCAGCAGTGGTGGCCTCGTTGATGCTGATGCCGACGTGGTCCTCGTCCACGATGCGCAGGTGCACTCCGCTCTCGCGGGCCTTGGCGACGATGCCGGCCGCTGCTGACGGCACCTCGGCCACGACAGTGTCGAAGAAGTGGTCGCCAGCGATCGCGATGCCCCCCGCGCGCAAGCCGGCGGCGAGCATCACCGCTTTGCGGTTGACCTCCGAGGCGATCTCACGCAGCCCGTCGGGGCCGTGGTAGACGGCATACATCGACGCCACGACGGCCAACAGCACCTGCGCGGTGCAGATGTTCGACGTCGCCTTCTCACGGCGGATGTGCTGCTCGCGGGTCTGCAAGGCGAGCCGGTACGCCGGTCTGCCGGCGGCGTCGATGGACACCCCGACCAGCCGACCGGGAAGGTGGCGCTCAAGACCCTTGCGGACCGCCATGAATGCAGCGTGCGGCCCGCCGTAGAACATCGGCACACCAAATCGCTGGGTCGAGCCGACAACGACATCGGCACCCAGCGAGCCCGGCGAGGCCAGCAGGACGAGCGCGAGCGGGTCGGCCACGACGACGGCGAGACCACCTGCGACGTGAGCGGCGTCGATGTGTGGCTGCGGGTCGACGATCTGACCGTCTGCGCGCGGGTAGGCGATGATCGTGCCGGCCGCCTCGAGGTCGGGCACGCCCGCGCTGAGGTCAACCTCAACCAGGTCGATGCCCAGTGCCTCAGCCCGCGTATGAGTGACGGCGAGGGTCTGGGGCAGCAGCCCGGAGTCGATGATGATCGGGAGCGCGTCCTTGCCCTTCGTGGCGCGCCTGATCAGCGTCATCGCTTCAGCGACGGCGGTGCCTTCGTCGAGCAACGAGGAGTTGGCCGTCGTCAGCCCCGTGAGGTCCGCGATCAAGGTCTGGAAGTTGATCAGGGCCTCCAGACGTCCCTGCGAGATCTCGGGCTGGTATGGCGTGTAGGCGGTGTACCAGGACGGGTCCTCCAGAACATTGCGCCTGATCACGGCGGGCGTGATCGTGGGGTGGTAACCCAGCCCGATCATCGCGACACCGGGGTTGTTGCGTTCCGCCAACCCCCGCAGGGTCGCCAACGCCTCGGTCTCTGACTGCGCCGGCGGGAGCCCCAAGGCTTCAGCGCTACGGATACCGGCGGGGACGGCAGCCGCCATGAGAGCGTCGAGGGAGTCGTAGCCGACCCGGCGAACCATCGCGTCCTGGTCGGACGGGCTCGGACCGATGTGGCGGCTGGCGAAGGACTGTGACACGCGGAGGCTCCCGGGGTAGAGGCGTCGTCAGATAACGCCTCCCCTTCTGTCACGTCGACCGCATGCGGCTGAAGCTCCAGAATTGCCTAGGTCGCGTGGTCCTTGGTGCCTGAGAGGTTCCGGGGAGGAATTGCCCCTTCGGCGCCGCCTGGGCGATCTCTCCCACGCGCGATGAACAGCATCATGAGTCTACCAAGGCGGTCCGACGTCGGTGAGGTGGACACGTCGCGTGGCCTCTATGAGACGCACCACAGGGGCACGACAAACCAGGTTGGTCGGGGCTACGACGTCAGTCGCGCACGGCGACGGGCCGACAGCTCGTCGTCGGTGGCGGCCACCTCGACTGCGCGTTCGCTCGGCAGCGTGTGCAGCGAGCCCTCGATCTCTTTCCAGACACCGCCGATGGCGATGCCGAACACGCCCTGGCCACCCTGCAGAAGATCGATGACCTCATTGGCCGACCGGCACTCGTAGACGCTGGCGCCGTCGCTCATGAGCGTGACGTTGGTGAGGTCGTCGGTTCCACGCTCACGAAGGTGGTCGATGGCGACGCGAATCTGTTGCAACGAGACGCCTGCGTCAAGCAACCGCTTGATGATCTTGAGGAGCAGGATGTCCTTGAACGAGTAGAGCCGTTGAGTGCCCGAGCCGGTGGCCGAACGAACCGTGGGTTCGACAAGCTTGGTGCGTGCCCAGTAATCGAGCTGGCGATACGTGATGCCTGCGGCGCTGCACGCGGTCGGACCGCGGAACCCTGCGTTCTGAGGCAGCGGAGAGAGGTCGTCGGTGAACAGCAGCCCCTGGTCGCCGGCCTTCGCAACCGCCTCAGTGGCGGACGTGGCGTCTTCGCGTGACTCGATCATCGAGATTGCCTTCCGATGCTGGTATGTGGGAAGACTACCGCCACGAAACTACATCCGTGTACATCCGGCAGCAGTCTCAAGGTAGAGGTGAGGGTTTGCCGGGTCAACGACCCAGCGTGACTCTCGGCGTGTCGCGGCAACAAAACTCTCTACCGGCCGTCGAGGGTTGAGCCGTCAGCCCTCAAAGTCCTCGGGCTGGACGTCGTCGAGGAACTCCCTGAACTTCTCGACCTCCTCGTCCTCGTCAGTCGTCGACTCGATGCCGGCCTCGTCGAGGACGTCCTCCGTGCACACGATCCTCGCGCCCGAGCGGAGGGCCAGCGCGATCGAGTCGGAGGGCCTGGCCTCGACCTCGGCCCCCGAAGCGAAGATCAGGGACGCGAAGAACACTCCGTCGCGCACGTCGATGATGCGCACCTCGGCGAGCTCGTCGCCAAGGGCCTCGATGACATGCTGCATGAGCTCGTGGGTCGGGGGACGAGTGGTCGCGGTGCCCTGCTGGGCGTAGGCGATGGCCGACGCCTCGACGGCACCGATCCAGATCGGCAGGTAGCGTCCGCCGTCGGTCTCCCGCAGGAGCACCAATGGCTGGTTGGTCGGCATCTCGACGCGGACCCCGACGACCTCGACCTCACGCACGACTCAGCCCCGCAATCGACTTCTGACCAGAACCGTGTGAAGGCGGATTGACAGAGCTGCCAGCGCCGCCACCGCCTGCTCCGCCGCGTCCTTGTCGAGCTGGCGCGCACGGGGTGACACCACCTGCTCGAACAACGAGATCTCGCGATCGGCCGCGGCCCGGAAGATGCGCAGGTGCCGAGGCTCAAGCCCAAGATCGGCGAACTCCCCCACGATCGAGGCGATCGACAGTGCCTCGCCGTCGTAGTACGTCTGCGAGGGGCGGCGCGAGATGAGACCGAACTCCTCGATCGCATCGAGCATCTCGGAACCGACACCAGCCGACTGGAGCAGCTCGTCTCGCGACAATCGCACCGTGCTCCGTGGCTCGGCGAACGTCTCACTCGTCGGCAAACCGTCGTCGGCGAGGCTCAGATGGGGCACCCGCGTGGCACCGGCCTGCTGAGTATCGGGGACCACTCCCCTGTCCATGTCGTCGAGCACTTGGCGGATGTGACCGAGGGGCCAGAACTTGTCTCGCTGCTGACGAAGGATGAACCGCAGCCGCTCGACGTCACCGAAGGAGAACTTGCGATAGCCCGACGACGTGCGCTCGGGCTCCAGCAGGCCCTCGGACTCGAGGTACCGGATCTTGGTGATGGTGAGATCGGGAAACTCCGTGCGGAGCTCGTCGAGCACCTTGCCAATGCCAAGCCGCGACAGCTCGGCGAGCGGCTCGGTCACGCGTCGCCCTTCAGCGCTCCGGCGAAGTAGATCAGTCGGTACTTGCCGATCTGCACCTCGTCGCCACCGGACAGGGTCACTTGGTTCTCGATACGGTCGCGGTTGACGTAACTACCGTTGAGGCTGCCGAGGTCGGCGATCACATAGCCGGTGACTTGACGCGCAAACGTCGCGTGACGGCGCGAGACGCTGATGTCGTCGAGGAAGATGTCGCTGTCCGGGTGACGACCGACCGTCACGAGATCGCTGTCGAGCAAAAACCTCGCTCCGGCGTCGGGCCCACGCTGCACCAGAAGCATCGCGCTGCCGGCCGGGAGGTTCTCGACGGCTGCCACGTCGCCCGACGTCATCTCCTCGGTATCAGCGTCGAGGATGGGGATGTGCGTCGTGTCGTCGGACAGGGGCATGGGAGTTGCCTGAGTCTGGCCGGGGGCTCCGGCGGGATCGTCGGGCTCGTGGTCCGGCGTCGACATCGAGATCACTCCTGTGCGAATTGGCGGGTCTTGAATGGTGCTGGAGGCTTCACTCCAAACCTAGCACCAGGCGGGACACCGCCGGGCCAGTTCGACCACCAGATCAGTCGGCGATGAGCGCCGAGTAGGCCTCCGCCTCCAAAAGCGAAGACTTCGGGTCCTCATCGCTCGGGCGCAGCTTGATCAACCAGCCCTCACCGTAGGGATCTGAATTGATGACCTCGGGGCCGCCCTCGAGCGCGTCGTTGCGCGCCACGACCTCACCGGACAGCGGCGAAAAGATGTCGCTGACCGACTTGGTTGACTCGAGCTCGCCGATGACCGCACCGGTCTCGACCTTGTCGCCAACGGCGGGCAGCTCGACATAGACGATGTCTCCGAGCTGATCCTGCGCGAAGTCGGTGATGCCGACCGTGGCGATCTCCTCGTCGAGACGCACCCATTCGTGCTCTTCGCTGTAGTACAGATCCTCAGGAATCACCGGTTCTCCTTGCAGGTCATGATGTGGGTCGGAGCAGGTCAGGACGTGGGTTGAGCGTACTCCGGGCTCTTGACGTCAGCCAGAGCCGTGATGGTGATCTTTTTCTGCTTCGTCACAGTGGCAATCCCACCGAGATTGTCGACCCGATCGATGAGTCCGCCCGGGAAGCGTACCGCCTCCGACAGCGTGTTCGTGTTGCCGATGGCCTCAATGACGTAGGGCCGTTTGATCTCGCGCCCGCCGACCCGGACCTCCGGGCCCACGTCGAGGAAATAGGTCTGCGCGACGACCCGCGCGACGCCATTGACGGCAATCGCCTCGGCACCAGCATCTCGCAGCTCTTCTATGGCATCCAGGAGTGAAGACGCACCGATTCTCTGGTCCGGATCGCCGATCACCACCTCGATGCCCGGCCCGGTGGCACCCGAGGTGCCAGCCAGGATGCTGAGCTGCTCGGCGCGCTGCTTGGCCTGCTTCTCCGCCCTGTCGGACAGCTTGGTGCTGCTCAACAGCCCGTTGCGCGTGATCGTCAGCTCGTCGATCTGGGTCCCGAGCCGCTCGTTGGCGGAGTCCAGAGATTTCAGGAGCTCGACGAGCTCGTCGCCCCTGACACCTGAGTACTTGTCGCTGTCGTCCTGTCGGATCTGCAGAGTGACGGCAAAGGCGAGCCCGCCGATCAGCACCGCGACGGCGAGCTGCGACACGCTTGGCCGCAGGAGAGATCGCCAGCCTTTCCTGGCATCAGGCATGGAAGATCCGGCGGCGGATGGCGGCGGCATTGGCGAAGATGCGAATGCCGAGGACCACCACGACGCCGGTCGAGAGCTGCGACCCGACACCCAGCTGGTCGCCGAGGTAGACCATGAACGCCGCGATCACGACGTTGGAGATGAACGACACGACGAACACCCTGTCGTTGAACCGGCGCTCGCCGAGCGCCCGCAGAGCGCCGATCACGGCGTCGAGCGCGGCCACGATCGCGATCGGGAGGTACGGCTGCAGACTCGTGGGAACCGACGGCTGCAGCAGCAGGCCGGCGACGATGCCGACCACGAGCCCGATGACCGGTATCACGATTCCCCCTTGATGGCCCGCGCGTGCCTGAGAGTCAGTCGCGCCCTGGGCGCAGCCGCCACACGCAGCTCGGTTGATGGTGTCACGTCGAACCTCACACCGGAATCCTTCTTCCGCGAAGCCCAGTAGCGACCCGCAGGGTTGTCGACGAAGCGCGTCTGCATCGTCTCCGAGTCGCCGAGGGCGACCACGGTGTAGGGGGGACCGATCGACGTGAAGTTGACGGTGATCGCCGACCCGGCCGAGCGGATCGCCGTCAGCGTCCCGATGCGTTGCCCGTTGATCGAGACCGCCTCGGCCCCCGCGTACCAGAGTCCGTTGACCAACAAGTGCATGTCGCTGTCAGTGATGAGGCCGTCATCGTTGCCAGGGGAGCTTGGGCTGACGGTGACCTTGATGCCGGGGCCCGACGCGCCTTGGTCGGCGGTCAGCACTCGCAGCGACTCGGCGTTGGGGTCGAATCGATTCACCGAGGCTGAGAGGTCGGTCACCTCTGCGCGAAGCCTGGCGGCGGACGCCTCGCGGCCCGCGAGGACCTTCTTGCGGGCGGCGACGTCGCTGATCAACGTCTTGCGCTCGCGCTCGGTGGCGGGACGGTCGCTGCGAGTCTGCTGCGCGGCCATGACGATGAGCAGCGCAAAGACCGCCAGGACGAGAGCAGTGAGCACCGTGTTGAACTCGCGCGCCTGTTCGTGCGGCCCCGCTCGGACGACGTAGTAGTCGTCGTCGAGCGCGGTGTCGGCGATCTTCTCGAGCAGGCCCTCGGCCTGGGTCTGGGTGTCGTGCTCCGACATCATCAGTCCCGCTGGATCGGGGCCGTCGAGGTCATGAGCCGGCGTACCTGGAACGCGTAGAGCACGCCACCCCACCAATAGAGAGCCACACCCCAGATCGTGAACGCCCACCCGAAGACGTTGGCAAGGTCGGCGACGGTGCCAGTGGCGTCACCGAGCAGCAGCAGCGGGAACGCGTAGAGAAGGCTGGCTGTGGCCGCCTTGCCCAGGAAGTGAACGGGCAGCGAGCTGTAGCCCCGCGTACGCAGGAAAGGCACGAGGCTGAACAAGAACACGTCGCGCAACGGCAGGATCACCGCCAGCCACCATGGAATGATGTCGCGGTAGCCGAGGCCGATCACGACGGCGAGGATGAAGAAACGGTCGGCGACGGGGTCAAGGATCGCGCCGATCTTCGACGTCTGGTTGAACGTGCGGGCCAGCTTGCCGTCCAGGTAGTCGGTGACGCCCGACACCATCAGGACCACCAGGGCGAGCTCGTCCCACTTGGGGCCCAGCACCAGCCACAGGAACACCGGCACGAGAAGCAGACGGACGAAGCTGAGTGCGTTCGGGATCGTCAGGATCCGGTCCTCCACCACAGCCCACCTCCTCGCACACGCAGCCCCCGGGAATGTTCAAAGACAGACTAGGACATGACACCGCACGCGCAGTCGTGGACACGGCCCCGCAGCACACCGGGCGGGCACCGCTCTTGCGTCGGGGGACAGGACTGACAGACTGGCTGTTGAAAACCACCCAACAACAGAACATCATGGGCACGCGGTGCCCACGTCCCGAGGAGGATGCGTGGCTGATTACACACTTCCGGATCTGCCGTACGACTATGGCGCTCTGGATCCGCACATATCGGGCAAGATCATGGAGCTTCACCACTCGAAGCATCATCAGGCCTACGTCACGGGGATCAACCAGGCGCTGCAGCAGCTCGAAGAGGCTCGTGCCACCAGCTCGTTCGGCAACATCAACCTGCTGGAAAAGAACCTCGCATTCCATCTCGGTGGTCACATCAACCACTCGATCTTCTGGAAGAACCTTTCTCCGGAGGGCGGCGACAAGCCCACCGGCGAGCTTGGCGCGGCGATCGACGACAACTTCGGCTCGTACGACGCGTTCCGTGCGCAGTTCGAGGCCACAGCGCTGGGCCTGCAGGGCTCCGGCTGGGCCATCCTGGCTTGGGACACCCTGGGCCAGAGGCTCGTCGTCGTGCAGCTCTTCGACCAGCAGAACAACATTCCGGCGACGCTGATCCCGATCACTCAGCTCGACATGTGGGAGCACGCCTTCTACCTGGACTATCTCAACGTCAAGGGCGACTACGTCAAGGCTTGGTGGAACATCGTCAACTGGGCCGACGCGCAGGAGCGCTTCACCGCGGCCACAGCTGGCGGCCAGATCATCTTCTGATCCACGACACACGAAGACCCACTGCCCCCGGGTGGTGGGTCTTCGTGTGTCCAGGGCACGCGGGGTGCGGGGTTCCCGATGTGCGGCGTGTCGAGCTCTCGGTCTAGGGCTCTCGCCGTTTTCCGTGCTCGGCAAGCGCGCGCAGGCTCGCGTTGTAGGCCTCCAGCTGGGCGTCCTCGTTGCGGGCTTCCGCGCGGTCGAACCGCTTGGCCTCACGCGAGTCGGTGCGGAACCACTGCACGAGGATCGCGCCCATCACCAGAATCAGCGGGATCTCGCCCATCGCCCAGGCCATTCCTCCGCCGAGGTACTGGTCGGCGAGCAGATCGGTGCGGTAGGGGCGTTCGAGCGAGCGCCAGTAGTCGCCGGCGAAGATCGTGTTGGACGACATCACCGCGATGGCGAAGAACGCATGGAACGGCACCGTCACGAGCAGCATCCCGAAACGCACGATCGGCGCGAGAGCCCGAGGTGACGGGTCGATGCCGATCAGCACGTAGTAGTAGAGGGTGCCCACCGCGAGAAAGTGGATCTCCATCGCGGCGTGACCCCAGTGGTTGCCCATCAGCGACTCGAACGCCCCGCTGAAGTACAGGCCGTAGAGGCTGCCGACGAACAGCACCGGCCCCACGAGCGGGTGGGTGAAGAACTGCGACCACCGGGAGTGCAGGAACGTCAACAGCATCGAGCGGGGCGAGACCTCCCCCGGTTGGCGCGGACCGGGAAGCGTCCGCAGGGCCAACGTCATCGGTGCACCGAGCACGAGGAAGATCGGCGCGACCATCGACAACAGCATGTGCGACGCCATGTGGGCGCTGAACAGCACGTGCGAGTAGACGCCGAGCCCGCCGAAGGTTGCCCACGAGACGACCAGCATGCCGATCATCCAGGAGATCAACCGACCGACCGGCCACGCGTCGCCGCGACGCCGCATCGTCAGGACACCCCGCAGGTAGAGCGCCGTACCGAGACCCACGATCGCCAGACCCACTCCGTTGCCGGAGAAGCCCCACAGGAGACGGACCACCGTGGGCGCTGCCGGCAACGGTCCTCCGAGGAGGTCCTCGATCGGGGTCGTCAGCGTGTCGGTACCGACCGGCGTGGGCGTACGGGACAACGCGACCGCCAGTCCGATGGTCGCAGCCATGATGAACAGCTCGGTGAAGGCGAGGCGGGCGAAGCTCGACCCTTGCCGGACGATGCGTCGGCGGTGGCTCCAGCCGAACCAGCCGAGCGTGGCAAGCGCCAAGACCTTGATCATCACGAGCCTGCCGTATGACGAGCCGACCAGCTCATCGAAGGAGCCGAGCCGCACCGCCGCATTGACGGCGCCCGAGGCGCCCACGATGACGAACGCCCAGATGGCCAGCGAGGAGAATCGGGTGGTTGCCGCATCGAGTCGCTTGCTGCCACGCACCGCAACCCAGCCGAGTGCGGCCAACCCGCCTACCCACAGCGTGACACCGACGAGGTGGAGCAGGAGGCTCGTCGTCGCAAGGTCGTGCGAGCCTGATGATGCGGCGTGCCCGGTCAGGGCGATGGGTGCCATGGTCGCGATCGCGAGGCCGAGGATGCCGGCAAGAGCGCGCGTGCCGAGCGTCCAGCGGGTCAGGAGGGCGACGAGCGCCGCTGCGGCGGCCTGCAGCAGGATCGCGCGGCCCGCTGACGTGCCCGCATAGCCCGTGACGAATGCCGATGACAGGTTGCCCAGTGGCTGCGCGAAGACGTCGGACACGTTCAGCACGAACAGCACGATGCTCGAGACGGACCAGACAGCCGCCCACCTCGACGCCACACGGACGGCCTCGACCGAGAGGCCCTGCACGTCCTTCTCCGACGACGGCAGCAGGAACACTGCGCCGACCAGGAAGCCGATCACGAAGACGGCGGACGCATCGGTGATCAGCCGGGTGAGCGGCAGCGCCCAACCCACGACCTGGCCCGGGTCCGGCAGGCCCGGTGCGCCCACGACGGGCGCCCCTCCCCCGATCTCGAGGAAGGCGACGAGCACGAAGCCCGCCAGGACGAAACCAACAGCCACGTCACGCGTTGCTCTTGTCATCACGCCTCCTCAGCGGTGCGAGCAGCAGGGCGATGGCGGCCGCTGCCGCAAGCAGGCCCCAGAAGAAGTGCGCGGTGTGCCGGTGGACGAAGCTCTTGGTGGTCGGGGTGCTGACCTGCTCGACTGCCTGCCCAGACCTCACGGTGTAGCTGAAGGTGCCCTCGACCGGATGGCCGTCGGTCGAGACGACCCGGTAGGAGGCGGAGTAGCGCCCCTTCTTGTCGATGTCGGCCACCGTGGCGGTCACCGTCCTGTCGACTGCCTTGACCTTCGAGGTGCTCACCTTCGTCCCGTCCGGCGCCGTGACCACGACGAAGGCAGGGTCGCCGATGTTCTCGTTGAAGGTCAGGACGATCGTCGATGGTGCTGTTGCTCGGGAGGATCCGTCCGCGGGGTCGGACCCGACGAGCGACGCGTGCGCCGACGCCGGGCCCGACCCCAGTACGAGCAGCGTGAGGCCCAGGACCAGCCCACGGAGAAGAACGTTACCCACGACGTCGATTCTGTCGCAGCGCGACAACAAGTGCAGTCGCTGCGACCACGAGGGCGCCCCCGCCCAGCCAGATACCGGCGTCGTTGCCCGAGTCGTCCTTTGCTGATCCAGTCACCTCCGGGTCGGCATGAGCGCCGCTGGCCGACGCCGTCAGGGCGAGAACGGGCGCCGGGTGCTCCGGCTCCGTGTCGCCCTTCTGGGGCTGGTTCCAAGCGACTACCTCGCCGTCGCTGTACGTCTGTGTCGCGACAAACGAGATGTCCTTGGACTGGGGCATCGGCCCGCCCGATATCGAGAATTCGTCGAACTGCGAGGGTGGGATGCCATCGCCGGTCGTGGTCCAGGTGACCGTCCGGGCCGCCTTGGTGAGCGTGAACTCCCCCACTTTTGTCGGTTTGGCGAGCTTGACCATCGCGATCGCCGCCTTCCACCCCGGCTTGTATCCGGCGGAGACGAACGCGAACGGGGTGTCCTCGGGCAGTGTGACGACGACCTTCTTGGTCGACGCCGTCTCTGACTCGGTCGCCACGCGGAACACGGCCTTGCCGAACCCTCCGCGCAACGCGTCCGGCGTCCAGACCGAGACGTGGGCCGACGCTGGTCCGGCGATCGACACAAGGGCAGTGGTGGTGCTGATGAGCGCGGCTGATCGTAGCCGCGTAGTGAGGCAATTCATACGAATCTTCCTGAGAGTGAAGTGTGCAGAACGGGTCGTCAGGACCCGTTCGGCGGACCTCTCTCGACGCGCACGTAGGTCAGCCGTGTGTCACGCAGCGTGCGGGTGACGAGCAGCGGGCTCGGCAGGCAGCAGACGGCAACACCGTCGGCCTGCACCCACAGCGGCGACGCGGTGAGGCCGAGTCGCCGCGCAACCGCCCACACCAGTGTCTCGCCGCGCGCCAGCAGAGCAGCGCTGGCCGCGGTCGCGGTGAGGTGCATCAGCAGCATCGAGACCGACATCGACATGTCGGTGGTCGAGCAACCCAGGTGCAGGACGACCTGGCACAGCATCAGGAGGCCGACCAGCTGCCCGGAGGTGACACGTCGCGCCGACAGCAGCCAGGCGACAGCCGTGGCGCCGATGAACATGGCCACGAGCGCTGGGCCGGACACGGTGCCGCCACCTGCCATGTGTCCCGAGGTCGCGGTTGCCGTGCAGACCAGCGCTGCAGCCACCGAGCGAGCCACCCGGACGGGGCCGGCCGCCACCCGGGCACGGACGCAGGCAGCGGACGACGGCACGATCGCAGAGTATCTTGCGCCAATCCACCACCCCGAGGCGGTGAGTTGGCGTCCACGCACGACGGTGACTCGGCCCCCCATCCGCCGCTCTCCTGTGGACGCTCACCCACCACCCTCGTTCGCCGATGTGCCTCGGATACCGTGAACACATGGCAACAACTGGGTTCGACACTGCTTCGTACATCACGCTCGACGAGCAGTGGGGTGCGCACAACTATCACCCGCTGCCGGTCGTGATCGCCGAGGCCGAGGGCGCGTGGGTGACCGATGTCGACGGCAACCGCTACCTCGACTTTCTCTCCGGCTACTCGGCTCTCAACTTCGGTCATCGCCACCCCGCGTTGGTCGCCGCCGCTCGCGAGCAGCTCGACCGGCTCACTCTCACGTCCCGCGCGTTCCACAACGACCAGTTCGGCGCCTTCTGCCACGAGCTGGCCGAGCTCACCGGCACCGAGATGGTGCTCACGATGAACAGCGGGGCCGAAGCCGTCGAGTCGGCCATCAAGGTGGCACGCAAGTGGGCTTACGAGGTCAAGGGCGTTGAGTCCGACCGTGCCGAGATCATCGTTGCGGCCGGCAACTTCCACGGACGCACCACGACGATCGTGTCGTTCTCGGACGACCCGGCAGCCCACGACAACTTCGGGCCGTTCACGCCAGGGTTCGTCACCGTGCCCTACGGCGACCTCGACGCCATACGCGCGGCGATAGGCCCCAACACCGCGGCCATCCTGATGGAGCCCATCCAGGGTGAGGCCGGCGTCGTGATGCCCCCGGCGGGGTTCTTCCAGGGCGTCCGAGCCCTCTGCGACGAGAACAACGTGTTGCTGATCGACGATGAGATCCAGTCGGGCCTTGCTCGCACCGGCAAGCTCTTTGCCCTTGACCACGACGACGTGCGGGCCGACCTCTACACGCTCGGCAAGGCACTGGGCGGCGGCATCCTCCCCGTGTCCGCCGTCGTCGGACGAGCCGATGTTCTCGGTGTGCTCAAACCAGGGCAGCACGGTTCGACGTTCGGTGGATACCCGATGGCGTGCGCTGTCGGTCGAGCCGTCGTCGAGCTGCTTGCGACCGGCGAGTTCCAGCAGCGCTCGCTCGACCTTGGGGGGTATCTGCACGGAAGGCTCGACACGCTCGTCGGCAAGGGCGTGTCGGAGGTTCGCGGGCGCGGTCTCTGGGCCGGCGTCGACATCGACCCCGCCGGCCGCACCGGCCGTGAGGTCTCGTTGGCACTGCGTGATCGGGGAGTCCTCTGCAAGGAGACCCACGAACGCACCCTGCGCATGGCCCCTCCTCTTGTCATCACCCGCGAAGAGATCGACCACGCTGTCGACGCCCTCGCCGAAGCACTGCACGCCTGACCCGACCTCGTCACGTCATCAGCATCGAGATCCCCGTCCCTCAGTGTCGAGGACGCGACAGGGTGGGTTGCCCGATACTGGCTGGATGAGTACCCCCGAGCAGCAGGTCGCGCGCCTGTTCGACGAGCTCGCGCCCACGTACGATCACGTCGGTGTCGACTTCTTCGGGCCCATGGCACGGCGTCTCGTCGACCTTCTCGCGCCTCAGCCGGGGGAACGCGCGATCGACCTGGGGTGCGGCAGGGGCGCAGTGACCTTCGCCCTCGCCGACCTGGTCGGTACCACCGGCGAGGTGATCGCCGGCGACCTCTCGCCGGCCATGGTCGAAGCCACTCGTGCCGACACACGCCACCTGCCACAGGTGCGGGTGTTCGAGCTGAACGCGTCCAGCCCACCTCTCGCTCCCGCGACGGCCGACATCGTCGCCTCGGCAGCGGTGATCTTCTTCCTGTCGGATCCCGCCTCCGCGCTGTCCCGCTGGATTGACCTGCTGGTGCCCGGCGGACGACTCGGCCTGACGACCTTCGGCCGGCAGGACTCTGTCTGGGCCGCAGTCGACGAGCTGTTTGTCACCTACCTCCCACCGACGATGCTCGACGCCCGGACCAGCGGCACCCGCGGGCCTTTCGCCAGCGCCGACGGCGTCGATGCCCTGGTCAGCGGTGCAGGTGCCGTGGCCGTCAGCACCCTCGTCGAGCCGATCGACGTGGTGTTCGACGACGTCGACGCATGGCAACGGTGGACGATGAGCGTGGGCCAGCGTCGCATGTGGAGCTGCGTGCCGGACCACGAGAAGCCCCGCCTTGTCGCCGACGCCGCGGCACTGTTGGAGGAGGCCCGTGGGGAGGACGGGCGTCTCCACCTGCGCCAGGACGTTCGCTACACGACCGGTCGCTCCCCCGGCTGACTGCGCGGCTGGTGACGATCAACTGAAGAAAGTCGCCCCACCCGGCGGTGCCGGGGACTGCTCGCTGTCGGCGTCGGTGAACGGAGTGCCGCCGGCGAAGCGGTCGAGGACGTCTCGGTACGGCAGCACACGGTAGGGAAACGGCGAGCTCGCCGCCCGCCGCGCGAGAGCCTCCCACGCAATCGGTGACTGGGACGCGACGACGAGGATGTTGCCAAAACGTCTGCCCTTGAGCGTCGCCGGCTCGGCGCTCATCATGACCTGCGCGAAGCTGCCGAGCACACCCCGCAGGACGCGCCGCACATAAGGGAACGGCGCCCGGTCGGCGAGGTTGAGAAGCAGCAGTCCGCGTTCAGCGACAACACCTGAGGCGACGTCGAAGAACTCTGCGGTGCAGAGATCGGCCGGTATTTGGGCACCGTCGAAGGCGTCGAGCACCACGATGTCGGCGAAGTCGGGTCGCAGGGTCGCCATCCCCGATCGGCCGTCGACGGCTCGGACCTTGATGCCGCTGTTGCGTGGCAGTGGAAGCTCGGCCCGTACCAACGCCGTGACGCGCTCGTCGGGCTCGAGCACGGTCTGTGCCGACCGTGGCCGAGTAGCCGCGACGTAGCGCGGAATTGTCATCGCCGCTCCGCCGATGTGCACCACCCGCAACGGCTCGCCCGTGACGCCGTGCCCGTCGATGACATCAGCGATGCGTTGCATGTAGTCGAACTCGAGTCGCGTCGGATCGGCCAGGTCAACATGTGACTGGTCGGTCCCGTCGATGCGAAGAGTGAACGACGAGGGACGTTCGCGATCGGCGATGATGTCGATCTGACGATCGGCCTCTCGGCCCTGTTGTGCCACGCGCTCACTGTAGGTGCCTGAGCTGTCGAGCGGTCGCGTGTGGACCTGTGCGCCGGTACGTTCAAGTGTCATGGAGGGCAACCGCACGACGTCCAGGACATCGCCGATGCTGAAGCTCGCGGCCATGCTCATCGCGCTCAGCGTCGCCATCTGGGCCGGCACTCTGGTGCGACACCATCTGGAGGGCCCGGGGCCGGTCGACACGGTCAAGACAGCGACGGCCGCCTTCGCCGACGGAAACTGCACAGCACTGCGCAAGGTCTCTGCGCGGCCCAGCAGCATCAAGTGCTCCGAGGTGACGGAGGTGCAGAGGTCATACCGCGACCGAGGGCTCAAGCCGTCGTCGTTCACATATGAGCTCGCGTCCCGGGATGGCAACGTCGCCATGGTGCAAATCAACTACCGGCAGGACGGCAAGAAGCAGCAAGAGCTCATCCCCGTCGAGAAGCGCGGCAACGACTGGTTGGTGTCTGCCGTCTCCGGTGGTCGCGAGTAGCCTGCTCGGTCGGCCAACCAGATCTTCGGGAATCGAAGCGGTTTGTCGTGCATGTCGCCGCCATGCCTGACGGTCAAGAGGTTGACTTTTTGACCGATCAACCGGTTCGCGCGGCCCTCAACCCACTCGTGCGGACAGCGTCCCGGCAGGCATTTGTACCTCGATGAGCATCCCCTTGGCGAGCTGCCGCCCGCGGCGGATCTCTACCTCCCCGTCGACCGTCACGTCGCCACCGACGATCAGGTCGCGCGCCGCCGAGCCGGACTCAGCGAAGTCGGCAAACTTCAGGAACTGGCCCAGGCGGATCATGTCGCCGGTGATCGGGACCGTGGTGACGTCGTCGTTGCCCATGCCCGAAGCATAGGGTCCGCGTGCATAGAGTTGGCTCATGGACACGACCCGCGCCGACGTGTGGACGTCCTCCGTTCGCCTTTACCGCACACGGTCGCTGGCCTCGGCTGCGTGCCGTGCCGGCCATGTGCGCATCAACGGCGCCAAGGCGAAGCCCGCGCAGCCTGTACGCGTCGGCGATCGGGTCGAGGCCCTCACCGACGGGGGCATGCGCACCGTGGTCGTGGCCCGGATCATCGTCAAACGGGTTGGAGCTGGTGTCGCCGTCGAGTGCTACGTCGATCACACCCCGGCGCCCCCACCCAAGGAGGAGGTCGCGTTGATGCCGCGTCGCGACCGTGGTGCGGGTCGCCCCACCAAACGTGATCGACGTGCGCTCGACCGCCTACGTCGACGCTGAGTTGAGCGAGGCCCTACTGATTCAAGATGGGCAGCAGGACGCGGCTGCTGAGTGGAGCCAGCTCGATGTCACCCGGGTCAGCCGGATCGACCCACCGGCACTCGGCGATCTCGGCCGCCGGCACAGGCTCGTCGGCGTCGACCGTCAGGCGGAACACCTCGGCGAGCACCCTGTGCCCTGGCTCGTTGGCGGCGTCCTCCTCGAAGGTGCCCAACCAGGTGAACCGATCGGCTCCCAGCACAAGCCCCAGCTCTTCGACGAGCTCTCGCCGCAGCGCCTCGAGCGGGCTCTCCCCCGGCTCCATTTTGCCTCCGGGCTGCATGAACACTGATGTCCCGTGCTTGCGGACCATGAGCGCGCGGCCTGCGGCGTCGACGGTCAGCGCCGCGGCGACATGGACCACGGGTCGAGCTGCCGTCACGGAACCGGCGTCTCGGTGCCGCCGTCACCCCACTTGTCGGCCCACGACGGTGGTGCCGCGAGGACATCCAGCAGGGCGACGAGATCGTCGGAGAAGGTGACGATGCCCGACTGCTCGGCGCGGACGAATCCGTCGGCCACCATGCGCTCGAGCATCGCGCGCATGGGCATCCAGAAACCGGCCACGTCGAGGAACCCGCTCGGCTTGGCGTGGATCGTCAGCTGGGCCCACGTCCACTGCTCAGCGATCTCCTCGAGGGTGCCCGCGCCGCCGGGCAACGCGATGAAGGCGTCCGACAGCTCTGCCATCAGCGCCTTGCGTTCGTGCATCGACTCGACGACATGCAGCTCGGAAAGCCCATGGTGGGCCAGCTCGCGGTCGTCGAGCTGACGCGGGATGACCCCGATGACCCGGCCCCCGGCTTCGAGCGCGGCGTCGGCCAACGTGCCCATCAGGCCGACGTGGCCACCGCCGTAGACCACGTCGATGCTCTGCTCGGCAAGTGTTCGACCGGTCAGCCGCGCCGCCTCGGCGTAGGCCGGATCGCTGCCCAGGCTGGAGCCGCAGAAGACGGCTATGGCGGAGAGCGTCAACGTCAATCCCATGGTCGCTGGTCAGAACGGAAGGCAGCCAGCGGCGGCCCTCCGACCTCTCACGAAAAGTGCCTCTGACCTGCGTTCACACGGTCGGGCTGAACGAACACCCCTAGTTCACAAGGGATCCGGTGTTCAGCACCACCGACCCTACCCGAGCGGTCGCGGACCTCACGACTGCTTCGGGAGGGTAGGTGTAGGGCGGTCGAGACAGCACGACTAGACGGCGGCGTTATCCGTGGTCCGGCCTGAGATCGTGCTGCGCATGGGTCAACGAGGTTCGACCTTCGAGATTTCCTTGTCATCGTTCTTCGGCTTCAGGAAGCTGAGTCCGACCGAACCCGCGAGGACCACGATGATCACGCCGAGGCTGACCAGCGAGGGAATCTCCGGGATGGAGGTGTCGATGGTCTTGTGAGTGGCCTGCAGGATCAGCTTGACGCCGATGAAAGCGAGGATCAGGGCCAAGCCGGTGCCAAGGTAATGGAACCGGTCGAGCAGGCCCGACAACAGGAAGTAGAGCGCGCGCAGGCCGAGAATGGCAAAGGCGTTGGAGGTGTAGACGATGAACGGGTCATCGCTCACCGCGAGGACCGCGGGCACGCTGTCGACCGCGAACAGCAGGTCGGCCGCCTCGATGGCGACCACGACTGCGAGCATCGGGGTGCCGACGCGCTTGCCGGCCTCCT